>JBKPRJ010000098.1:0-12775 GCA_046734455.1 Actinomycetota bacterium | reverse complement strand
CCGCACGGAAGCCCGACCTCGAAGGCGGTCTCGTCCTCGATGCCGTACTCGACGAGGCGCGCGGGCTCGCCTGCGAGAACAGCCTTCGCCTCCTCGTAGACCGCCGGCTCGACGCAGCCGCCCGTGACCGAGCCCGCGACGTCGCCCCGCTCGTTGACCGCCAGCGCCGCGCCGGGCTCGCGCGGCGCCGAGCGCTCGGTCTCGACGAGGATCGCCCAGGCCGCGCGGAGCCCCTCGGCGTCCCACGCGGCAAGCGTGTCGAGGATGTCTCTCACTCGTAGAAGGTAAGCACGGCGAGGATCACGTAGAAGCCGACGAGCGCGAGCCCCTCGAAGGCGACGGCCTCCCCGTCCTGGGTCACCTGCCAGACCGAGATGGCCATGAGAAAGAGCGCACCAACGTAGACCGTCGGAATGACGAAGGTCAGGTGCGTGTCCAGAAAGAGCGAGAGCAGGACGAGCATCGGAAAGAGGAAGGCCGCGATCTGCGCGACCGAGTTCTTCACGACCGAGATGGCGAGCTCGTTCTGGCCCTTGGCGGCGAGCGAGATCCCGACGACGTTCTCGACCGCGTTGCCCGCGATGCCGACGATGACGAGGCCGGTGAACTCCTCCGAGATCCCAAGCGACTCGATCGCAGGCTCGAGAGCCCCCACGAACCAGTCCGAGACGAGCGCGGCGGCGACGCCCGCGGTGGCGAGCAGGCCCACCGCGAGCGGCAGCGGGACCCGCGCCTGGGCGGCGTGCGTCCCCTCGCGGTCGCGGAGATAGAAGAACACCCAGACGCTGTAGACCGAGAGGAGGACGACCGCCCCGATCGCGGAGATCGCCACCTGGTGCTTGCTGGCCTCGTCGCCTGCCCGGTCGGAGACGCCGAGGAGCGAGATGATGAAGACGGCGAGGAGAAGCAGCGTCGCCGTGTCGTTCGGCAGGCGCCGACCGAACCTCATGATCCCGCCGGCAGCCCTCGAGCCGGCGAGGATGACGAGCCCGAGCACCAACAGAGCGTTCGCGAAGAGGGAACCGAGGATCGAGTACTGCGCCACGACCAGTTGACCGGCCGAGAGCGCGAAGAGGACGACGAAGAGCTCGGGCAGGTTTCCGAGCGTCGACTGCAGGACGCCGGTCAGCGCGGGCCCGAAGCGCTCTCCCACGGCCTCCGTCGAGAAGGAGACGACCCAGGCGACGCCGCCCAGCGCGAGCGCGGCCACGACGAACACGGCCACGTCGGAGCCGCCGCCGTATTCGAGCGCAGCGGTCACGGCGACCACGAGGCCCACGCTTCCGAGCAGCAGGCGCTCACGGGTGGTCAGGCACGCCAGCATGAAAGGATCCTTCCATGCGGACTCTCTTCGCGAACGCCTACGTCGTCACCATGGACGACGCGGGCACCGAGCTCTCGAACGGCTGGATCCTCGTGGACGACGGGTTCATCGATTCGGTCGGCGAAGGAAACCCGCCTCCCGCCGAGGCCTTCGAGAACCTCGGCGGCGCACTCCTCACGCCGGGCCTCGTCAACACGCACCACCACCTCTACCAGACGCTCACGCGGACGCGGGCGCAGCAGGCCGACCTCTTCACCTGGCTGCGCGAGCTCTACCCGTTCTGGAGCCGGGTCGACCGCGAGGCGGAATACGCTGCGGCGCGCACAGGCCTCGCTACGCTCGCCCTCGGCGGCTGCACGACGGCCTTCGACCACCACTACGTCTTCCCGCGCGGCCAGAAGGGGCTCGTCGAGGCGGAGGTCCAGGCCGCGCGTGAGCTCGGCGTGCGGCTCGTCGCCTCCCGCGGGTCGATGGACGTCGGCGAGTCGGACGGCGGCCTGCCCCCGGACGACCTCGTCGAGGACGCCGACGAGGTGCTCGCCGACACGGAGGGCCTCTTCGCCCTCCACGAGCCGGATCCAGGCGCCTGGACGCAGATCGTCGTCGCGCCCTGTTCGCCCTTCTCGGTCTCCAAGCGGCTCATGCGCGAGTCGGCCGAGCTCGCACGGCGCCTCGGCTTGCGACTCCACACGCATCTCGCCGAGACCGTCGAGGAGGAGGAGTACTGCCAGGGCCTCTTCGGATGCCGACCGGTGGAGTACCTCGAGCAGGTCGGCTGGCTCGAGGACGACGTCTGGTGCGCGCACTGCGTCCACCTCTCCGGCGAGGACGTGAGCCGGTTCGGCTCGGCGGGCACGGGGGTCGCCCACTGCCCGACCTCCAACATGCGCCTCGGCGCGGGGATCGCGCCCGTCGCGGAGATGCGAAAAGCCTCCGTGCCCCTCGGCCTCGGCGTCGACGGCTCGGCCTCGAACGAGCGCGGCGACCTCCTCTTCGAAGTGAAGCAGGCGCTGCTCGCGGCGCGCGCCCGCGCGCGCGACGCAGGCGCGATGACGGTCCGCGACGCGCTCAGGATCGGGACGCGCGGCGGCGCCCACGTGCTGGGGCGGACGGACATCGGCTCGCTCGAGCCCGGCAAGTGCGCCGACTTCGCCGTCTGGCGGATGGACGCCCTCGAGCTCGCGGGGGCGGACGATCCCGTCGCCGGCCTCGTCCTGTCCGCGCCCCATCGGGTCGACCGGCTCTACGTCGGCGGCGAGGCCGTTGTCCGCGACGGCCACCTCACCCACGCCGAGGAGCACGAGATCGCCGCCGAACACCGCCGTCAGGCGCAAAGATTCCTCGCGTGAGCGCCTCCCTCTCCACCCACGTCCTCGACACCGGTCGCGGGGAGCCCGCGGGCGGCGTGCTCGTCGAGCTCTTCCGGGGCGAAGAGATCGTGGCGACCGGCGTCACCGGCGCCGACGGCCGGATCGCGGAGCTGGCGGCCGAGCTCGACCCCGGCCCGTACCGCCTCGTCTTCCACCCCGAATCCGATTTCTTCACCCGCGTCGAGCTCGAGGTGGCGCTCGGCGACGGCCATTTTCATGTTCCGCTCCTCGTCTCCCCCTACTCGTGCACGACCTACCGCGGCAGCTGAGCGAAGACGAGCTCGCCGAGCTCTTCGAGGGGCGCTCGCGCTTCGTGGAGCAGCTCGCGCAGCTCGAGGATCCGCTCGGCCAGGCGCGGAAGGTGCTCGCCGACGCGCCCGAGGACGTCCAGGTCGAGGCGCTCGCCACGCACCCGCGGATCGGCCAACGCGTCAACATCTCCGAGGTCGCCGCCAGGGAGCAGGGCTACGACGAGGATCCGGCGCTCCTCGCCGCGCTCGTGAAGCTGAACCGAAGCTACGAGGAGAAGTTCGGCTTTCGCTTCGTCGTCTTCGTCGACGGGCGGCCGCGCGCGGAGGTCCTTTCCGTTCTCCGCCAGCGCCTGCAAAACTCGCGTGACGAAGAGCTCGCGGCAGGCCTCGACGACCTCGTCGCGATCGCACTCGACCGATGGCGAAGGCGGTAACCCACTCCTACGGCAAGGACGCGGTCTCGGTCTACCGGATCGCGGGCGACAGCCTGTTCGCGTGCGAGGTACGCGTGATCGTGCGCGGCGCCGCCTTCGAGGCCTCCTACACCGAAGGCGACAACTCGATGATCGTCGCGACGGACTCGATGAAGAACTTCGTCCACATGATGAGCCTCGAGTACGAGGGCTCGGCGCTCGAGGAGTTCGTCGAGCTCATCGGGAGCCGCCTGCTCGAGCGCTACGACCACATGGAGGGCGTGCAGGTCTCAGCGAAGCAGGTCCCCTTCGAGAGCATTCGGGGCAACGCGCTGCGCCGCCGCTACGACGCCTATGCCGTCGCCGAGCTCGACCTTGACCGGTCGGGCGTCGTCTCGGCGCGCTCGGCGTGGAACGCGCTGCACCTGATCAGGCTGACTGGGAGTTCCTTCGCCGGCTTCGTCCGCGACGAGTACACGACGCTGCCGGAAGCCAAGGACCGGCCTCTCTTCGTGCACATGAACGTCGGCTGGACGAACGCCGACTTCGCCGACCGCGCGCCGGCCGAGGAGGTGCGCGACGTCGCGATCTCAACCTTCACCGAGGTAAGCTCGGCCTCGATCCAGGAGCTCGTCCACCAGATCGGCGTCCAGATGCTGGAGCGCTTTCCTCAGATCGCGAGCGTCGACTTCTACGCTGAGAACCGGCTCTGGGACACCGCGCAGACCGGCGAAGGCGCCTCCGTCTACACCGACGCCCGCCCGCCCTTCGGCGTCATCACGCTCACGCTCGAGCGATGATCATTCCGGCCCGCTTCAACGGGCCTCCGGGCTCCGCGAACGGCGGCTACGCATGTGGGCTCTTCTCGGAGGCCCTCGGCGGCGGGTTCGAGATCACGCTGCTCGTCCCACCGCCGCTCGAGACGCAGCTCGACATCGTCGGAGACGAGCTTCGCAACGGCGAGGTCGTCGTCGCGCGTGCGAGACGAGCCGAGCACTCCGATGCGGACGTGGCGGTGCCGGTGTCCCTCGCGGAGGCCGAGGAGGCCTCGACGCGCTACGCCGGCTTCGAGCACCACGCCTATCCGACCTGCTTCACCTGCGGGCCGGCGCGGGACGACGGGCTGGGGATCTACGCGGGGCCAGTCGAGGGCCGCGACGGCGTCGTCGCCGCGCCCTGGACGCCGGCGGCGGGAGTCCGCGCGGAGATCGTCTGGGCCGCGCTCGACTGCCCCGCAGGCTGGGCGGTCGACGACTTCCAGCGCGAAGGCGTCCTTCTCGGCCGCATGGCGGCTTCGATCCACGGGCGGCCCGAGCCGGGCGAAGCGCACGTCGTCATCGGCTGGCGCATCGGCGAGGACGGCCGCAAGCGCCTCGCTGGCTCGGCGCTCTACACCGCCGACGGCGACCTCGTCGCCCACGCCCGCTCCACCTGGATCGTCCCGGCTCAGTAATCCGGACTCAGTAAGCCGGACTCAGCGAACCCCGTTCCGGTCATTTTCGAGCGACCCGAACCAAGCCTTGTGTTTCACACGCACAAAGTCCCCTCGACGATTCACCGTCGAACGAACCTCAACTCGGGTTGAAAGGGACACGGCTTTCCTTGTGACTGAGAAACACAAGGCCGCTGCTGCGCTTAGGGGAAGAGGTCGCGGTCGGGCGGCATGACGAGGTCCTGCGCCGAGCCGTCGCCCGGCGGAACCGCGTAGCCGCGCACGATCGCGGCGGGAATGCCGTTCGCCTTGCCCATCACGAGCTCGGCTGCGCCTGCGAGTTCGTCGGCGACGGCGATCTGCGTCGAGGAGAGCTGATACCCGCGCGCGTCGTGCTGCCCGCGCAGGTCGAGGAGCGGGCGCATCCCTGCGACACCGATGGCGACGTCGGTCGTCCCCTGCCTCCACGCCCGTCCGAACGAGTCGCTGACGATCACCGCAGGCACGTGGCCGAAGCGCTCGCCGAGCGCCGTCCGGATCCGGGCCGCCGAGGCATCCGGGTCCTCCGGGAGGAGCACGACCCACCCGTCGCCCGGCGCGTTCGACCTGTCCACTCCCGCGCTCGCGCACACGAATCCGTGCTGCGTCTCCGCGATGACGAGGTCGCCCCGCCGTCGGCGCACGGCGCGCGTCTCGCGCAGGATCGTCCCGACCACGTCGTCGGTCTGCTCGATTCGGCCCTCCGCCTTCGAGACCGCCTTCTGCGCAACGACGAGGACGTCACCCTCCTCCAACCCGCCTGCCCGCCGGACGGCCTCCCCGAGGAGGGCGGCGAGGTCGTCTCCGGGCTCCACCTCCGGGAGGCCGGTCAAAGGGATGACGGAGACCACTAGAGCAGCTGCTGCCGGCGCAGGTAGTAGACGAGGAGCGTGGCTGCGACCACCGGCAGCAGGAGTCCCAGGAGGACGAACGCCTCCCAGCTGCCGACGTGGCGCACCATCCACCCGAAGTTCTGTCCGAAGAAGCCCGTGAGGACGATGAGCGGGAGGAGGATCGTCGAGAGGACGGTGAGCCGCTCGACGACGAGGTTGAGCCGGTTCGAGACCATCGAGAGGTAGACGTCCGTCGCACCGGTGAGCAGGTCCTTGTAGCTGTCGATCAGGTCGGTGACGCGGATGAGGTGGTCGAAGATGTCGCGGAAGTAGCGCTCGGCCTCCGCATCGCTTCCCGGCAGCACCGCGGCGCCGCCGAAGAGCTGGCTCGCGACGTCCCGCTGCGGCCCGACCACGCGGCGCAGGCGGTTCAGGCTCCGCTTCATGCGCACGATCTCCTGCAGGTGCTCGTCCCTGGGGTCGCGGAAGATGTCGTCCTCGACGGCGTCGATGCGCTCGTCGTAGTCCTCGAGGGCGGGGAAGAAGCTGTCGGACAGGCTGTCGAGCAGGCGGTAGAGGACGACGATCGGCCGCTCGAGCTTCCCCGGCTGGCGCACGTAGCGCTCGCGAAGGGCCTCGCAGCTCGGCGCGTGCTCGCGGCGCACGGTGACGAGGTAGCGCTCCGAGTAAAAGATGTGCACCTCGACGAGCCGGTCGGCGTCGGGCGGGGGCGCCGCTCCGTAGGCGACGAAGAAGACGAAGTCGTCGTACTCCTCGAGCTTCGGCCGCTGGCCGAAATGCTCCGAGTCCTCGAGCGCGAGCGGATGGAAGCGGAAGACGTCGCGGAGCAGCGCGAAGTCGTCCGGCTCGGCGTCTTCGATGTCGAGCCAGAAGAACTCGCCGGCCGAGACGCGCGACTCGACCGCCGTCCTGTCGACCTTCGCGTGCTTCTCGCCGTCGCGGTCGAGGAGCGTGGCCGTCACGGGATCCCCGTGACTCGGACGCCGCTCGAGACCTTGTAGCGGCGGTTCACGTTGAGGAGCACCGCGGTGAGCGGCTCGAGCCAGCGGGCGACCTCCAGCCGGCCCGCATCCACCGCACGGCCTTCGACGAGGCGCTCGGCGAGCGCGCCGACGACGGCCTTGGCCTCCTCGTCGTCCCCGCAGAGAATCACGTCCTCGTCGAGCGGATCGTCCACGCGGGCGAGCGCCTTCGCGCTGACCGTGTGGAATCCGGCGACGACGCGTGCCCTGGGGGCGGCCTGCGCCGCCAGCTCGGCGAGGGAGACGTCTCCCACCGCGGCGCCCGCCTTCCCGTCCTCGAAGACGATCGGGCTCGCGACGCTGACGACGATCTTGCCCTCGAGATTGTCGGCGAGGCTGAGGCACATGTCCCGGACCCCGGCCGGAGGCACGGAGAGGAAGACGATGTCGGCGTCCTCCGCGCAGTCTCGGTTGGAGACGAACTCGTCGTGCGGGGTGCGCGAGCCGAGCTCGACCTCCTCGCCGATCCGGCGGAGGCGCTCTGCCAGGCCCTGGCCGAAGTCGCCGGTCCCGCCCACGATTCCGATCATCCGATCGCCTCCAGAATCCCGCGGCCGACCTCTGCGCGCCGCTCCGGCAACACCATAATGGTGTCGCAGACGACCGCCCCGGGGATGTCGCCGGCAAGCGCCTCGTCCTCGCGGTCGAGCACGAAGACCGAGACCAGGTCGCCGTAGAGCGCGCGCACGCCGGCCGCGCCGGGCACGTGGCCGAGGCTCGCCATCATCTCGGCGAGCGGGCCGCGAATCGCCTTCCCACCGACGAGCGGCGAGATCGCCGCGACGCGCTTTTCGCGGAGGGCGGCCTCGATTCCCGGCACCGCCAGGATCGGCTGGATCGAGACGAACGGGTTCGAGGGCGCGATCACGACGAGGTCGGCTCCCGCGATCGCCTCAAGCACGCCGGGAGCCGGGCGCGCGTCCCCGGCGCCCTCGAAACGCACGCCGTCGACGCGGTCCGCGTGGCGCCGCTTCACGAACCACTCCTGGAAGTCGAGCTCTCCTTCGGGAGTCCGGATTTTCGTGCGCAGGCGGTCGTCCGTCGCCGGGATGAGGCGAACGCCGACGCCCAGCCCCTCCGCCAGCCTCCCGGTAACCGTGGAAAGCGGTTCGCCCCGCCCGAGCATCTGGGTGCGCAGCATGTGCAGCCCGGCGTCCTGGTCACCCAGCGTGAACCACGTCTCGTTCCCAGCCTGCTCGGCGGCCGCCATTGCCTCGTACGTGTCGCCGCGCACGCCCCAGCCGCGCTCCTCGTCGAGGAGTCCAGCGAGCGTGTACATGATCGTGTCGAGGTCCGGCGAGACGTGTTGACCCCACATCTCGAGGTCGTCGCCGACGTTTCCGATCGCGGTCACGTTCGCCGCACCGGCCGCGCCGGCGAGCGCATGCACGCAGCGCGAGCCGCCAAGACCCCCTGCCAGCACGGTTATCCTCACGGCGTGCTGGCGGTCGTCCCGGTGAAGGGCCGCGACGGCGCGAAGACGCGCCTGGCGCCCCTGCTCCAGCCCGAAGAGCGAACGCAGCTCGTACTCGACATGCTGGAGCGAGTTCTCGGAGCGTGCACCGCGGCGGAGCGCATTACCGGAACGCTACTCGTGACGCCCGACCCGAGCTTCGCGCCCGGGGGTGTCGAGATCCTGCGCGACCGTGGGACGGGACACGCGGACGCCGTGGCGCTGGCGCTTCGGGACGAGCGCGCATGGGAAGGAGCCCTCGTCGTGATGGCCGACTGCCCGCTCGTCCGCCCGGAGTCGCTCGACGCGCTCGCCGCGGCCGCCACGCCGCTCGCCCTCGCCCCTTCGCGCGACGGCGGGGTGAACGCGCTCGCGCTGCGGACGGTGAACGGCTTCCTCCCTCCGTTCGGAGTCCCGGTCGCGGAGACACTCGGCGCGGCACGCGCGGCCGGCCTCGAGGCCGCGGTGGTCGAGGATCCCCTGCTCGCCCTCGACGTCGACAGGCCCGAGGACTACGAGGCGATGCTCGCATGCCGATGATCACGTACTCGCCGAAGGTCTTCATCCCGCTGACGAAGCTTTGCCGCGACGTCTGCCACTACTGCACGTTCGCGCAGCCCCCGCGCCGTGGAGAGCGCGCTTACATGAGGGCGGACGAGGTGCTCGAGGCCGCGCGAGCGGGCGCGGAGGCCGGCTGCCACGAGGCGCTCTTCACCCTCGGCGACAAGCCCGAGCTCCGCTACCGCGCGGCGCGCGAGGAGCTCGCCGCGCTCGGCTGCGAGACGACAATCGAGTACCTCGCCCGCATGTGCGAGCTCGTCCTCGCCGAGACGGGCCTCCTCCCCCACGTCAACCCCGGGGTGATGACGCGCGACGAGCTTGCGCTGCTGCGGACGGTGTCGGCCTCGCAGGGGATCATGCTCGAGACGGCCTCGGCGCGGCTGTCGCAAAAGGGCATGCCGCACTACGGCTCGCCGGACAAGGTCCCGGAGCGGCGCCTGGAGACCATCCGTCTCGCCGGCGAGCTCCGGATCCCGTTCACCACGGGGATCCTCATCGGAATCGGCGAGACCCGCGAGGAGCGGCTCGAGGCTCTCGCGGCCATCCGTGACCTGCACGAGCGCTACGGGCACATCCAGGAGGTCATCGTCCAGAACTTCCGCGCGAAGCCGGGGACGAAGATGGCCGACGCGCCGGAACCGTCGCTCGAGGACCTTCTCTGGACCGCGCGCGCGGCCCGCGAGGTGCTCGGGCCCGAGATGCACGTCCAGGTGCCGCCGAACCTCTCTTACGACGACTTCCCGCGCCTCCTCGACGCCGGGATCGACGACTGGGGCGGCATTTCACCGGTGACGCTCGACCACGTGAACCCCGAGGCGCCCTGGCCGGAGATCGAGCGCCTGCGCGAAGCGACCGAGACGGCGGGCTTCGCACTCGCGCCGCGGCTCGCGATCTACCCGGAGTACGTCGCCGACCTCGACTGCTGGGCCGATCCGCGCATCGCGCAGGAGATCCTGAAGCACGCCGACGCCGACGGGCTCGCCCGCGAGGATCGCTGGGCGGCCGGCGTCGAAAGCCCGCCACCGAGCCTCCCTCGACACCAGGCAAGTACCACAGTGTTACCTGGCAATGAGCTCGACGAGGACGCGATCACCGCGCTCTTCCAGGCGCGCGGGCCAGAGCTCGGCGCGGTGCTCGCGGCAGCGGACGATCTGCGCCGCAAGACGAGCGGCGACGACGTCACCTACGTGGTCACCCGCAACATCAACTACACCAACGTCTGCTACTTCCGCTGCGGCTTCTGCGCGTTCTCGAAGGGGAAGCTGGCTGGGAACCTGCGCGGCGCGCCGTACCTCGTCCCGCTCGACGAGGTCGTGCGCCGCTGCCGCGAGGCGTGGGAGCGCGGCGCCGTCGAGGTCTGCCTGCAGGGTGGGATCCACCCCGCGTTCACCGGCGACTACTACGTCGACATCGTCGCGGCGATCAAGCGCGAGCTGCCCGACCTGCACGTGCACGCTTTCTCCGCGCTCGAAGTGTGGCAAGGCGCCGCAACGCTCGGGGTCCCGCTGGCCGACTACCTCACGCGCCTGCGCGACGCGGGCCTCGCCTCACTCCCGGGCACCGCCGCCGAGATCCTCGACGACGAGGTGCGCCGGATCCTCTGCCCGGACAAGGTAACCACGGAGCAATGGCTCGAGGTGCACCGGGCGGCGCACGAGGCGGGCCTCCGCTCGACGGCGACGATCATGTTCGGGTCGGTGGAGGGCCCGCGGAGCTGGGCGAGGCACCTGGTAGCGATCCGCGAGCTGCAGAACCGGACGGGCGGCTTCACGGAGTTCGTGCCGCTGCCCTTCGTGCACATGGAGGCGCCGATCTACCTCAAGGGCGGCGCGCGGCCCGGGCCGACCTTCCGCGAGGCCGTCCTCATGCACGCGGTCGCGCGGCTCGCCCTCCACCCACACATCGAGAACATCCAGACCTCGTGGGTGAAGATGGGCGCCGCGGGCGCGCGGGCATGCCTCGAGGCCGGAGCCAACGACCTCGGCGGCACCCTCATGAACGAGTCGATCTCACGCGCCGCCGGCGCAGGCCACGGGCAGGAGATGCCGCCCGAGCGGATGGAGGAGACCATCCGCGCCCTCGGCCGCACGCCGCGGCAGCGGACGACCCTCTACGGGACTCCCCTCGAGGAGCGGATGCGCCTCTCCTTCGGCGCACCGCCGCTTGCCGAGCCGCGCAACCCGCATGTGAACGACGCCGGCCTCAAGCGGCCGGAACGCTTGATCAGGCCAGGTCTAGCGGTTGGTTAATACCAGCGGCCTCGCGCAAACCCCCCGAACGCGATCAGGCCGAGCAGGATGATGATGATCCCGAGGATCACGCTCCAGAAGAGGAGCACGAGGATCCCGACGACGACGATGATGCCGCCGAGGGTGATGCCGGCTCCGGGCCCGTAGCGACGCTCCGGTGTGGCCAAGTCCGCCTCCTTGATCAGGCCGCGGTCTCGACCGCGGTCAGTTGCTCTCCGAAGCGTGCCCGCTTGACGAATTGCCCAATCCCCGGCTCGGCGACCAGTTCACCCCCCTCCACCAGCACGTTGCCGCGGAGGAGGACGGTCTCGGGCGTGCCGGTGACCTCGGTGCCCTCGTAGAGGTTGTAGTCCGTCTTCGAGTGCTGCGTGGCGGCCGTGATCGTGTGCTTCTTCGTCGGGTCGAAGACGACGATGTCCGCGTCCGAGCCGACCGCGATCGTGCCCTTCCTCGGATAGAGGCCGAAGAGCTTGGCCGGGTTCGTCGCGAGGAGCTCGACCATGCGATTGAGGCCGATCCTGCCTTGGCGGACGCCGAACTCGTGGATCATGTGCAGTCGGTTCTCGAGCCCGGGCCCGCCGTTCGGAATCTTCGAGAAGTCGTCCTTGCCGAGCGTCTTCTGCCCGTCCCAGAGAAACGCGCAGTGGTCGGTCGAGATCGCCGAGAGGACGTCGTTTCTGACCGCGGCCCACAGGATCTCCTGGTTCGCCTTGTCGCGCGGAGGGGGCGTGTAGACGTACTTCGCGCCCTCGAAGTTCGGCTTCTCGAGGAACGTGTAGTCGACGAAGAAGTACTGCGTGCAGGTCTCGCCGAAGACGTTCCAGCCCTTCTCACGGGCGAGCGCAATCGGCTCGACCGACTCGTGGCAGGACACGTGCACGACGTAAAGGGCGCAGCCGGCCACGCGCGCCAGCTGGATGGCGCGATTCGTCGCCTCGCCCTCGGTCTCGGGCGGCCGGGTGAGCGCGTGGTACTTCGGCTCGGTCTTCCCCTCGGCGAGCGCCTTCTTGACGAGCACGTCGATGGCGTCGCCGTTCTCGGCGTGCACCATGACGAGCGCGCCGGTCTCGGCGGCCACCTCCATGGTCTTGAAGAGCGTCTCGTCATCGACCATGAGCGCGCCCTTGTAGGCCATGAAGAGCTTGTAGGAGGTGATGCCCTGGTCGGGGAGCGAGGCGAGCTCCTCCAGGGAGCCGCCCTCACGGAGATCGGTGACCGCCATGTGGTAGCCCATGTCGATCACCTGCTTGCCGTTCGCCTTCGAGCGCCACTCGTCGAACGCGTCGGCGAAGGACGAGCCCTGCGGCTGGATGATGAAGTCGACGTGGCAGGTCGTCCCGCCGAAGGCAGCCGCGATCTGGCCGGACTCGACGTCGTCGATCGTGGTCGTGCCGCCGAAGGGCATGTCGAGATGCGTGTGCGGGTCGACGAGCCCCGGCAAGACGTACTTGCCGCTCGCGTCGATCACCTTGTCGGCCTCGACGTCGAGCGACTCGCCGATCAGCGAGACTCTCTCGCCCTCGACGTAGACGTCTCCGACGTAGTCGTCCGCGGCCGTGATCACGCGGCCGCCCTTGATCAGAACGGACATCGTTCTCTCCCCTCCTTGGAGCGGGTGGCCGCCGAAGTATCGCTCCGACGGCCACCGTGTGCATTCGCTTTCGGCTATTCGCCGCCCGGCGTCACCTCGACCGTCGGCGCCGGCCAGCTCGCGCCGTTGACGTCGGCGCCGTCGGCCTTGAGCACTGCGGCGAACACCGACCCCCTCCGCAGCATCGCTATTCGGTACCACATTGCGAGCCGAGTT
>JBKPRJ010000097.1:0-7558 GCA_046734455.1 Actinomycetota bacterium | reverse complement strand
GTGCGCCATGTAGAACCAACACCACGTGAGAGGGAGCCCGCGTCCGGTAACGCGCGTTGCGCAAGGCCGGCAGGGCACCCACCTGGTTCGCCAGGTTCCTCACGCACGGAGCATCATCGGCGGGGTGGAGCACCGTCTTTTCTCATGCCCGCCAACCGTGAGCTCGTAGGCAACGCCGCCCGGGACGGAGATCTCGCCTGGGTGCGGCTCACCGTGTCCGGGCAGCGGATCGAGTCCGCGCATGGCGAAGGGCTCGGCGTCGGCGAGCTCCTCCGAGAGGTCGAGGGGAGAACCCTCCTGGACGCCGCTTCGGTTCCCGGCGAGCGCCTCGCGGCCGACGCCCTGCACGACGCGCTCGGGCCGGCCGTTGCCGCTGGGCCGCGTGAGGAGCGCGTCGCCGTCGCGATGAGCGGCGGCGTCGACAGCGCCGTCGCGCTCCTGCACGTGCGCGATTCCGGCCACGAGCCGGTCGGAGTGACGCTGCGGCTCTGGACCGACCCAAGAGGGAAGGAGTCCGAGCGCGTTTGCTGCTCCCCGGCCTCGGTGGTCGCGGCGCGCGAGACGTGCCAGGCGCTCGGCTTCCCGCACGTCACGCTCGATCTGCGCGAGCCCTTCCGGAAGGCGGTCGTCGACCCGTTCGTCCGCGGCTACGCGCGCGGGGAGACGCCCAACCCCTGCATTCGCTGCAACGGCGGCTTCCGCTTCGGCGCGCTGCTCGCGTTCGCCAAGAGGATCGGCGCAGCACGGCTCGCGACCGGTCACTACGCCCGCATCGCCGAGCACCGCGACCGCCTGCTCCTCGCGCGCGGCGCGGATCCCGCGAAGGACCAGTCGTACATGCTCGCCCGCGTCGATCCCCGCTTGCTCCCACGGCTCTGGTTCCCGCTCGGCTCGCAGTCGAAGGACGAGACCCGCGCCGAGGCGCGCGCGGGGGGCCTCGCCGCGGCCACGCGCCCCGAGAGCCAGGAGGCCTGCTTCCTCGCCGGAGACGACTACCGCAACTTCCTGGCCCGCCACGGCCTCGAGAGCCGGGAGGGGCCGGTGCTCGCTGCCGAGGGCACGGAGCTCGGGCGCCACGACGGCTTCTGGCGCTTCACGCCCGGGCAGCGGCGCGGGCTCGGCGTCGCCACGGGCGAGCCCGTCTACGCGCTGCGCACCGATCCCCAGACGAACGCCGTCTTCGTCGGCTCGCGCGAGGCGCTCGCGCGCCGCGAGGTCAGCTCGGGGACTGGGAGGCTCTTCGTGCCCGCCGAGCGCGTCGAGGCGAAGCTCCGGTACCGCTCTCCGGCGGCCGCTGCGACGGTCGCGCCGCTCGCGCGCGGTTTCCGCCTCACGCTCGACGAGCCCGCGTACGGCGTCGCGGTCGGGCAGGCGGCCGTGCTCTACGAGGGCGATGCCGTCGTCGGCGCGGGCCTCATCTCGGCCTCGCGGTGATCTAGGATCGTCTCCTTGCCTCTCGCCGACCTGAGCACCCTCGACGTCCTCTGGATCGCGCTTAGCGTGTTCCTCGTCGTCGTCGGCCTCGGGCTCGCGCTCGTCCTCTTCAACCTGAGCGGAACCGTTCGGCGCCTTACTTCGTTCATCCAAGGGCTGGAAAAAGAAGTCCTCCCTGTGATCAACAAAGCCGGAGGAACCGTCGACCGCGTGAATGCTCAGCTGGACAAGGTTGATCGCGTCACCGACAGCGCCGTCGATGCTGCCGACAGCGTCGACACGGCCGTGCGGGCGGTCTCGCTCGCGATCACACGGCCGGTGCAGAAGCTCTCGGGCCTCTTCGAGGGCGTCTCGAAGGGCTTCGCCGCCTTCAGGGTCTCCCGTGACCCGCGGCAGGCCCGCGACGTCGCCAAGAAGGCCGCTGCACGGCGCGAACAGGAGATCGCGGACGAGCTCGAGCACGGCGCTGAGGGACCGTGACCCAGGCGATCGAGCTCCGCATCCCGACCGAGCGCCCCTTCCACGGGGTCGCTCGCCTCGTGGTCGGCGGCCTTGCCGCGCGCCACGACCTCTCCTACGAGGCCCTCGAGGACCTGCAGCTCGCGCTGGTCACCGTCCTCGAGGGCGAGAACTACCCCGCCAAGGACGAGGTCGGCGTCGAGCTTCGCGTCTCGGACGACTCGATCGAGATGGTGATCGGGCCGCTGAACGGCGATCGCGTGCGAGCAGACCTCGACTCCTCCGGTGAGGAGCTCGGGCTCGGGAGGCTTCTCGCTACGCTCGTCGAGGACGTGGAAGTCGAGGCGCGCGAGGACGGTGACTGGCTTCGACTCGTGAAGCGCGTCCGCGGAATCAAACCGGCCGGGGCCAATGCCTGAGGAAAAGAACGACAAGGAACTGCTGCGCGCCTATCACCAGCGCGGCGACACCGAGGCGCGCGAGCAGCTGATCGAGCAGTACCTGCCGCTCGTGCGCTCGCTGGCCCGGCGGTACTCGTATCGCGGCGAGCAGCTCGAGGACCTCGTACAGGTCGGCTGCATCGGGCTCATCAAGGCGATCGACCGCTTCGACATCGACCGCGGTGTCGAGCTGACGACGTACGCGACGCCGAACATCATCGGCGAGATCAAGCGGCACTTCCGCGACAAAGGCTGGTCGATCCGCGTGCCGCGCGGCCTCCAGGAGCTGAACGTGCGCCTGTCGCACCTCCTCGAGGAGCTGACCGTCCAGTTCGAGCGCTCTCCGACGATCCCGGAGCTGGCCAAGGCCGCCGGGGTCGACGAGGAAGACGTGCTCGAAGCCCTTGAAAGCGGTCAGGCCTACGCCACGCTGTCGCTCTCTGCGCCGAGCGGGGGAGACGACGACTCGGACCTCGACCCGCTCGAGTCGCTGGGCACGATCGAGCACGAGTACGAGGTGAGCGAGGACCGCGCCGTGCTCGCACCCGGTCTCGCTGCGCTCGACGAGCGGGAGCGGCGGATCCTCCACCTGCGGTTCTTCGAGGGCCTCACGCAGTCGCAGATCGCGCAGCAGGTGGGAATCTCCCAGATGCACGTCTCGCGCCTCATTCGGCGCTCCCTCGAGAAGATGCGCGACGAGATCGTCACCGACGAAGAGCCCCGCCGCGCCTCCGAGAGCCGCCGGTAGCGCGGCGTAGAATCGGGCACATGCAGACCTCCGCGGAGCTTCGGGAGGGCTTCCTCTCCTACTTCGAGTCCAAGGGCCACAAGCGCCTGCCTTCGTGGCCGCTCGTGCCGCGCCCTGAGGACACCTCGACGCTCCTCACCTCCGCGGGGATGCAGCCGCAGATGCCGTACTTCCTCGGGCGCGAGGAACCGCCGGCGCCTCTCACGACCACCTCGCAGAAATGCTTCCGCACGCCGGACATCGACGAGGTCGGCCTCGACGGCCACCACCTCACGTTCTTCGAGATGCTGGGGAACTTCTCGTTCGGGCAGTACTTCAAGCAGGGCGCGATCGAGTACGCGACCGAGTTCATCCAGAAGCACCTGGGCCTCGAATGGGAGCGGATCTGGGCGACCGTCCACGCCGGCGACCCCGGGCTCGGGCTCGGCGAGGACGAGGTCGCGGTCGGGCACTGGCTCGAGGTCGGCATCCCACGTGAGCGCATCGTCGCGCTTCCGAGCAGCGAGAACTTCTGGTCGGTCGGCGGCCCGGGGCCGTGTGGGCCCGATTCGGAGATCTACTTCGACTGGGGCGAGGAGCACGGCTGCGGCGACCCCGGCTGCGCGCCCGCGTGCCCGCGCTGCGACCGCTTCCTCGAGTTCTGGAACCTCGTCTTCATGGAGTACGAGCTCAGGCCGGACGGAACGCTGACCCCGCTGCCCCAGCAGAACGTCGACACGGGGATGGGCCTCGAGCGGCTCTCCGCGATCATGCAGCGCGTCCCGTCGCGGTCTGTCTACGAGACCGACGGCTACCAGGCGATCATGGCCTGGATCGAACAGGAGAGCGGCGTCTCCTGGGATGCGAACGAGACGGCGACAAAGGCGCACCGCGTGCTCGCCGACCACGGGCGCGGCATGACCTGCCTCGTCGGCGACGGCGTCGTGCCGTCCAACGAAGGCCGGGGCTACGTCCTCCGCCGCATCATCCGCCGCGCGGTCCAGCAGGCGCGCAAGATCGGGCTCGACGACCTCTGGCGCCTGTCGGACGTCGTCGTCGAGCAGCTGGGCGAGTGGTACCCGGAGCTCGAGGCGAACCGGCAGTCGATCCAGGAGGTCCTGCGCGCCGAGGAGGAGCGCTTCTCCGAGACGCTCGCGCGGGGCATGAAGCTCTTCGAGGAGGTCGCGGCGGGCGGCGACATCTCCGGCGACGACGCCTTCACGCTCACAGCCACCTACGGCTTTCCCATCGAGCTGACCGTCGAGCTCGCGCGCGAGCGCGGCCTCGCCGTTGACGAGGACCGGTTCAAGCGTCTCATGGAGGAGCACCGCGAGATCTCGCGCGCAGGCGGCGAAAAGAGCGAGCTGCAGCGCGCGGGCGACTTCGCCCGCGAGGCGGGCTTCGAGACGGAATTCGTCGGCTGGGAGAAGACCGAGGTGCTAACGCAGATCGGCGCGCTCGAGGAGCTCGGCGACGGCACATTCCTCGCCAAGCTGCGCGAGTCGCCCTTCTATCCGGACGGAGGCGGCCAGGTCTCGGACCGGGGCTGGATCGACGCGGACGGGAAGCGCGCGGAGCTCACGGGCGCGTTCCGCTTCGGCGAGGACCAGGCGCTCCTGTTCCGCGGCGAGGGCTTCGCGGTCGGCGACCGGGTCAAAGCGTCGGTCCCTTGGAAGGTGCGCTTCCCGACAATGGCCAATCACACCGCGACGCATCTCCTCCACAGGGCGCTGCAGGAGGTCCTGGGAGACCACGTGCGCCAGGCGGGCTCGGCCGTGCGGCCCGACAAGCTGCGGTTCGACTTCACGCATCCCCAGGCGCTCAGCCAGGAGGAGCGCGAGCGCGTAGAGGAGATCGTGAACGAGCGGGTCTTCGAGAACCTGCCCGTGCACACGTTCCTGACGCCGATCGAGGAGGCGAGGAAGCTCGGCGCGATGATGCTCTTCGGCGAGAAGTACGGCGAGGTCGTTCGCGTCGTCGAGGTTCCCGGCTTCTCCCGGGAGCTCTGCGGCGGTACACACGTGCGCTCGACCGCCGAGATCGGGCCGTTCGCCATCCTCTCCGAGGGCTCCGTCGGATCGGGCGTGCGGCGGATCGAGGCCGTCACCTCCGGCGAGGCATTCGCCTACCTCCGCGCACAGGCGGAGGACGCGGGCGAGCTCCGCTCCAAGCTCGAGCAGGCGCGGAAGGACGCGAAGAAGAAGCCGGAGGCGAGCGCGGGTCCGGAAGTCGTCGCCGAGCGGCGGAACCATGCGGGCGGGGTGGAGGTCATCGTCATGGAGCTCGGGGAGTCGAATCCGGACGCCATGCTCGAGCTCTCCGACCGGCTGAAGCAGCAGCATGCGCCCGCGGCGGTCGTGCTCGGCGCCCGCGAAGACGGGCGCGTCCACCTCGTCGTCAACCTCGACCGGTCGCTCGAGGAGCGCGGGCTCGACGCCGTCGCACTGGTTCGCGAGGCCGCGGCGCTGATGGGCGGCGGCGGGGGTGGCCGCCCGACGATGGCCCGCGCCGGCGGCCGCGACCCAGGAAAGCTCCCGGACGCACTGGCGCAGGCGGAGCAGGCGCTCATCGCCGCGCTTACCGACTAGCCTCCAACTACGTGCCGCATCCAGCAATGCACACCTGCGTCTCACCCGCGATCAGTCCGCGCCGCGCGTCGTCCTCAGTCGACCCGGTAATGGCCGTTACCGTGTCTCCCTGCGTCCTAGCGGGGCTTGCTGCTCGTGACCGAGAAGCGGGGCAGCATCGCTAGAAGCGGCACTAGACTGGCCCGCCTGTGAAAGTGCTCGCCCTCGACTACGGCTCGGCGCGGACCGGCGTCGCCGTATCGGATCCGACCGGCACCCTCGCGAGACCGCTCGACGTCGTGGAGAACGCTTCGACCGCTGCAGGTCTCAAGCAGCTCGTGGAGCTGGTCGAGCGCGAAGACGTCGAGCGGATCGTCGTCGGGCTGCCCGTTACGCTTCGCGGCGAACGCGGCGCGCAGGCGGAGGAGACGGAGGGGTTCGTCTCCGCCTTGCGAGGTATCACCGACGTGCCGATAGAGACCTTCGACGAGCGCTTCACGACGAAGCTGGCCGAAGCGCAGCCTTCCGATGCGCCGCCCGACGCCGTTGCGGCCGCGCACCTGCTGTCGACCTATCTGGAATGGAAGAGCGCCCTCCCGAGATAAGAAGACACCGCCAGGCCTCGGCCGCGACGCGCGCCCTCGCTGCGCTCGGCGGCCTGATCCTCGGAATGGGGGTGCTCGCGGCGATCGCCTTCGCGGTGGTCGGGCGGGACAGCGGCTCGAGCTCCGACCCGGTGAGTCAGTCGACGACGACCGGTCCGCCGCCGAAGCCTGTCCTCCGCATCATCTTCCCCGAGGGCTTTACGCGCGTCGAGATGGCCAACCGCATCACGGCGGTGAACAAGATCGCCAAGGACAAGCGGCACATCACGCCCAAGCTCTCGGAGAAGGAGTACCTGCGCTTGACGAAGACGACCGATCCGCCGAAGGGCTTTCCCAAGGACGTGCCGAACCTCGAGGGCTTCCTCTTCCCGGCCACGTACGACTTCACCGAGGACACGACGACGAAGGAGCTCGCCGGCGACCAGCTCGAGGCCTTCGATCGCAACTGGGCCCAGATCGACATGAAGTACGCGGAGTCGAAGAACCTCGACCCGTACGACGTGCTCATCATCGCCTCGATGATCGAGAAGGAGGTGCAGGTGCCGAAGGAGCGGCCGCTCGTTGCCGCGGTCATCTACAACCGACTGCACCTCGGCATGCCGCTCGGGATCGACGCCACGATCCGCTACGGGCTGAACATCCCGCCGACGCAGGCAATTCTCCAGAGCCAGCTCGAGACGCCGTCGCCGTACAACACGCGTTGCTGCCCGGGGCTGCCGCCCACGCCGATCGGAAATCCGGGGCTCGCCTCGATGCAGGCTGCTGCGCATCCGGCGAAGGTCGACTATCTCTACTTCGTGCGGAAGGCCGACTGCAAGAGTCACTTCTTCACCGCCAGCCTCGAGGAGTTCAACAACTACCCGCGCGGCGGCTTGAACTGCGGTTGACGATCGGCGGCGCGACCCGGCTCGTGGGCCTGATCGGCGATCCGGTCGAGCACTCGTTGTCGCCGCTGATGCAGAACGCCGCGTTCGCGGCGGTCGCGCTCGACTGGGCGTACGTGCCACTGCACGTGCCGCGGGAGGCGCTCGAGGAGTCCGTCGCCGGGCTCGCGGCGCTCGGGTTCGCCGGAGCGAACGTGACGATTCCGCACAAGACCGCCGTCGTCGGCTACTGCGACGAGCTGGACGAGGTCGCCGCCCGCGCCGGATCGGTGAACACGCTCGTCGTCCGCGAGGGCCGCATCTTCGGCTCGAGCACGGACGGCCCGGCCGTCGTCGGGCTCGTCGATGCGAGCGGAGCGCGCGTGCTCGTGCTCGGAGCAGGTGGAGGCGCCCAGGCCGTGGCGACGTCGCTCCTCGATGCCGGTGCAGCCGAGCTCGTCGT
>JBKPRJ010000096.1:0-28679 GCA_046734455.1 Actinomycetota bacterium | reverse complement strand
TACGGCGTGAAGCCCGAGGGCCACGCCGACGAGGTTCTCGAGGCGCTTCCCCGCTAGGCGGTCGCGCGAACCGGGCGGAACCGCCGAGCGGTCCCCCAGACTGCGGCGACGACGAGCACGACCGCGGCAACCGCGATGAGGATCGCCTGCGCGGCGACGGCGAACGCGATCGCCTGCGAGGTGCCGATGCCGCTCGCGACGAGGATCGCGGCTCCCGCGCCGGCCTGAGTCGCAGCGCCGGCGGGCGCGATCGGCAGAGCCGAGGAGGCTGCCGCGGCGACGAGGAAGGCGAGAGCGAGCGGGAAGGAGACGCTCACGCCGAGCGCGGCGAGCAGGAAGAAGAGGCCGACTGCTCGGGCCACCCAGGACGCGAGCACGAAGACCATCGCCTTCCACGCTTCACGCGTCGTCGTGGTGCGGTCGGCGAGCCAGCGCGCGATCCGGAAGCGGATCAGCCGGCCGCTGGCAACGAGGCGCGGCAGGAGCGAGATGATAATCGCGGAGGCCAGGCCAGCCGCGGCGACGACACCCATGCCGGCGCGCACGCCGACCGAGCTGTCGGACGTGGCCGCCGCCGAGGAGGCGAGCGGCATCAGCGCGGCGGTGTCGATCAGGCCGAGCATGAAGAGGGAGAGGCAGACCGTGCCGACGCAGGAGTCGCTCGCCCCGAAGCGGCGCACGACCGCGACCCGGACGACGTCGTCGAAGCGGCCGGGAAGTGCGGCCCCGCCGACGGCGGCGGCTCCGCCCGCGGCCGCAAGAGCCATCTTGTGCGGGCGCTGCGCCGGCGCAAACAGCCGGTGCCAGCCGAAAGCCTTGAACGCGTAGGAGAGCAGGAAGAATCCCCCAGCTGCGCCGACGAGCTGGAAGTCCGCGTTGGCGAGCGGCCAGCCCGTCTCGGCGAAGTGACGTGCTGCGAGCACGGCGACGCCGATCCCCAGCACGGCGGACGCGACGTTGATCGCGATCTTGCCGTTCCGGGACCGGCACAAGTCGATGAAGCGTCGCATGGTTCTCACCATCGTCCCGTTACCCAACGGGCTCAACCCGCAAAAGGGTACGAATGCGTGACCGAATCGAGGTAATGAGGACGATGTGGACTGCGACCCCTGGACCGGGCGCCGAGGGCGGGCCGCTCGACCAGGGTAGTGGACCGGGTCAGACGGCGTCGCAGTCACGCTGCCGAGGTTTGTTGCGCGCGCCGTGAGTACTCCCCGAAAAGTCCTCGGCTTGACATGTGACCTTTTGGTCACCTATCCTCTGTCCCGTGAACGACGACGACCAAGTCTTCAAGGCGCTTGCCGACCCGACCCGGCGCTTCCTGCTCGACCGGCTCCACGAGCGTGACGGCCGCACGCTGAGCGAGCTCGAGTCGGAGCTGGAGATGTCCCGCTTCGGCGTCATGAAGCACCTACGCCTGCTCGAGGATGCGGGTCTCGTCGTCACCCGGCGGTCGGGTCGGGAGAAGCTGCACTACCTGAACCCGATGCCGATCCGCCTGATCCACGACCGCTGGATCGACAAGTACCGAGAGCGCTACGTGTCAGCGCTCGCAGACCTCAAGAACGAGTTGGAGGAGACAGCATGACGACCATGACTGCCCAGACCACGCAGGTCTACCAGTTGTTCATCAAGGCCACGCCGGAGCAGGTATGGGAGGCGATCACGCAGCCCGAGTTCACGACGAGGTACTTCTTTGCCTCACGCATCGAGATGGCGGACGGCAGGCGGCGTGCGTACGGCCCCGAAGGCGAGCTGTGGGGCGACTCGGCGATCCTCGAAGAGGATCCGCCGCGCCGGCTCGTCCACGAGTGGCAGGGCCTCTACGACCCCGAGCTCGCCGCCGAGGAGACGAGCCGCGTCACCTGGGAGATCGAGGCCCAGGACGGCGGCGTCACGAAGCTGACGCTCGTCCACGACCAGCTCGAGGGCGCTCCCAAGACCGCGGAGTCGGTTGCCGGCGGCTGGATGTTCGTCCTCAGCGGCTTGAAGACGCTGCTCGAGACCGGCGAGCCGCTCGGCGGCTGAGGGCATCAGCGTTCGGACGATGGAACGGAAAGGGGCGGGCATCTTCGTGCATGCCCGCCCCTCGCTACGTCATCGAACGTCTAAAGGACGTTGACCACCGACATGATGTTTCTCTCGATACCGGAGGAGAGCAGAAGAAGCGCCCCGATGATGAGAACCGTGATGACGGCGAGAATCACGCCGTACTCGGCCATCGTCTGACCCTCTTCACGCCGGCGAACGGCGGCGAACAGCTCGGTGAGGTAGGTCATTTTTGCGAAGTCACCTCCCTCCGTCATGCGGACGGAGCGGGGTCATGCCGGATAAAGCGGAGGTTTCATCGTCGTGACCAATGAACTTGCGTCCGTTTCGGAAGCGCACTCCACATCCCCGGATGACGTAGGGCTCTAGAGACTCGTCGGAGCATGGTCGCTATCAGCGTCCCGGACGATCCCCCGCCGTGGGGATACGCGACCGCCGACCAGCCCATCCTGAAAAAACGAAAAACCCCCTTCACAAGGGGGCCTTCGCGTCATGCGGATGAGAGGACTTGAACCTCCACGAGCTTTCGCTCACACGGACCTGAACCGTGCGCGTCTACCAATTCCGCCACATCCGCGCGGTGAGGCGATTGTACCGGGGCCGCAGAGCGGCTACTGGCGCGGCGAGCGGTCGTCGTCCGACTCTTCGAGCACCGGCAGGTTCGCCAGGTCGCGCTCGACGCTTGCCTGAAAGTCGTCGTCCCGGCCCGCGTCGCCCTCGATCACCGTCAGCGCCTCCTTGCGCCGAGCGCGTTTCCTGCCGGCGCGCGCGTCGCTCCCGACCTTGCCCGAGATGCGCGGCCATTCCACCCCCGCAATAAGGACGAGGGCGCAAGCGAGAAGCACGAAGGCAACCACGCCCATCGCCTCATTGTAGTCCGGGGGCTAAGGAGCCGGGCGCTTTCGTCCGATACGCAAACCATGTTCCCCCGGGACGTACCGCTCGCCCTCCTCCTCGTCACCATGGCCTGGATGACGGTCGCCCGCGCCGTCTTGGTCTTCGCCCAGAAGCTCCCGCCCACGTGCCGGGACTGCGGCCTGAAGCTCGAGCGCCGCTATCTGGGCGAATCAGTCTGCGGCTGCCAGCACTAGGCGAGTTTCAGGCGTCGACCGCGTACAGGCTGCGGCCGGCGCGCTCGCCCCGCACGAGCTTCCGCGCGTAGAGACGCTCGTCGGCGGCGCGGTAGAGGGACAACGCGTTCTCGCCGTCCGCCGGGTAGACCGCCCAGCCGAACGTGATCGGGCCCCCCTGGCGCGCCATGATGCCCTCGAGCTTCGCGGCGAGCGCGGCCGCCTCGTCGGTGCGTCCCGAGGCGGTCAGAACGGCGAACTCGTCGCCGCCGACGCGAGCGACCTGATCCTCCGGCCGCAGTACGCTGCCGAGCATGTCGGCCAGGCGGCGCAGCGCGTCGTTCCCCTCGGCATGACCCTGCCGGTCGTTGATCGCCTTGAGCCCGTCCATGTCGCCGAGGAGCAGGGCGAAGGGCGTCCCGCCCTCGAACCGGCGGGCGATCGCCGCCTCGAACGCGCGGGTGTTCGGTAGGCCGGTGAGGAAGTCCCGCTCGGCGAGCACCCGCAGGCGCTCGACGAGCTCGCGGTCACGCGCCGAGAACCAGCCGAGCAGGCCGCCCATCGTCGCGTAGGTGAGGAACCGGATCGGTGTCGAGAGCGTGAGGAGCTCGGACGGGGAGATGTTCGGGTTGACCATCACGCCCAGGGTGAACAACGCGACCGCGACCCCACCGGCGAGGACGCCGCGCCGCACGCCGCCCGTGAGGGCCAGAGCCGCCACCGGAAGGTAGAAGAGGTGCGCGATCCCGAGTCCGGGCACCTCGAACACGACGAACGTCATGAACACGAGCGCGAAGCTCGCGATCCCGAGGCTCAGGACGAGCGATCGATGCTGGTAGGCCGCGTTCACCCTCTCGCCCGGAGCGTAGGAGCCTTGCGGGAGCCTTTACGTCACTCGTACGAGTGATCTTCAGGAAACGAGGGCGCGGACCGCGCGCGTGAGCACCCGCGCTCCGAGCTCGCATTGCTCCGGAGGCGTGTACTCGTCAGGCGAGTGGCTGATGCCTGCGCGGCTCGGCACGAAGAGCATCGCCGCCGGCACGTGGTGGGCGAGCACCATCGCGTCGTGACCGGCTCCGCTCGGCATGAGGCGATAGGAAGCGCCCTCGGCCTCCGCGGCCTCGACGAGGGTGTCCTGGAGGCCCTGGTCGAGCGCGACGGGCGGCTTGCGGTGCGTCGCCGAGATCTCCATCCCGAGACCTTCTTCGCCGGCGATGCGCTTCACCGTCTCACGGACGAAGGCCTCGGCGCGTTCGAAGCCCTCGGCCGTGGGCGAGCGCACATCGATCGTGAACTCGGCGAGACCGGGGATGACGTTGAAGCCGCCAGGCTCGACCGTGCAGATGCCGACGTTGGCGGTCATGTCGTCCCGCGCGCGCGCCTCCTCGCGGAGGGCGAGGACGATCCGCGAGGTGCCCGCGAGCGCGTCGCGGCGCCCCTCCATCGGCGTCGTACCGGCGTGGTTGGCCGCGCCCAGAAGCTTCACGCGGAACCCGAGCAGGCCCGTGATCGCCGTCACGATTCCCAGGTCCTCCCCGCTCTGCTCGAGGACGGGGCCCTGCTCGATGTGGAGCTCGAGGTAGGCGCCGACCTGGTGGACGCCGCTTGCCTCCGGGAGTCGGTCGAAGTCGAAGCCCGCCCTGGCCATCGCGTCCGCGACGCCCCGGCGCCGCCAGTCTTCGAGGTCGACCTCACCGCAAAACGCCCGGCTGCCGAGCATCCCGGTCTGGAAGCGGCTGCCCTCCTCGTCGTTGAAGGAGACGACCCAGAGCGGCCGGCTCGGCTCGACGCCCTCGGCGCGGAGCGCACGCACCGTCGCGAGCGCGGCGAGAACTCCCAGTGCACCGTCGTAGCGGCCGCCGCGCGGCACCGTGTCCAGATGGGAGCCGACGACGACCGCTTTGCCCTCCCCCGCGCTCCAGCGGCCGAAGACGTTGCCCGCTTGGTCGAGCTCCGCCTCGAGCCCGAGCGCCTCCAGTCGGCGCATGAGCCAGTCGTTCGCCTGGGCGAGCTCGGGGCTCCACGCGAAGCGCGAGACGCCGCCGCCGTCTGCGCCGATCTGCGCGGCCGCTTCGAGCTCAGCCGCGAGCGAGGACACCGCGCCTCCTCATCCACCGATAGAGCTCGACCGCACCCGTGATGAGGAGCGCGATCCCGAACGCGAGCAGGAATCCCTTCCACGGCTGCTCCTTGAAGGCCTTGCCGCCCCAGTAGCCCAGCATCGCCGCGTACGAAGCCCACAGCAGCCCGGCCGCGACGTCGAAGCGGATGAAGCGGTGCCAGGTCATCTCGAGGAACCCGCACGTGAGCGTCACGGCCGTCCGTCCTCCCGGGATGAAGCGTCCTATGAGAATGAAGTAGCCCCCGCGCTCCTGCACCTGCTCCTCCGCCCAGTCGATTCGCTTCCTGCGCTCGCCCGTGAACCAGCGTCTGATGATCCGGTGCCCGGCCTTCCGCCCGATCCAGTACGCGGTGTTGTCGCCCAGAATGGCTCCGGCGGCCGCGCACACGATCACGAGCCAGAGGATCAGGTCGCCCGTGGAGGCGAGGACGCCTGCGAGGATCACCGAGGTCTCACTCGGGACGAACGGGATGAGGACGTCGAGCGCCGCGACGGCGAAGAGGAACGCATACGTCCACGGGGAGCCCGAGACGTACTGCGTGAGCGACTCGAACACCGAGTGTCCCGTTCAGTGATGCTGCCCAGCGTCTCGGGCGGGAGCACCAAGCGCTGCAAGGACGCAGGGAGGCCCGGTAACGGTCCTCACCGGGGCGACCGAGGACGCAGTAGCGCGCAGCGTGATCGCGTTCGAGACGTAGGCGTGTATCGCTGGGCGGGGCACTTAGTGCGTGTGCTCCTCGGGGAGGCCGAAGCGGCGCGCGGTGCCCTCCTCCGAGTCGAACTGGATGAGCACGGCGGCTTCGTCCCCGACGACCCACGCATCGTGCCCGGGCTCGATCGTGACGACCTGGGGGGCCACGTACTCGAAGGTGCAGCCGTCGGAGTACTCGCCGGCGATCTGACCGCGTGCGAGGAAACCGACGTGCGCATGCATACAGAGCTCGGTCTCGACGTTCGGGCGCATGTGCGTCGACCAGCGGAAGCCGGGTGGGTAGACGACGCGCTTGACGCGCCCGTTCCCGGCGCGAGCGATGTCGATCTCGGCGCCGCCGACCTCGCGGTGGTCTGCTCCTTCGATCGGCCCGGTGAGCGGATCCATGGGCGGTTAGCTTAGTCGGCCCCGAATCGCCCTGGATCGAAGAGCGCAGTGTCGCCCGAGGCGAGGCGGCGGCAGGCGGCGGGCGCGGTCACCATCCCGATCGAGGAGAAGCCTCCCACCACGACGAGGCCTTCGACGCCGGGGACCGGGCCGACGAGAGGGAGCCCATCGGGCGTGTGGGCGCGCCGTCCCGACCACGACGCGAGCACGGGAACGTTCTCGAGCGCGGGCGAGACACGCGCCGCCCGTTCGGCCAGGCGGCGGATCGTCTCGGGGCCTTCGGGCTCGTCCAGAAGCGAGCGCCGGAGCGACGTGCCGATGAGGCAGCGCCCGCCGGGGCGCCCACCGAGCAGGAGCGAGACGATCCCGGGCTCTTCGGTGGCGCCATCGGCCACCTCGCGCACCGTCGGCGCTCCCACGACGCTCGCCATCTCGTCCTGCACCGGCCAGAGCGCCTGCTCGATCGCGTAGCGGGGAGGCGGGTCGACTCGGCCGGTTTCCAGGAGCCAGCCGCGCGACGAGGTCACCGGCAGGTCCACTCCCACCCAGCGAAGGAGGACGCGGAGCCAGGGCCCCGTCGCGAGGACGACGCGCTCGCACGGGACCACTCCCTCATCCGTGGCGAGGCCGGTGACGCGCCCGCCCTCGACGAGCACCCGCTTCACCTCGCACCCGAGCCGAAACTCGACCCCCTCACGCCGAGCGGCCTCGGCCAGAGCCGTCGTCGCGCCCATGGCGTCGAGCGTGCGCCCGCCCTCGACGACGAAGCCTCCCGCCAGGTCGTCGGCGAACCACGGGTCGGCGCCGAGATCGACCTCCTCGCCGCCCACTGCCTCCGCGTACGCGTGCGCGGCCTCGAGCTCGTCCTCTTCGACGGCGAGGACGAGCATCGGCCACGCGGTCAGGTCGAACGGGACCGGGCCATTGGCCACCTTCTCGTAGATCTCGAGCGTCTCGGCGAGCAGGTCGTTCACCCAGCCGAGCGGCTGGCGAAAGAGAAAGCCGCCGTTCCGTCCCGATGCGCCGGTGCCGATGCCGCCGGAGTCGAGGACGACGACCTTCGACCCGCCGCCTGCAAGGAAGGTCGCCGCCGCGCAGCCGGCGATCCCCGCTCCGACGACGGCGGTGTCGGCGCTCAGCTCGACGTGGGCGGCGCGCCGCTCCCGCGGCGCTTCCGCCAGAACGCGAGGCCCGCGAGCCCGGCTCCGACGGCCGCGACTGATGCCGCTACTGCACCGCCTTTCTTGGTGCCGGCCTTGCGCGCGGCCGCGCGAGCCTTCTGCTTGGCGACCGGCTTCGCGAGCGTGAGCACAAGCCAGCCGATGAAGGCGTTTCGACGGTTGAAGACGCTCATCTCTCTCCTCCTCTCACGCGTTGGCCGCCGCGCGCCTGCGCGTCGCCACGTGGATCGGGCGCCCAAGCGCGACCAGGCCCGCTTCCTTGATCGCCTCCGAAAGGGTCGGATGCGCGGTCATCCCGTCCGCGACGGTCTCGATCGTGGCCTCCGCGTCGAGCGCGACGACGCCGGCTTCGATCAGGTCCGTGACGTGCGGGCCCACCATGACCATTCCGAGTAGCTCCCCGTAATGGGATTCGTGAATCGTCTTGACCCACCCTGTGGTCTCGTTCTGCATGAGCGCGCGGCCGTTCGCCACCCAGGGGAACGTGCCGGTGAGGACGTCGTCGCCGTACTGCTCGCGCGCAGCCTGCTCGGTCAGGCCGACGCTCGCGATCTCGGGATCCGTGTAGATCGGCCTCGGCACGCCGCGGTTGTCGACAACGGTCTCGTGACCCATGGCGTTCTCGGCAGCGACCTCGGCCTCCCTGAACGCGGTGTGAGCGAGCTGCCAGTAGCCGGCGCAGTCGCCGGTCGCATAGATGTGCGGGACCGTCGTTCGGCGGTGCTCGTCCGATGCGATGCCCTTCTTCGCGTCGAACTCGACGCCGATCTCCTCGAGGCCCAGCCCTTCGACGTTGGGGCCGCGGCCGGTGGCGACCAGCATGAGGTCGCAGTCTTTCGTCTGCCCGCCGAAGTGGACACGGAGCCCGTCGCCGGTCTCCTCGATCTTGTCGCACTGGCTCTCGAGGAAGAGCTCGATTCCACGCTTCTTGAACTGCTTGGCGAGCTCCTTGGACGCGTCTTCGTCCTCGAGCGGGATCAGCTTGGGGAGCATCTCGACGATGGTCACCTCGCTCCCGAACCGGTGCAGGGCGGACGCGAACTCGACGCCAATGATGCCGCCGCCGAGGATCACGATCCTGCGCGGCACGTGCTCCTGGGCCAGAAGCCCGGTCGAGTCGACGCAGCGCTCGGAGTCGATCCCTTCGATCGGAGGGCGCAGAGGAGACGAGCCGGTCGCGATGACGGCGCTCTTGAACGTGATGTCCTCCCCGCCTTCGACGGCGAGGGTGTTCGCGTCCTTGAAGCGGCCGACGCCCTTGACCCACTCGATGCCGTTCGCCTTGAAGAGCATCGCGACGCCGCCGGTCAGCTGCTTGACGATGCCCTCCTTCCACTGCTGGGCGGCGGAGAAGTCGAGCTCGGGCGGGCCGACCTTGACCCCGAGCTTCTCGAATGTCTCGTTCGCCTCCTTCAGCGCGAAGGCGGTCTGCACCCACGCCTTGGTGGGGATGCAGCCCACGCGGAGGCAGGTGCCCCCGAGCTCGGCCTCCTTCTCGACGACCACGACGCTTGCGCCGAGCTGAGCCGCCCGGATCGCAGCCGGATAGCCACCCGATCCACCGCCGAGAACGGCGACGTCACATTCCATCTGCTGCCCTTTCGCTCGCTTCGTTTATCTAGCTCGATCCTACCCGCGAGTGCTCTTTCTCAGAGGCCGGGAGCTTTCCCTCGTTCCAGGGATCGCCGACGGGCGCAGTTCTGCCGTTTCCTCGCCTTGACCGGATCAACCCCGGGTCACGGCGAGGGCGGCGAGACCAAGGGAACGCTGCCCTCCCGCTATTTAACGAGGCAAAAGCCAGTCCCCGGGCGGGCTCGTTCCGAGCAGCGAGAAGTCGCCTCGATCGCGAATCGCAGTCGCGGCGTCGACGAGCCCCTGGACGGCAGCCCAGGTGAGCGCGCCGCCGACGCTGACGCGCTGCGCTCCTGCGTCGACGAGCTCGTGGAAGGTCAGATTCGGTCGCGCAAGCACGTTCACCGGCTTGCCTACCGCGCCGCAGAGTGCGCGAATATCTCCGAGATTAGAGAGCCCGGGCGCGTAGAGGACGTCTGCGCCCGCCGTTTCGAAGGCCTGCAGGCGAACGATCGTGTCCTCGAGGTCGGGATTGCCGCGGATGAAGTTCTCCGCCCTCGCGGTCAGCGTGAACGGGAAGCCGACCGCGCGTGCCGCGGCCACGGCGGCGGAGACCCGCTCGACCGCTTCGTCCAGGCCGAAGAGGCGCTCCCGGTCCCAATCCTCGATGGAGGCGCCGACTGCACCCGCTTCCGCGACGCGGGCAATAGCGACGCCAGGATCGGGGCCGTGCCCGTCTTCGAGGTCGACCGACACCGGCAGGTCCGTCGCGCTGGCAAGAACACCAACGTGGTCGACCACCTCGTCGAGCGTCGCGGCGCCGTCGAGCCGCCCGAGCGTGAAGGCGAAGCCTGAGCTCGTGGTCGCGAGCGCGCGAAACCCCAGCGCGGCGAGCACCCGGGCCGAGCCGGCGTCCCAGGGGTTCGCAATCACGAACGGGTCCCCCGCGTGCAGCGCGCGAAAGGCCTCGGCCCTCTCCTCAGTCGTCGGCGACACGCAGGACGACCTTTCCCTTCTTGCCGCGCTCCGCGAGCCTGTCGAAAGCCGCCTCCGCCTCCTCGAGAGCGAAGACCGAATCGATTGCCGGAACAAGCTCGCCGCCTTCCGCGCGACGTCCGAGATCGGCGAGCTGTGCGCGGTTCGGCTCGACGACGAAATACGTTGCGCCTTCGGCCTCCGTCGCGACCGATACGACGCGGCTCGCGGACTCGATGGCGCTCGTGAGCGCGTCGCCTCCGACGGTGTCGAACACGAGGTCGCTCTTGTCGCCCTCGACGGCGAGCTGCTCACGCGCCAGCTGGACCGCGACGTGGCCGACTCCGCCGGTCGCGCCGAGAATGGTGACCCGCTCGCCCTCGCGGAGCGCGCCGTACTCGAAGAGGCCCTGCCACGCCGTCAACCCGGGCATCGGGAGGGCAGCGCTCTCGGTGTACGAGAGGTTCTCCGGGCGCCGCGCGAGCACGGCGGCCGGGACGGCCGCGTACTCGGCAGCGACGCCGTCGCGGTCGAACGGGGTCAGCGCGAAGACCTCGTCTCCAACGGCCACATCGTCCACATCGGGCGCCACCTGGACGACGACGCCTGAGAGCTCGTATGACGGGATGGCAGGCAGGCGATCCTCCGGCCACGCCAGCTCGCCTCGCGTGATCGCGGCGGCCTGGACGCGAACGAGCGCCTCACCCTCCCGCGGGCTGGGGACCTCGATCTCCTCGACGGCGAGGCCCGAGTCGTGCAGCACGACGGCTCGCATCGCCCTCACGGGTCAGACGTCTTCGGAGAGCTGAATCCGGTTGCCGTCGGGGTCGAAGACGTCCAGCAGGCGAATCGTGCCGGGGATCTCGAGCACCACGCCGACGTTGACACCGGCCTCGCGCAGCCGATCGGCCTCCGCCTTCAGATCGGCGACCTCGAGGGTCGCGATCACCTCCTCTTCGCCACCCTCGCCGCCGCCCTCGAACTCACCCTCGGCGAGCGCGATCTCGAGCCCGTTTCGCTCCATGCGGGCCCAGCGGTCTTCCTCGTCCTTGTAGACCTCCTCGAAGCCGAACGTGCGCTTGTAGAAGTCCTGCGCGGCCTCGAGGTCGGTGACCCGGTACCAGATGTTCAAAGGGCCAGCCCGGGCTCTTCGAGGAACGACTTCACCGTGGCGAGGAATTCGGAGGCCGTGGCGCCGTCCACGGAGCGATGGTCGATCGTGAGCGTCATGTCCATGCGTGGCTGGATCTCGAGATCGCCGTCCACGACGACCGCGCGCTCCTCGATCGCGCCGACCGCGAGGATTCCCGCCTGCGGCGGGTTGAGCACCGCTGTGAAGCGCTCGACGCCGTACATGCCGAGGTTCGAGATGGTGAACGTGCCGCCGTCGAGGTCTTCTGCGCGCAGCTTGCCCTCGCGGGTTCGGGAGACGATGTCCGCGCGGGCGGCGGCGATCTCCGGGATCGTCAGCCGCTCGCAGCCCTGGATCACCGGGACGACGAGCCCGTGCGGGACGGCCACGGCAAGGCCGATGTTCGCCATCGGGAAGACCTTCACGGAGTCGCCCGCGAAGTGGGCGTTCACGTCGCGGTGGCGCATGAGCGCGAGCGCGACGACCTTCGTGAGGATGTCGGAGTACGTCGGGCGCACTCCGCCCTCCTTGACCTGGACGAGCAGGGCCTCGCGGAGGCGGATGGAGGCGGTCATGTCGGCCGACATGGAGATCTGGAATGCCGGCGCGTCCCACGCCTCGGTCATGCGGCGCGCAATCGTCTTGCGCATCTGGTTCAGCTTCACGACTTCGATCTCACCGCTAGGAGCCGCCCCAGCTGCCGCAGGGGCGGCGCTCACAGCGCCGGTCGCGGACGCGCGCTCGACGTCCTCGGCGACGATGCGGCCCTCGGGCCCAGTGCCGCGGAGGGCGGAAAGCTCGATCCCGCGCTCCCGGGCGATGCGGCGCGCAAGGGGGGACGCCTTGATGCGGCCGCCGTTCTGTTGCTGCTCCGGAGGCTCCGGAGCAGGCTCTTCGTCTTCCCGAACCCGCTCGCGCTCTTCCTCGCGCGCCGGAGCGGGCTCGCCCTCTTCGGCGGGCTCCTCCTCCGTGACCTTGGTCGGATCCTCGGCCTCTCCTGCGGCCGAGTCGCCAGAGTCGACCGCAACCTCCTCGCCTTCCTGGCCGATCACGGCGATGGCCTTGCCGACCTCGATCTCCTCGCCCTCGCCGGCGAGAATCTTTAGGAGGACGCCGGAGGACTCGGCCTCGACCTCCTGGGTCACCTTCTCGGTGTCGAGCTCGTAGAGCGGCTCGCCCTTCTCGACGTTCTCGCCCTCGGACTTGAGCCAGCGCACGATCGTGCCGGTCTCCATCCCCTGGCCGAGCCGCGGAAGGGTGACGTTCGAGCTCATTCCTTGCCGACGGTCTTCTTGATCGCCGCATGCACATCCTTGGCGTGGGGCACGACCCACTCCTCCATGACGGGAGCGAACGGGATCGGGGTGAACTTCGCGCCGACCCGCGCGACCGGCGCGTCGAGGTAGTCGAAGGCCTTCTCCTGGATGACCGCGGCGACCTCCGCGCCCCAGCCCATGCGCGTCACGGCCTCGTGGGCGACGACGGCGCGGTTCGTCTTCTGGACAGAGGCGATGAGCGCGTCCTCGTCGAGTGGCTGCAGCGTGCGCGGGTCGAAGACCTCGACGGAGATACCGTCCTCCGCGGCCTGTTCGGCCGCCTTCAGCGACTCGTGGACGAGGCGTCCAGTCGCGATCACCGTCACGTCCTCGCCCTCGCGGTGGATCCGCGCCTTGCCGAGCTCGATCGGCTCGATCTTCTCGGGGACCTCGCCCTTGATCCCGTACAGCGTGCGGTGCTCGAAGACGATGATGGGGTTGTCCTCGTAGATAGAGGTCCAGAGGAGGCCGCGCACGTCCTCGGGCGTCGACGGGAAGACGACCTTGAGCCCGGGAACGTGGACGAACCACCCCTCCAGCTGCTGGGCGTGCTGCGCTCCGGGAGACCAGCCCGCGCCGCCCTGGGTGCGGATCGTGAGCGGCACTTTGATCTGGCCGCCCGACATGTAGCGGTGCTTGGCGGCCTGGCTCACGAGCTGCTCCATCGCGAGGGTCGTGAAGTCCTGGTACATGATCTCGACGATCGGACGCATGCCCGCGATCGCGGCACCGATGCCCGCGCCGACGATGGCCATCTCGGAGATCGGCGTGTTGCGCACGCGATCCGGCCCGAACTCCTCGAGCATCCCCTGCGTCACGCCCATGGAGCCGCCCATCTCGGCGATGTCCTCGCCCATGATGAAGACGTCGTCGTCCCGCCTCATCGCGGTCGACATCGCGTCCCGAACCGCCTCCCGGTAGGAGAGCTCAGGCACTACGCGTACACGTTCTTGAGGGCGTCTTCGGGCTTTGGGTCCGTGCCCTGCTTGGCGAACTCGACCGATGCCTCGACGATCTTGACGATCTCGGCGTCCATCTCCTCCCACTCGGAGTCGGGAAGCTCGAGCTTCTCGCGAGCCTTCGTGATCGGATCCTGCGTCTGGCGCAGCTCGCGCACCTCCTCCTTCGGCCGGTACACCTGCGGATCGCCGATGTAGTGGCCGGTGAGCCGATAGGTCTCGGCGAGGAGGAACACCGGACCCTTCCCCTCGCGCGCATGCTTGAGCGCCTTCTTCGCCACGTCGAAGACCGCCTCGACGTCCTGGCCGTCGACCTTCATGGAGGTCATGCCGAAGGCCTCCGCGCGCTTCGTCAGGTCTTCGATCGGAAGCTGCTGCGACGCCGGCGTGGACTCCGCATAGTGGTTGTTCTCGCAGACGAAGACCGCCGGCACCTGCCAGAGCTGCGCGAGGTTCAGCGACTCGTGGAACGTGCCGATGTTCGTCGCCCCGTCGCCGAAGAAGGCGACCGCGACGCGCGGCTCCCGGCGCATCTTGAAGGCGAGCGCGGAGCCGACGATCCCGGGCAGACCGCCACCGACGACGGCGTTGGCGCCGAGGTTGCCGCGCTCGACGTCGTAGAGGTGCATCGAGCCGCCGTAGCCGTGGCTCATGCCCTCGACCTTGCCGTAGAGCTCCGCCATGACCTCGTTCGGGTGCGTGCCCTTGGCGAGCGTGTGCCCGTGCGCCCGGTGCGTCGAGGCGATGACGTCGTTCTCCTCGAGCGCCTGGCAGACGCCGACCGCGACGGCCTCCTGGCCGATCGCGACATGGAGGAATCCGGGCAACTCACCGGCGCGGAAGCGCTCCTCCACCTTCTCCTCGAAACGGCGGATGAGCAGCATTTCCCGAAGGAACTCCTTCAGGCGTCCGCTGGACGAAACCTGCCCCTTTTCCTCTAGCGTGGCCACGCGCCGACACGCTAGCAATAGGTCAATAGACTTGCGCCCGTGCGATTCGCCGACCAGTGGAGTGAGATCGACGCAGCGCTTCCGGACGGCTGGACCTCCGCACGGCTATCGCTTTCGGTCGCCGAGGACGCCGACCCGGACCGCGCGGCGCTCATCCTCGCCTCGCTCACTCCGGGCCGAACCGGCCCGAGTTTCCGCCTCGTCGTACGCCCGGACCGCAACCCGCAGACGATCTTCCGGCGGCTCGACCGCGAGGGCATCCGGGGCCGGGTCGACCTCGTCGGCACCGAGGAACGGCCAGTGGAGCGGGCACAGGTCGTTCCGCGCCGCGCCGAGGCGGCGCTGGTCGCGCAATGGGACGAGCTCGCCGCGGATCTCCCACCGGACTGGTCGGACGTCTACGCCGAACTCGCGCTCTCGTCGTCGGACTTCATCTCGCGGGCAGCGCTGCTCATGGCGCCGGTCAATCCCGCGCGCTACGGCGCTCCGACGGTGCTGCGCTTTCGCGTTGCGAGCCGGAAGGGCTACGGGACGGCAGCCGAGATGGCGCGGCGCTGCATGGAACGGCTCGACGCGGAGCGCATCACTGGGTCGCTTCGCGCGCTCCGCGTGCTTTCGCACACCGCGCACGTCTCCACCCAGGGCCCTGTCTGGCGCGTCGGAGGCCGGTCGGTTTGAGCACCGCGGAAGAGCCGCAGGTCTCCTGGAAAGTGGTCGAAGCCGGCGCGGACGTCATCTCCTCCGACGGGGAGAAAGCAGCGACGGTCAGCCGCGTCGTCGGCGATCCCGACGCCGACGTCTTCACGGGGCTCGCAGTCAGGGTCGGAATCCTGAGCGTCGAGCGCCTGGCGCCATCCGAACGCGTGACCGGCATCTGGGCAGACCACGTCACGGTGAACCTGACGAAGGCGGAGCTCGAAACGCTGCCGGAGTACGAGGAAGCGCCCGTCGTCCGGCTCGAGCCCGACAAGCCGGGGTTTTTCTCGCGGTTCTTCGGTAAGCGCTAGGCGCGCGCCCGGCGCAGGTGGAGGGGAAGCGCCGCGTAGGCAGCGGCCTCCCGGACGAGCAGCCGGCCGCTCCACTTCGGGGCGCCGACGGTCCGCACCTCGATCCCGCTTCCCGCGAGGGCCCGCCGGAAGAGGACGCCGGTGCGCCGGCAATGCCACCACGAAGTGACCGCGACAACCTCGTCGGCCCCGAGCCGGCGGGCCAGGCGGGCGACATGGAGCGCGCTTTCGGCGGTGACGCGCGCCTCGGCGTCACACAGCACGCGGCCGGCGCCGAGAGGCCAGACCTCTCGCATCAGCTCGGCCTCGGGCCGCCCCGTGAGCAGCACCGTGTCCTCCTCGGAGGCGAGCTCGGCGGCCGCAGCCACGCGGGCCTCGCAGACTGGGTGCAGACCGGCGCCGCGCCAGGCCGAGTAGCCGAGGACGGCGACAAGCCTCACCGGCGCCCCTTCATCCAGCGGTAGAGCACGATCGTGCCGGTCACCGTGAGGACGAGGCTGACCGCCTTCCTGCCGGAGATCCGAGATTCGCCCGCGGCCCGCTCGCGCATGTTCACAGGGACTTCTTCGACGACGAGGCCCGCATCCGCGAGCCGCAGGAGCCCCTGCACCTCGGGCGCGCCCGTCGTGTACGGCTGTGCGAGATGCGGAAAGGCCGAGGCGGCTGCGGCGTACATTCCGCTCGTGGCGTCGCCGAACGGGCGCCCGAGCTGCAACTTCAGGGCGCGGCGGAGCACCCCCGTCCCCAATCTGCGCGCGGGGCTCGGCGTGTACCGATAGGGCTCGTAGCCGTCGCCCGAGACGAAGCGCGACCCGACGGCGACGTCGCACTCCCCGCTGCGAACCCGGTCGAGCAGGCGATGCAGTTCCTTGGCCGGGTGCTGCCCATCGGCGTCGACCCGCCCGCAGAAGGCGTAGTGCTTCCGCGCCGCGTACTCGTAGCCCGCGGCGACGACGACCGGCAGCCCGCGATTCTCCGGGAAGCTGAGAACCTCCGCCCCACGCTCGCGGGCCAGCTCGGCGGTGCGGTCCTTCGAGCCGTCGTCGACCACGAGGACGTCGACCTCGGGCAGTTCCTCGCGCAGCTCGTCGAGGACTCCCGGGAGGCTCTCCTCCTCGTTCAGCGCCGGGATGAAGACGACCGTGTCGGCCTTCTGGCTCACGCTCGAAGCTCCGCGGCGAACTGCTCGCCGAGTGCCGAGACGATCTTCTCCCGGAGCTCGCGAGCGTCCTCGTCGGAAAGCGTGCGCTCGGACGAGCGAAACTCGGCGTGAAAGGCGATCGACTTCCTGCCCTCCGGGATCCCTTCGCCGCGGTAGACGTCGAAGACGCGCATGTCGCGGAGCTCGAGCCCGGCCGCCTCGCGCGCCGCCGCGATGAGGGCGCCTGCGGACGTGGTCTCGTCGACGACGAAGGCGAGGTCCTGGCGCAGCGCGGGGAAGGTGATCACGTCCTCGTAGACGATGCGCTCGGGCAGGAGCTCCAGCAGGGTCTCGAGGTCGAGCTCGAAGACTCCCCACTCGCCGTCCAGGAGCGTCGGATGAAGCTCGCCGAGCCAGCCCCCCTGGACCTGCGCCGCCTTGCCCGGGTGGAGGAAGGGCGCGGTCGTCCGCTCGAAGCCGGGCTCGAGCTTCAGCGCAGCGAAGAGGGTCTCGACGGCGCCGCGGGCCTCCGGAAACCCGCCCTCGGCGATTCCAGCGACACGGCGGCGCTCCTCGGGCAGCTCCTCGCTGCTCGGAAGGTAGACCCGCGCGGTCTCGAACAGCCGCACGCCCTCGTTCCCCATGTTCACGTTGTGGCGCGCGGCGGCCACGAGGCCGTCGAGAAGCGTCGTCCGCAAAACGGCGTGCTCCGACGTGAGCGGATCGGGAAGCCGGAGCGCCTTCTCCTCGCGGTCGGACGAGACGAGGCTGAGCGTGTAGGCCTCGGAGAAGCCCGCACCGACGAGCACGTCCTCCACGACCCTCCGCAGCCGCTGGTCGGGCGCGAGTCGGCCGAACATCGCGCTCCGCGTCGGCAGGGTGAACGGGATCTTCTCCAGGCCGTGGATGCGGGCGACCTCCTCGACCAGGTCGATCTCGCGCGTGACGTCGATCGCCCGCCAGGTCGGGACGGTCACCTTCCAGTCGGAGCCGACCTCGAACCCGAGGCGCTCGAGCGCGCCCCGCTGCTCGTCCGGCGCGATCTCGAGCCCCACCACGCGGTTGACGCGGTCCGTGCGGAGGGAGACGACCGGCCGCTCGGGTAGGTCACCCTGCACATCGGTGTCGCCCGCCCACCGGGCGCCGGTGAGCTCGACGATCAGCTCGGTCGCGAGCGCGGCCGCGCGCGGCGCGAGGTGCGGGTCGACGCCCTTCTCCCAGCGGTTCGAGCCCTCGGTGCGGAGCGCATGCCGCTCGGAGCTGCGCAGGATCCCGACCGGCTCGAAGTTCGCCGCCTCGAGGAGGACGTTCGTCGTCCCCTCGCGCACCTCGGTGTCCTCCCCGCCCATGATCCCGGCGAAGGCGATCGCCCCCTCGCCGTCGGCGATCACGAGGTCTTCGGGGTCAAGCGTGCGCGGCGTCCCGTCGAGGGTGGTGAACTCCTCCCCGTTGCGCGCGCGGCGCACGACGATCTTCCCGCCACGGAGCGTGTCGAAGTCGAACGCGTGCAGCGGGTTCCCGAGGGCGAGCATGACGTAGTTGGTGATGTCGACGACGTTCGAGATCGGACGCATGCCCGCGGCGGTCACGCGGGCCTTGAGCCACGGAGGTGACGAGGCGATGCCGACGTTCCTGAAGAGCCGGCCGATGTAGCGCGGACAGCCCTCGTAGTCCTCGATCGTGACATCGGGCGTCTCGGCGCCCGGCGCTGCCGGCTCGCCGCCCGGCGGCGGCGCGAGCTCGCCGGAGAAGAGCGCTGCGACCTCGCGCGCGATCCCGTACACCGACAGGCAATCGGGCCGGTTGCGCGTCATCTCGATCTCCAGCACTTCCTCGCCGAGCGGGAGGACGTCGGCGAGCGGGGTGCCCGGCTCGACGGGATCGGCGAGGACGAGGATGCCGCTGTGGTCGGAGCCAAGCTCCAGCTCGCGCTCCGAGAGGATCATCCCGTCCGAGACCTCGCCACGGAGCTTCGCCTGCTCCAGGCGGTTGCCGTCAGGGAGCAGGGCTCCCGGAAGCGCCACGGCGACGGTCGCGCCCGCGCCGAAGTTCCAGGCCCCGCACACGATCTGGCGCGGCTCGGCCTCCCCCACGTCGACCCGGCAGAGCTGGAGCCGGTCGGCGTTCGGGTGCTTGCCGGCCTCGAGGACGCGCCCGACCTTGAAGAGCCCGTAGTTGCCGTCCTCGTCGGCGACGCCTCGGCGCGTGATGCGCTCGACCTCCCCGGTCGCGATCGCGAGCCGGTCCGCGATCTGCTGCGTCGTGGCCGAGACCTCGACGTACTCGCGGAGCCAGGAGACCGGAACTCTCATCTCAGAATTGCCGCAGGAGCCGGAGGTCGTTCTGCCAGAGCGGGCCGATCTCGGGCAGCCCGTGGCGGAGCATGGCGATGCGCTCGAGACCGATGCCGAACGCGAAGCCCGTCCACTCCTCCGGGTCATAGCCGACGAACTCGAGCACGTTGGGGTCGACCATGCCGGAGCCTCCGAGCTCGATCCAGCCCGACCAGCGGCAGACGGCGCAGCCAAGGCCCGAGCAGAGGAAGCAGGAGACGTCGGGCTCGAGCGAGGGCTCCGTGAACGGGAAATAGTGCGTGCGGAAGCGCATCTCCCGCTCCGGCCCGAAGAGTGCACGCATGAGGTGGAGCAGCGTCCCCTTGAGATCGGCCATCGTGATCCCGCGATCGACTGCGAGGCCCTCGACCTGGTGGAAGACGGGCGAGTGCGTCGCATCCGGGGTCTCGCGCCGGTACACGCGGCCGATCGAGATCATGTAGACGGGCGGCTCGCCTTCCTCCATGACGTGGATCTGCGACGGCGAGGTCTCCGTCCGCAGGACGACGTCGTCGTTGAGGAAGAGCGACTGGAGGTGCGAGCGGGCCGGATGCGTCGTCGGCAGGTTCAGGGCGTCGAAGTTGTAGTGCGTCGTCTCGACCTCGCGCCCGTCGACGACCCTGTAGCCGAGCCCCAGAAAGATGTCCTCGACCTCGCGGCGCACCTGCGTGACGAGGTGGAGCTGGCCCCGCGGCGTGGCGTGGCCGGGCAGCGTCACGTCGACCTGCTCCTCGACCAGGCGACGCTCCAGCTCCTGTCCGGAAAGGGCGGTTTCCCGCTCCGCGACGGCGCGCTCGAGCCGCTCTCTCAGCGTGTTGAGGATTCGGCCCGATTCCGGGTCGCGAACCTCGCGGAGAGCCTGCTTCAGGGCACTCTTCCGGCCGAGATAGCGCACCCGCGCATCGTCGAGCTCGTCGAGCGTCGAAGCGCCCGCAATCGCGCTCTCCGCCTCGGTTTCCAGGCCCTGGACGTCCATCGCCGGAGCGTATCATCGTGCTCATGTCGGCCTATGACGCCATCGCCGCGCTCTACGACCCGTGGAGCCGCAGCGTCACCGAGGACGTCGACTTCTACGTGGCGCAGGCGCGCAAGGCCGGCGGCCCGGTCGTCGAGCTCGGCGTGGGTACCGGCCGAATCGCCGTTCCCGTCGCCAAGGCCGGTGTGCACGTGATCGGGGTCGACGACTCGGAGGGCATGCTCGACCTCTGCCGGGCGCGGGCCGAGGAGGCCGGCGTCTCCGACCTCCTGGAGCTCCGGCTCGGCGACCTTCGCCGGCCGCCCGTGCGGGAGACCGTGCGCCTCGTCACGTGCCCGTTCCGCGCTCTGCTCCACCTTCGCTCCGACGAGGAGCGCCTCGACGCGCTTCGCGCCGTCTACCGGCTGCTCGAGCCCAGCGGGCGCTTCGTCTTCGACGTGTTCGCACCGAGCATGGAGGACGTCGAGGAGACCAACGGCCGCTGGATCGAGCGCGAGCCGGGGATCTGGGAGCGCGCGGACTGGGATCTCGCGCGCCGCGTCCTCACGCTGGCGGTACGCGGGGAGAGCGGCGAGACCGCGATGGAGCTCGCGTGGCGCGCGCCGGAGGAATGGCGCGCGCTCCTCGAGCGGGCCCGGTTCGAGGTCGAGGCGATGTACGGATGGTTCGACCTGCGGCCCTACGATGGAGGCGAGGACACGGTCTGGATTGCCCGCCGTCCTGCGGTTTAGGGTAGGCGCGTGCTCTGGGTGATCGTGATCGTCGTGATCCTCGTCGTTCTGGCGGGGATCCTCGTCGCCCTCTACAACCGGCTCGTCCGCCTGCGAAACCGCTGCGAGAACGCCTGGGCGCAGGTCGACGTCCAGCTGCGGAGGCGCTATGACCTCATCCCGAACCTCGTCGAAGCTGTCAAGGGCTACGCGGCGCACGAGCGCGGAACGTTCGACGAGGTCACGAAGGCGCGCACCGCGGCCCAGCAGGCGCAAGGCGTGCAGGAGCAGGCACAGGCGGAGAACCTGCTCACGCAGGCGATCGGCCGGCTTTTCGCGGTCGCCGAGGCCTATCCAGAGCTGCGCGCGACCGAGAACTTCCAGCAGCTGCAGGCCCAGCTCGCGGAGACCGAGCAGAAGATCGCGATCTCGCGCCAGGTCTACAACGACGCCGTGCTCACCTACGACAACGCGCTCGAGACCGTGCCGACGAACATCGTCGCCGGCATCTTCAACTTCGAGCCGCGGGAGTACTTCGAGGTCGAGGAGGCGGCAGCGCGGGAGGCGCCACGCGTCCAGTTCTGAGGGCTGCCGTCCTCGCGACGGCGGTCCTGCTCGCGCTCTTCGCGGCCGGCGAGGCTGCCGCGAAGTCCTTTTACCTCCCCGCCGCGGACGTCCACGTCACCGTCGAGACCGACGGCACGCTCGCCATCGAGGAGCGAATCTCATTCGTCTTCGAGGGCTCGTTCAGCGGCGCCTACCGCGACATCCCGCTCGCGGACGGCGAGCGGATCAGCGACGTCTCGGTCGAGGAGAACGGGCTCCGGTATGCGCCCGGCGCATCCGCGGAGCTCGGATCGAGCGGCCAGCCGAACACGTTCGGTGAGACGCCGATCGACGGCGGCCACCGCATCGTCTGGCACTTCCAGGCCTTCAACGAGCTGCGCACGTTCACCGTCGGCTATCGCCTCAGCAACCTGGCGATCGCGTTCGAGGACGTCGTCGACGTCGACCTCAACGTCTGGGGAGACCAGTGGGACCAGACGCTCCAGCAGCTGACCGCGGAGCTCACGTTGCCCGGGTCGGCGAGCGGGCCGTCGTGGCGCGTCTGGGGCCACCCCGTCTCCGTGCGCGGGGACGTCACGAGAGCGCCCGACAGCGCACTCCTGCGGGCGGTGGATGTCCCGCCGAAGCAGTTCGTGGAGCTGCGCGCCGTCTTCCCGCGCAGCCTGCTCACCTCGACCGGCGGCGCGAAGGTACGGCGGGGCAACGCCTTGCCGCGGATCGTGGCCGAGGAAACCGCGAACGCGGCCGCGTTCGAAGAGGATCAAGAGCGGATTCGGAGCGCCCTCGACCACCTTCCGCGCACGATCTTGATACTTCTCGCCGCCGCCCTTCTCCCGGCCCTCGCCGTGCTCCTGGCGACGTGGTGGTTCTACGGCCGCGAGCGCAAGACGTCCTACGACCGCGAGTACGAGCAGGAGCCGCCCTCAGAGCTCGAGCCGGCGCTCGTGCCCCCGCTCCTGCGCCAGTCGCCGACGGTCGGCTCGCTCGAGTTCACCGCAACCCTCTTCGACCTGATCCGCAAGGGCCGCTACAAGGCGCAGCCCGTGACGACGCAGAAGAGCACGTGGGGCGGCCTCCGCACCGAGGACGTGGCCGACCTCGAGATCAGCATGGGCAGTGACGCGCCCGTCTCGGAGGTCGAGGGGCCGGTCGCGAAGGTGATCGACGAGGTGCTGGGCGTCGGGACCGAGCGCCTGTCGAACTTCCGCGACGAGATCAAGAAGCACCGCACCGAGAACAGCAAGCGGTTCACCGCCTTCAAGAGCGCCGTCGGGGACGAGGTGCGCCGGCGCAAGTGGTTCCGCTCGGACGGCCTCAAGGTCCTCCTCGGCGCCGGGATTCCGATCGCCGCCGCGGGCGCGATCATGCTCGCGATCGGGATCCAGCGGTTCGAGTCGTTCGCCCCACGCTGGAGCGACGTCCTCCTCATCGCGTTCGGCTCGTGCCTCTGCGTGAGCGCGCTCGTGCTCCTCCTCGCCAGCCGGCACGTCAGCCTGTGGCGGCGCCGTTCGCCCGACGCGGAGCAAGAGGCCGAGCGCTGGGATTCCTTCCGCCGCTACCTCACCGACTTTCCCCGCCTCGACATCGCCCCGCCCTCCACGCTCGAGCTCTGGGAGCGCTACCTCGTCTACGGGATCGCATTCGGGATCGCCGAACGGGTGCTCCAAGGCGCGCAGCTCTACATGCCGGACGAGCTCCACCAGGCCTCGTCCATCTACTGGATCAGCCCGACCGGTGATCTCGGCTCCGGGCCCTCGGCGCTGGGAATCGGCGACCTTTCCTCGGGCTTCGGCAGCGCGCTCGCCCCGCCCTCGAGCGGCTCGGGCGGCTTCGGCGGCGGCTTCTCCGGCGGCGGGATGGGCGGCGGCGGAGGCGGGGGCGGCGGCGCTTGGTAGAAGGCAGCCTTGTGTTTCTCGGAACGGATCCAATCAACCCGTGATGCGCTGGTTTCATCGGGAAACGACTTTGTGCTCGTGAAACACAAGGCTGGGTTTGTGAGGCCGGTCAGTCGGGCTGCGCGGTGCCGTCGCCTCCGCCGGTGTCGAACTTACTGTCGGCGCGCGCGCTCGTAGAGCGCGATCGCCCCAGCTGCGGCGACGTTCAGGGACTCCGCCTCGTCGGCGAGCGGAATCGAGGCGAAGGCGTCGCAGGATGCGGCCACGTCCTCGGGAAGCCCCTCGCGCTCGGCGCCGAGGACGAAGGTCGCCCGCTCGCCGAGCTCGGTGTCAGCGAGCGCGGTCCCGCCGCGCGGCACGAGCCCGATCCACGGTCGAGGCGCGTCGTCGAAGCTCCCGGTCGGGACGCGGAAGATCGCGCCCATCGAGGCGCGAAGGGCTTTCGGGGAGGTCGGGTCGGCGCATCCGGGCGAGAGTGCGAAGAAGGCCGGCCCGAGCGCGTCAGCGGTGCGAACGAGGGTGCCCACGTTCCCGGGGTCGGCGACGTGCCAGAGCGCGAGCCCGGTCGGCGCGGTCAACTCCCGCGGCAAGTCGGCCCGGCGAAAGACAGCGAGGATGCGGGGCGGGTGGGCCAGCGACGAGAGCTCGGCCAGCAGGCTGGGCTCTACTTCCTCCGCGCCCTCCAGCCCGCCGACTTCGACGGGCCGCTCCGCATCGACGAGCGCCTCGACCGGCCGGATTCCGGCCGCGAGGCCTGCGGAGACGAGATCCTCACCCTCGCACACGAAGAGCCCGAGCTTGGAGCGCTGCCGGCCCGAGGCGAGCTTGCGAACGAGCTTGAGGCGCGGATTGGAGGCCGATGTGATCACGCGACCCATTCCAGGGTGTTCGCGTGCCCGTCCAAGCGCGCGAGGCGTCGGTGCCCGCCCGGCCACGTGTCGACGTCGAGCGCGAAGCCGTAGAACGTCGGCGTATCGCGGTCGACCTCGTACGAGATCCGGGCCAGCGAGCCGCGCCGCCCTTCCGCCGCGAGGGCCTCGTCGAGCCGGTCGCGCTCCTCCTGGCGAAGATAGACCGTCGAGACCGAGTGGTAGACGACCGTGAGCGCATCGAGGTCGCGCCCGGCAAGGAGCGCCGGAAGCACCTCGACGTAGTCGCCGTCGAGGAGCCGCGGCGGATCCTCCCGTGCGATCTCGATCGCGCGCCGAACACGCTCGAGCCGGTCCGTCTGGTCGGCCCAGACGAAGGCTTCGAGGAGCCGCGCGCCGTGATCCGTCGTCACGTCCACGGGCCTGCGGTCGATGCCGATGCGCCGATCGACCTCGGCGGTCGTGCGGAGAAGGTCGCTCGGAGGGCCGCCCTCGGCACGTCCCGAGAGCTCGAGGCCGGCGGCACGATCGCCCCACCTCCCCTCGCCGTACCGGTACGCGTAGCGATCCCAGTAGAGGTTCAGCCCGCCGCTCGGGCCGAGCTCGATCAGGTCGAGCCGCCGCCCATCGGCGACGGTCAGGAACGCCGGCAGGAGACCCCAGCAGCGCTGCACCTCGTTCGTCTGGATGGGCTGCTCCGCGACGAAGCGCGCCAGCCAGTCACGGTTCGCCTCGAGGACGCCGCGGAGCTTGGCCCACGGGTGCTGCACCATCCCCGCGAGCTCGAGGTAGTGGACGCCTCCGAACAGGCGGAGCGGCGCCTCCCAGCGCGGCTCGTGATCTCCAACGATGGCCTCCACGACGGAGTCGTCGGCGAGCGAGCGCGCGAGCGACGCGTAGAGCTTCGAGCCTCCCTGCTCAAAGTCGTCCGCCATCCGGCGGAAGACCTCAGCGGTGGACTCGCTCAGCTTCGCCTCTAGGCTTCGAGGGCCGCTTTGGCCTGGGCGGCGATGGCAGAGAAGGCGGCTGGGTCGTTCACTGCGATGTCGGCGAGCACCTTGCGGTCGAGGTCGATGTTCGCCTTGCGCATACCCGAGAGGAACTGGTTGTAGGAGAGCCCTTCCTTCCGGGCGGCCGCATTGATGCGGATGATCCAGAGGCGGCGGAAGACGCGCTTCTTGCGCTTACGGTCGCGGTAGGCGTGGACGTCGGCCTTCATGACCTGTTCCTTCGCCTTCCGGTAAGAGACCCGCGGCTGCCCGCTGAATCCCTTCGCCTCGGCGAGGAGCTTGCGGCGCTTCTTGCGCGCGTGGACGGATCGCTTGACGCGAGGCATCGCTCTCTCTCCCCCTACCGGCCGAGGAGCCGCCGCACTTCGCGCTCGTCCTGCTTGGCGACCGGCTGGTCGCTCGTGAACGCGCGCTTGCGCTTGGCGCTCTTCTTCTCGAGGTTGTGGCTCTTCATCGCATGCCGGCGCAGCAGCTTGCCGCCGCCTGACACTTTGAAGCGCTTCTTCGCCGCTTTGTTCGTCTTCTGCTTAGGCACTTGCTGTCTCCACCTGTTGGGCTCCCGCGGCTTTCGTCGGGCCGAGCAACATGACCATGTTGCGTCCGTCCTGGAGCGGGGGCGATTCGATCTGCCCGATCTCCTTGACGTCCTCGGCGAGTCGCATGAGGAGGTCTCGACCGCGTTCGGGATGCGTCTGCTCGCGCCCTCGGAACATGATCGTGACTTTCACCTTCGCCCGCGAGTTGAGGAAGCGGACCACATGGCCCTTCTTCGTCTCGTAGTCGTGGACGCCGATCTTCGGCCGCATCTTGATTTCCTTGACATGGATCTGTGACTGGTGCTTGCGGGCCGTCTTCGCCTTCTGCTCCTGCTCGTACTTGTACTTGCCGTAGTCCATGATCCGGGCGACCGGCGGATCGGCCCCCGAAGCGACCTCGACGAGGTCGAGATCCTTGGAGTAGGCGTACTCGAGCGCTTCGTCTCGCGTCTTCACGCCGACCTGCGAGCCGTCTTCGTCAACCAGGCGCACCTTCGAGGCGCGGATGGCCTCGTTGATCCGGGTCTGATCCTGAACCGGCCGGGCCTGGTCGAATCTGCGCCGCGGCCTCACTGAAACGTCACCAAGTTGTGCTGCTTCCTCCTCTTAGACAAAACAAAAAGCTGCGCGCAGCAGCTTCGTCAACTCACCGTTTTCGGTTGAACCTCCGCGAAGCCCGCGGCTTGGGAGGTGAGGAACGAATCTCCTGCTTGCAGGCCTACAGCTTAGCAGCAGCCTGGAGCTCGCTCAGAAGGGCTTCCCAGCCGATGGTCGACTGCTCACCGCCGCGCCGCCGGACCGCGAGCGCGTCGAGGGACTCCCGCTCGCCCCAGACGACGACGTAGGGGATCTTGGCCAGCTCGGCGTCCCGGATCTTGCGCCCCAGCGTCTCCTCACGCTCGTCCACGGAGGCACGGAAGCCGTGCACGCGGAGATCGTCCGCCAGCGACTCGGCGTCCGCGGCGAAGCGCTCGGAGATGGCCAGGACGCGCACCTGCTCGGGCGCGAGCACGAGCGGAAGGTCCCCGCCGGTGTGCTCGAGGTAGATGCCGACGAAGCGCTCCAGCGAGCCGAGGAGGGCGCGGTGGATCATCGCCGGCGTGTGCTCGGCGTTGTCGTCGCCCTGGAAGACGAGCCCGAAGCGCTTCGGCATCTGCAGATCGAGCTGGACGGTGCCGAGCTGCCAGCTCCGGCCGAGGGAGTCGTCCATGTGCAGGTCGATCTTGGGCCCGTAGAAGGAGCCCTCGCCCTGGCTCTCGACGTAGTCGAGCCCTTGGGTTGCGAGCGCCTTGCGGAGCTCTTCCTCGGCGAAATCCCACTCCTCGTCGGTGCCGAGCTTGTTCTCCGGCCGGAGCGAGAGCTCGACCCGCATGTTCAGCTCGAAGAGGTCGTAGAGGTGGTACGCGTAGTCGAGGCAGGCGATGAGCTCGTCCTGGATCTGCTCGTAGGTGCAGTAGATGTGCGCGTCGTCCTGGACGAAGTGGCGAACGCGCAGAAGGCCGTGGAGGACCCCCGAGAGCTCGTTGCGGTGCAGGTTCCCCGCCTCGGCGAGGCGGAGCGGCAGCTCCCGGTAGGAATGCGGCGAGAGCGAGTAGAGGAGGCAGTGGCCCGGGCAGTTCATCGGCTTGAGGCCGAAATCGCGCCCCTCGATCTCGAGCCGGAACATGTGCTCCTGGTACTTGTCCCAGTGCCCCGAGGTGCGCCAGAGCTCGGAGTCGTAGAGGAGCGGCGTGCGCACCTCGTCGTAGCCGCGCCTGACGTTCTCGCGCCGGCGCAGGTCCTCGAGGACGTTCCAGATGACCATCCCGCGCGGGTGCCAAAACGGCATCCCGGGCGAGGCCTCTGAGAACTCGAAGAGGTCGAGGTCCTTGCCGAGCCGGCGGTGGTCGCGGCGCTTGGCCTCCTCGATCCGGTGCAGGTACGCCTCGAGGTCTTTCGGGTCGTAGAACGCCGTGCCGTAGACGCGCGTGAGCTGCGGCTTCGTCTCGTCGCCGCGCCAGTAGGCGCCCGCGAGCGACAGCAGCTTCACGGCCTTGATGGGCTTCGCATCCTGGAGGTGCGGGCCGCGGCAGAGGTCGACGAAGTCGCCCTGCTTGTAGAGCGAGATGTCGCCCTCGGCCGTGTCGACGAGCTCGACCTTGTACGGCTCACCCTCGTCCTCGAAGCGTTTGCGCGCGTCGTCGCGGGCGATCTCCTCGCGTTCCCAGACGCGCCCTTCAGCGATCTCCCGCCGGATCTCCTCCTCCAGACGCTCGAGGTCGGCCTCCGTCACCGGCTCCGGGAACTCGAAGTCGTAGTAGAAGCCGTTCTCGATCGGCGGGCCGATGGCGACCTTGGTGCCCGGGAAAAGCCGGCGCGCCGCCTCGGCGAGAAGGTGTGCGGCCGAGTGGCGGAGGACGTAGAGGGCGTCCGGGTCGTCCTTGTCCCGGGAGGTCAGGATCTGGATGCGCTCGCCGTCCGAGACCGGCAGCCGCAGGTCGCGAACACTGCCGTTCGAACGCAGGAGAACCGCCTGCTCGGCCAGCTTCGGGCCGATCGCGCGCGCGGCGTCGAGGCCGGTCGCACCGTCAGGAAGTTCGAGCTCCGAGTCATCGGGAAGAACGACTTTCACCATGAACGCAGAGGATACTCAGGCACCTTCGGAGCAAGAACCCGAACCCACGGAGGAGGGCACTCCCATGCCCGACCCCGAAGAGGAGCAGGGCGACGCCGACGACGACCCGCAAGCCGACTGACTCTCGGTAGGCTCGGGCCGTGCCCACTCCACGCGAGGCGCTCGCGTACATGCGAACGGTGTCGCGGGGAAGCCCCGTGGATCCGCCGTGGTCGGTTCCCGGAATGATCGTCTCCCAGGTCCGCCACGGCCGCCGGCTCGCTCCGAAGGACTCACCGCTCGGCCTACAGGACGTCATGGGGCGCGCCGACTACCGGGACCTGATGACGTCTGAGATCGACGTTGGCGATCCAGCGCCGGACTTCGAGCTCCCGCTCGTGGACGGCGGCGCGAGCATCCGTCTGTCCGAATTCGGTGCAGGCCGGCCCGTGGCGCTCGTCTTCGGGTCGTATACCTGACCGCCGTTTCGCGCGCAGGTCGGCGCGCTCGATGACCTGGCGGAGCGGCACCGCGGCGAGGTCGCGTTCCTCGCCGTCTACATTCGCGAGGCCCACCCGGAGGACGGCTGGGTGATCCCCGAGAATCGGCGCTCGGGA
>JBKPRJ010000095.1:0-6245 GCA_046734455.1 Actinomycetota bacterium | reverse complement strand
CTTGCAGCCGATTCACGATAATCGGCGTTATGTCAAGTCGCGATCGGAATGCCGAGATAGTCGGCGGCCTCGACGACGACGTCATCCCCCAGCTCGAGCATCTGGGCGTCCTCGACGGCGAGGAGCTCCCCTGCGCGGTCGAAGAGGGTCACATTGGGCCAGAGCGCCTCGATCGTCGACCACCAGCGAATACCGGCTGCTTCGCCGTGGCGCGTGAAGAGCGCGCCTGCACCGGCCTGGGTGATCGGGCGGTCGTTCGTAGCGATCTGCGACGGGCGCAGTCCCTCCCCCACGAGCACCTTCGGGTCGTCGAGATCGACGAGCTCACCGCTCTCGTCGAAGTCGATCGCCGCGAGCGCGAGCGGGAGCCCGCGCCTCACGAGGTCGGGAGCCTCGAGCGACGTGCCCGCGAGCCGCTGGATCTGCTCCGCGACCGCTGATACGGGCTCGGCTGAGACGTAGAGGCAGCCGTAGAGGTCGGGGTTGTCGTGCCGCCCGTCCCCCTGGAGCATGCGCGGGAACCAGAGCGGGCCGCCCCGTGCGCCCGGCGACGCGGCCTTGTCCCAGGCAAGGCAGCGAAACAGGATCACGCGTAGGAGTCCGCTTGCTCCTGACGGATGGCGCCCAGAAGCTCCTCGGGCCGCCCCTGGCGGATGACGTCGATCGGGCGCCGGTGGCGAAGCAGCGGATTGAGCCCGAAGAGCCACTTCTCCGCCGTCTCCGGCTCGTAGAGCCGCAGGAGCGAGGACATCACGAGCTCGAGGAGGTCGAGCCGCTCCGCGTTCTCGGGATCGATCCCCTGGCCGCGCCGCCAGCGGCTGACCTGAGCCGGGCTGACGCCGAGCGCAGCAGCCAGCTTCCGCTGCGAATGGAAGTCCTTGCTAAGGGCCTCCACCTTGAGTGCAGTTGCGACAGGCATGCTCGAAGCATAGCGCAACAGAAAGTGTTGCGTCAATAGGTTTTACTTCTTGCAGACAAGACGCACATTCCATTAGCGTGCCGGGGTTCATGCTTCTGGAGCCTGTTGACCCGAACGAACGATTCCGTGCCCGGCGTCGACAAGCCCGGAAGAGACGCGCGGTACGAAGGACCGCCGTGGTCGGGGTCGTGGCGCTCGCGGCGGCCGGAACGACGGTCGGCGCGCGCTTCCTGACCGAGCGAGACGCGCACGTCGCCGGGGCCGGTAACTCCCCGCCCGCGACGACCGCCGCCGCTCCCGCCAAGCCGAAGCCCCAGCCGCGCCCCTATCCGGACGAGATCCGCGGCGTGCACGTGACGATGGCCCTCGCGTCGATCCCGGGCAAGATCGAGGAGTACCTCTCGCTGACGAAGCACGGCCTCAACGCGCTCGAGCTCGACATCAAGGACGAGAACGGCGAGGTCGGCTTCCGGAAGCCCAAGGTGCCGCTCGCCCGCGAGGTGGGCGCGGCGAAGGATTACTACGACCCGGCCGAGGTCGCGGAGAAGGCCCACGCCGCCGGCGTCTACCTCATCGGCCGCATCGTCTGCTTCGAGGACCCGGTGTTGAGCCAGAACGCCCCGCGCTACGCCATTCGGACGACCTCCGGCGGCGTCTGGACGACCGCAGCGGGGCTGGGCTGGGTGAATCAGTACGACAAGCGCGTGTGGGACTACAACGTCGCTCTCGGAAAAGCTGCCGCGAAGGCGGGCTTCGACGAGATCCAGTTCGACTACGTGCGCTTCCCGACGGACGGGGACCTCTCCTCTGCCGTCTTCCACGGCAAGACCGACCAGACCAAGACCCAGGTGATCACGAGCTTTGCGAGGTACGCGAGTGAGCAGCTCAAGCCGCTCGGCGTCAGGGTCTCCGCTGACGTCTTCGGCCTCTCCGCGACGCGCAACATGGGTATCGGGCAGCGGCCGAAGAAGCTCGGCGCCTACCTCGACACGGTCTATCCGATGGTCTATCCCTCCCATTTCGGGCCCGGCGAGTACAACCTGCCCGATCCAAACGCCCAACCAGGGCGCACCGTCGGGCTCGCGCTCCGCGATTTCGACCGCCAGCTGACGGGGCTCGACACGCGGCTCGTCCCGTGGCTGCAGGATTTCTCGCTCGGGCGCACGTACACGCTCGCCGACGTCCAGGACCAGATCGAAGCGGCCCGCGATTCCGGTGCGGAGGGTTTCCTGCTCTGGAACGCGGCGGGCCTCTACACGCGCGCCGCGCTCGCCGGCCGGTAGGCCGGGCACTCCCCCGCCTTGCTCGCAGTCGCTCTCGCGCTGCTCTCCGCAGCGCTCTTCGGCGCGATGACAGTCGCGCTTCGCTTCGGCTTTCGCGAGGGTCGCGCTCCCGACGCCGAGCTCGGAGCCTTCGTCTGCACCGCCGCCGCGGCACTCGTTGCGGCGGTCGCAGCGATTCTCGACCGGGAAGCGACGGAGCTCACCCTTCGCGACGCGGCCTTCTTCTCCCTCGCGGGGCTGATCGCGCCGGGAGCCTCGCAGCTCTTCTTCACCCGTGCCGTCCGCGACGCAGGCCCGTCGAGAACCTCGGTCGTCGTCGGGACGGCGCCCCTTTTCGCGGCGGCCATGGCCATCGTCTTCCTCGACGAGCCGATCGAGGCGCCGCTCGTGATCGGAGGGCTGCTCGTCGTCGCAGCCGGCCTCATCCTCGTCAGCGAGCCCGCCCGGCCCGAGCACGTGCGCATGAGCGGGATTGCGATCGCGTTCGCCGCGACGCTTCTCTTTACGAGCCGCGACAACCTCGTGCGCTGGTATTCGGGCGAGACCTCGAGCGGCTCCGTGAAGGGAGCGGCGGTGGCGATGACCGCAGGCGCGCTCGGCACGCTCCTCTTCCTGCTCGCCACGCGAGGCCGCGCGCTCGGGATCGATGCGCGCCGGATCGCGTGGAAGCCCTTCGCCGCCGGCGGCCTCTTCTTCGGGCTCTCCTACGTCTGCCTCTTCGCCGCGTACTACCGGGCCCGCGTGACGGTCGTCTCCCCTCTCGTCGCGACCGAGTCGCTCTGGGGCGTCACGCTCTCCGTCCTCCTCTTCAGGCGCACAGAGCTGGTCGGAGCGCGGCTCGCCGGCGCGGCAATCCTCGTCGTTGCCGGCGGCACTCTGATCTCGGTTTTCCGCTAGGCTAGCCGCCTTCCCACAGCCCCACCCACAGACCTGTCCCGGAGTCGTGGAAAATGTGGAAAAGTGAACTTTCCGCAAATTGCGGATTTTCGTTTTTCGGGAGGCTTGCATCGCACCCCGCGACCCCCTAGATTGCCGCTTGCACCGAGCAGGGAGCGCAAGTAGGTCGAAGCCCCACCGGGCGGCAGTACGCGGAAGCGGAAGGTCGGTCGGTGAGGTGGACGAAAGCGCCACCCGCTCGGTGAATTTTTTTCGGTCCGGGCGGCCGGGGCCCCGCAGCGGCCGTTAGAGTTCGCGCCCGAATGCATCTCCGCATGCCAGCCTTCAGCCCCGGGTTCGCGGCCTTCGTCTGGGGGCTCGTGCTCGGGGTCTACATCGTCCTGGGGCTACTCGCGATCGGTATCTCGAAGGGCACGTCGCTTGTGACCGGGATCCTCTGCGGCTTTCTGATCTTCTTCTACGTCCGCCTACGCGGCGCGGACCAACTGAACCCTTAGAGGGCGAAGGCGAGCGTCGGGGAGGGCTGCCGCTGCACGAGGGCGCGGCAGAGAAGCCCGGCCAGGTGGCCGCCGAGCTCGTCCTCGAGGCGTGCGCGGGCGGTCCCGCCTTCGGTGTGCACGAGGCGCTCTACGGCAGCGCAGTGCTCGAGGAGGCGGGGTGCTCCACGGGCATCGCCCGTGTGTCCCGGGGCGGCGATCTCCATGCCGCGTTCATCGGTGCGGCGCGCTGATCCGGTAATCCCTGGCGCGAGTGAAACAGGCCATGAAGGACGAGGGGGCGCCGACAGCGGCGCCCCCTCGTCTTCCGTTGCGATCCTGCGCTACGGCGTGTCGCGCCGCTCGGGATCGCGGATCTCGACCCGCTCTGGCCGAGTCTCGCCTGCGGCGACCATGGTGCGGTCGTCGTCGGTCGTGGTCGTCGTCGTACCGGCGGGCGTCACGACCTCGCGGTCGTCGTAGTCGTGGACGTCCTCGTCCGGGACGACATCGTGCTCTTCGGTCACGACAGCGCGGGTCCGCGGGCCCGTCGTGTCGAACGTGAATGCGAACACGATGCCGAGGCCCATGGCGAGCGCGGCCGGCAGCGTGCCCATGTCGTTCACGAACCCGGTGACGCCGATGTCGCCGCTCCAGTTTGCGAGGCGTTCTTGCTGCCAGCCACCAGCGGGCTGGGTGGCGAGCAGGATCCACCCCACGACGATCGCCGTCGGGATGAACGCGAACAGGAAGACACCCGGGCTGAGGGTCGGGATCCCCCATTTCGTCCAGCCGCCCAGGAGCTGCGAGAGCCCGAGCGCGAGTCCCGCCGCGGCGATCAGGCCCATGGCCGCCCAGAAGCCGTTCGTCGACGTGAGGTCGAAAGTCTGCGCGAGCCAGATGAGCAAGCCCGCGACCGCGACCCCGGTAAGCGTGAAGAGGGCACGCACGAGCGGCGGGCCGCCCCACCCGCTCACGTCGGTCTCTTCGCGCCGAACTTCCGTCCGGTCGAGACCGTCGTCGTCGCTCCGTCTGCGGAAAATTGCCACTTTCGTCACCTCGTCTCGATCGTTTCCAAGGGGAGAATTCCCCTTCAGGCAACGTCTGTAACCGCTCTGGCGTTACGCCGCGAGGTCGCGCCGGCGGGCATCGAAACGCCCGGAGTCCAGCTCTGCGCGGAAGGCCTCGAGCGTCGGCTCGCGGTCGTCCGAGAAGATGTGCTCGACGACCTCGACCCTCGGATCGTTGTAGAAGGGCACGTCGACGTGACGGTGCGTGACGAGGTTCACCGAGGTGCGCGAGCACGACGGGCATTCGACGGCAAGGCCGATCCGCTCCTCGCCGCCGCCCAGCACGCGAAACGAAGAGGGAAAGACGGGCCTGGGCCGCTCCTCCGGGTAGCAGAAGAAGCTCCACGGCCACTCCCCCGCCCTGATCTGCGTCGCCGCAAGCTCGAGAAGCTCGGCCGCAGCGGACTCGAGCCTGGACGTCATCAGGTTCACGAACGAGACGTCGCTCCCCGTGAGGGGCGCCCAGTCGAGCTCGTCGTGGGCGACGAGCCCCTCGTGCTCGTCCCCGCAGTCGCAGGAGAAGGTGATCTTGTAGACGGCCGGATGGGTCGCGCCCGGCAGCCGCTCGATGACCCGGAAGGAGGAAAGCGGCAGGCGGACCTCGCCCCTGACGGGGCACGCAAAGGTATAGCGCCCGGTCAGCCCGTCGTACATTTCGGGATTATTTATCGGCAGGTCCGACGGAAAACGTCAGACCTCGTACGAATCAGTACTTGATCAGCGAGCAGACGTCATAGCCGTCGAGCTTCTCGCGCCCGTGGAGGAACTCGAGCTCGATCACGAACGCGAGCCCGACCACCTCCCCGCCGAGCTGCTCGACGAGGTCGACCTTGGCCTTCGCGGTCCCCCCGGTGGCGAGCAGGTCGTCGTGGATGAGGACGCGCGCACCGTTCGTGATCGCGTCCGCGTGCAATTCCAGGACGTCGAAGCCGTACTCGAGGGCGTACTTCGCGCTGACCGTTCGCCATGGCAGCTTCCCGGGCTTCCGCGCGGCCACGAAGCCGCAGTTCAGCCGATAGGCGAGCGCGGCGCCGAGAATGAACCCGCGTGCCTCCGCGCCGAGGATCACATCCGGCTTCCGCGGCTCGGCGAACTCGGCGAGCTGCTCGACGGTCTCGTGCAGCGCCTCGGGATCGGCGAGCAGCGGCATGATGTCCTTGAAGACGATGCCCCGCTTGGGGAAGTCCGGGATGTCCCGGATCTTCGTGCTGAGATCGACAGGCAAAGCCGACTACCGCACGAGCGACCGCACCGCGCGCCAGAAGAGCAGCTGCGAGAGCTCCTGCGAGAGCGCGGCGAGCGTCTGCAGGTCCTCGAGACCGGCCCGGTGGCGGTCGGGATTGTGCGAGCGGAGCTTCGGCGCGACGATCTGCTCGAGCTTGGCGGCCTCCTGCTCCGCGCCCGTCTTGAACGGACGCAGGTTCCGCGGCTCGACGCCGTAGCGCGCCAGCTGGAGGCAGGCCGTGACGACCTCGACGTCGCGCTCGGGATACCGTCGCACGCCGCCCTCTCCGAGCGGCGCCAGCAGCCCGTAGTCCTCGAGGTCGCGCACGAACCCGGGCGCCGCGCCTGTTCGCTCACAGAGCGTCTCGAAGTCGAG
>JBKPRJ010000094.1:0-36947 GCA_046734455.1 Actinomycetota bacterium | reverse complement strand
CCGCGGCCGAACTGGAACTCGACTCCCGCGTGCCCCGCCACGTCGCCCTGCAGCTTCGTGTCGCCGCCGGGCTTGAGCCGCAGGACGAGCTTGTCGCTCGCCGCGTTGCCCGTGAACGTCAAGACGCCGCCCGAGATCTTCGCCTTGTAGGAGGCGTACGCGGGTGAGGCGAGCAGCGCTGCGACGACGACGGCGGTCGCGACGAGAGTCAGGCGGCCAAATGGCATCGGCGGAAAATACGCGAAAGCCCGACCAACCTCCACCCAACTTTCTTAACGCGTAGGCGCTACAAAGGGAGGGATGTCCTTCGGCCAGGGCTTCGCTTCGACGCTCGCGGCGGCGCAACAGGGCGACCAGCGGGCGCTGGCGGACCTCTACTGCGCCTTCCAGCCGAGGGTTCTCCGTTACCTCTTGGCCCAGGAGCCGAAGAACGGCGAGGATCTCGCCTCGGAGGTATGGCTCGACGTCGGTGCCGGCCTCGATCGGTTCGAAGGTGCGGAAAGCGACCTCCTGTCGTGGATCTTCACGATCGCACGCCGACGGCTCATCGATCACCGTCGAGCCCGGGCTCGGCAGCGCACCGACCCCGTCAGCGCCGAGTCTTTGGTCCTGCCGTCCAGCGATCTCGATCCGATCGGCGCGCTCGAGCAGGGGGAGGCGCTCTCCTCTCTTTCCATGCTTCCGCGCGACTGGGGCGAGATCGTCCTTCTGCGGGTCGTCGCCGGGCTCGACTCGAACGAAGTCGCTGCCGTCACCGGCCGGAAGCCGGGAACCGTGCGCGTGATTCAGAAGCGGGCGCTCGAGCGGCTGGCCGAGATCCTCGCATCGAATCGCGAAGGAGCTGTAACGCGATGAGCGTCTGGCGCGATTTCGACTATGAGATGCAACGCCTACCGCTCGACGTCGACACTGCCGATCGCCTGCTGGCGGGAGAGGTCCTGCCGGCCGACGCACCCCCCGGTTACGAGGCAGTGGCCTCGCTTCTCTTCGGCCTACGGGCGCAGGAGGAGACGCGAGCCTTCCGGCCCGAGGACACCGGGCTGGAGCTCGTGGAGCCCCGGCGTTCGCGTCCCCCCGAGACCATGCCAACGCCCAGGAGGACAACCTTGGAGCGATTCAAACTCGCCGGCGCAGCAGTTACCGCCGCACTGGCTTGCACCACTGGACTCGCCTTCGCCGGCAGCCTGCCCGGTGCGGCCCAGGACGTCGCCTCGTCCATGCTCTCGAAGGTCGGCGTGACCGTTCCGGGCCCGAACGAGAACGCGGGAACGCATCCGAGCATCCGCGGAACCTCCTCCGATGTCGCAACGTCGGACAACACCGAGGGGACCGACGAAGCCGCACCCGAGAACGCCGGCGGCAAGGGAGCCGAGATCTCCGAGCTCGCAACGACCACTGACTTGACCGGCATCGAAAAGGGTGCAGCCATCTCGACTGCCGCGAGCGGCGGCAAGAGCCAGGCAGGCCAGCATGGAGACGCGACCGCCGACCACGGCGCAGCAACGGCCGGAGCAGACTCCGGAGCGGCAACCGCAGACGAGGCGAGCGGCGGCCAAAGTGGCACCGGTGCCGACAACGCGGCCGCAGGCCAGGCGCACCGGCCCTAGAACAGAACGAACCCACGGGACAGAGCGGCCCGCCGACGCGGGCCGCTCTGAGGGTGAAGCAATGCCGACCGGCTAGGTCGCCGACGGAGCGGTGACCGGCTGGCGCATACGCGCGCCGCCGAGCAACCAATACACCCCGCCGCCGACCACCATCCCGGCGAGCCAGGAGATGTCGGTGTTGTCGAGCGCCTTTGCGATCGGCCCCTGCATCTCGGGCCGTACGCCGAACTCGAAGAGCCAGCCGGCGAGCAGGCCGAGCGCGAGCGCGACGATCGCGGCGAGGTTCACGTCGCCGTACGGAGACTCTTCAGGCGGTGCATAGAGGCCCGCGATGTCGATCTCCTGCCGCCTGAGGATGAAGTACTCGACGATCGTGATGCCGGCCCACGGGCTGATCCACACGACGATCGACACCATCCAGTTGTCGAACGAGTGCGCGAAGCTGGCCGACTCCACGAACGCGACGAGTACGATCGTCCCGATCACGCCCGCGATGCCGGCCACGAGCGGCCTGCTCACCTTCAACCCGAGCGAGAGGAAGGCCAGCGAGCACGAGTAGATGTTCAGGATGTTCGTCGCAATCGGGCCGTGCAGGACGACGAAGAGCACCGGGATCGCCATCGCGCCGAACGCGGCCGCGACGAGCTGCGCCGGGTCGGTGCCCTGGCCGCCTGTCGCGATGGCGGCTCCGAGGATGGCGAGCCAGACCGTCGGGATGAACATGCCGAGCGACGTCGCCCAGAACACCTGCTTCTTCGAGTACTTCGGGTTGACGAAGCGCGGGTAGTCGGAGCTCATCGTCAGCCAGGAGATGCCCCAGCCGATCCCGATGGCCGTCATGAGCGCGGCCATGGCGGAGATCTTGTCGCCGCCCGCGACCTGCGAGCCCCCCCAGTGCACGTCCACCTTCGTGAACGCGAGCGCGGTCATTGCCACCATGATCGCGGCGGTCACCGGCACCGTGTACTTCTCGAAGGTGCGGATGAGGTAGAAGCCCCAGATCGCGATGACGACCTGGACGAGCATGACCAGCAAACCGACGAAGTAGCGCGTTCCCTGCCCGCCGTGGTAGCCGAGCTTGTCCAGGAGGCCCTGGTCTCCGACGACGAGGTCGAGGATGACCCACGTGTTCACGCCGATCCAGCCCATCGTCAAGAGGAGCTGGGCGGCCGCGGGAATGTAGGCGCCCCTCCGGCCGAAGGCGCTCCGCGAGAGCACCATCTGGTTCACGCCCGTCTTGTGGCCCATCGTCGCGAAGAGCCCGAAGAGGGCGCAGCCGATGATGTTCCCGATCACGACGACCAGAATGGTCTCGACGAGACTGAGGCCGAAGATCGGACCGAGCGTTCCGAGCACCCAGTTGATCGGCGCGAGATTGGCGCCCATCCAGACCCAGAATTGCTGAAGCGGCGTCGAGTCCCGGTCCTCGACCGGAACCGGCTCGATGCCGTGCGCGTCGAGGCGAATCGCCTCGCTCAGCTCGCGCTTTTCCTGCTCGACGATCGACATATGCCCTCCTGCTGCGGGGGTGTCCCGGGAAATCCGGTGGCTGGATTGTGCTCCCGGAATCGGACGGGTGACAACCCGAAAAAAGTCGCTACGAGCGCATTTCTGCTCGGCGCGCAACCGCTTCTGCGCGCGCCTGGGCCTCCGCGAGCACCTCGGCCTCGTCCGCGACCGTGATTTCGCCCTCGTCGAGGAGCCAGCGGCCGGCGCACATGACCGAGCTCACGTTCTCGGACTTCATCGAGGTCACAAGCGCGGACACCGCATCGTGCACCGGCGTCATGTTCACCGTGCGCGGGTCGACGAGCACGAGATCGGCCGCTTTGCCGGCTTCCAGTGAGCCGATCTCGTCGCCGAGGCCGAGCGCGCGGGCTCCGTCGCACGTCGCCATGGCGAAGGCGGTGCGCGCGTCGAGGACCGTCGGGTCGAGCCGCATCCCCTTCTGAAGCAGCGTCGCAGCCCAGAGCTCGTCGATGAGGCTCATGCGGTTGTTCGCGGGCGCGCCGTCGGTCCCGATCCCGACGAGCACACCTGCGTCGAGCATGTCGGCGACGCGGGGCATGCCGAGGACGCGAAGATTGGACGCGAGGTTGTGGGAGACCGCTGCGCCGCTCTCCGCGAGAAGCGCGATCTCCTCGTCCTCGAGCCAGACGGCGTGGGCGCCGAGGAACCAGGGGCCGAGCGCGCCGAGCCGGCCGAGGTGCCGCACCGTCGTGGTGCCGCGCGTCGTCTTCGTGTGCTCGTTCTCCTCCCGGATCTCGGCGATGTGCATTTGGAGCGGCGTTCCAAGCCTTTGCGCCCGCTCCACGCTCGCCTCGACGAGCTCGTCGGAGCAGTTGAAAATCGTTCGCAGCGTGTAGGAGAAACGGAGGCGTCCGTCTGCGGCGCCATCCCAGCGCCCCGCGAGGTCGTCCTGCACCGCGAGCGTCTCCTCGGTCGACTCTCGCCGGGATGCGGGCACGCCTTCGGGCTCGTCCATCGTGCTCCGGCCGAGGAACCCGCGGATGCCGGCTCGCTCGAGCGCGCGGCCGGCCCCGTCGACGTGCTGGCCGCCCGGGTCGGCAATCGTCGTCACGCCGTTCCGGATCTGCTCGAGAGCGCAGGCGAGTGCGCTCACCTCGACGTCCTCCTCCTCGAGCGCCGCTTCGTAGGGCCAGATGCGGCCGCGCAGCCACGTGAGCAGGTCGACGTCGTCCGCCAGCCCGCGGCCGAGCTGCTGGCTCAGATGGCAGTGCGTGTTGACGAGCCCCGGGACGACGATGAGGCCGTGGGCCGAACGCGCCTCAGAGTCCTTGCCGCTCGGCTCCGCTCCCACGTGCGCGATGCGGCCGTCCTCCACCTCGACGACGCCGTGGTCGTGCACCGTCCGTGCGCCGTCCATGGTGACGACGAGCCCGCCCTCGATTCGCAGCCGCACCCGATTACGATACCGCCGTGCCGGCCGACCTCCTCGTGCGAAACGTGCGGCTCGCCGGCCGCGAGGGCCTCTGCGACCTCGCGATCGAAGGCGGCCGCTTCACGCGCATCGGCACGGATCTGGGCATGGAGGCCAGGGAGACACTCGACGCGGAGGGCAGGCTCGCCTCACCGCCGCTCGTCGACTGCCACCTCCACCTGGACGCCAGCCTCACCGCCGGGAAGCCGCGCCACAACGAGTCGGGCACCCTCCTCGAGGGCATTCAGGTCTGGGGAGAGCTCAAGCCCTCGCTGACGGTGGACGACGTCGTCGCGCGCGCGACGGAGATCGTGCGCTGGTCGGCGGCGCAGGGCACGCTCTTCATCCGGGCGCACGCCGACGTGTCGGGGGACAACGACGCGATGGTGCGAGGGCTCCTCCGCGTGCGCGACGAGCTGGCCGACCTCGTGACGATGCAGGTGACCGCGTTCCCGCAGGACGGGATCTTCGCGGACGAGGCCGACGCCGAGCGGCTCGAGCGCGCGATCGAGCTCGGCGTCGACTGCGTCGGAGGAATCCCCCACTACGAGCCCACGTCGGAGCTCGGGCTCATGGAGGTGCACCGCGTCTTCGAGTTGGCGCGCGAGCACAGCCGCCGCATCGATATCCACTGCGACGAGACCGACGACCCGAGCTCGCGCTTCCTCGAGGTCATGGCCGACGACACCGTCAAGCACGGCCTCACCGGGCGCGTGACGGCGAGCCATTGCACCGCGATGGGCTCCTACGAGCCGTACTACTCCTCGAAGCTGCAGGGCTTCCTCCGTCGCAGCGGAATCAACATCGTCGTCAACCCGTACGCGAACTCGCTCATCCAGGGGCGGCTCGACCCGTACCCGAAGCGGCGCGGCTTCGCGCAGCTGAAGGAGCTTCTCCGCGCGGGCGTCAACGTCTCCCTCGGGAACGACGTGATCATGGATCCCTGGTACCAGCTCGGGAAGGCCGACCTCGTCCACGCGGCGAACCTCGCACTCCACTTCACGTACATGAGCGGGCTCGACGAGATCCCGGAGATGCTCGCCTGCGCCACCTGGCGCGGCGCGAAAACGCTCGGCGTCGAGGACGAGTACGGGGTCGAGGAGGGAAAGACGGCGAACCTCGTCGTCTTCGACGCGCCGACTCCGGTCGAGGTGCTGCGCCTTCAGCCGGTGCGGCGCTGGGTGATCCGGAGCGGCGGCGTGATCGCCGAGACGACGCCGCCGGTCACGCGCCTCTTCCATGAAGGGCGCGAGGAGACGGTCACGTTCGCCCCGCGTGAGAGCTAGGCCGCGCGGAGCGCTTCGATCTCGCGCTGCACAGCGAGGCGCTCGAGCGCGTCGGACTCGATCTGCCGGACGCGTTCGCGCGTGACGCCGAGCCGCCGGCCGATCTCCTCGAGGGAGACGGGCTCGATGTCGCCGTTCAGGCCGTAGCGAAGCTTGACCACGTCACGCTCGCGCTCGGGAAGCTGCGAGACCGCGCGCCGCAAAATGTCCATGTCGAGGCTGACCGTGACCTCCTCCTCGGGCCCGGACTCCTCGCCGGCCATGAGCTCACCGAGAGAGGTCTCCGAGTCGGCCATGGGCCGGTCGAGGCTCGTCACCGCGCGTGCGGCTTCGCGCACCTCCCGCACCTGCTTCAACGGCAGCTTCGCCTCCTTCGCGATCTCGGGATCCTCCGGCGGGCGCCCGAGCCTCGCGGTCAGCTCCCGCTCCGCGCGAGCGATCTTCTGCTCGCGCTCGACGATGTGGACGGGGATCCTGATCTCCCGCGCCTTATTCGCCACCCCGCGCTGGACGGCCTGGCGGATCCACCAGGTCGCGTACGTCGAGAACTTGTAGCCGCGGCGCCAGTCGAACTTCTCGACCGCGCGGATGAGCCCGATGATGCCCTCCTGGATGAGGTCGAGGAGGCTGAGGCTGTGGCCCTGGTACTTCTTGGCGATCGAGACCACGAGCCTGAGGTTCGAGTTGATCATGCGTTCCTTCGCCTCGCGGTCGCCCCGCTCGATCCGCTTGGCGAGCTCGACCTCCTCCTTCGCCGTCAGGAGCGGATAGCGGCCGACCTCGTTCATGAAGAGCTGGAGTGCGTCGGTCGTCGCGTGGGCGAGGTCGCCGTTGACGTAGGTGGCGGCCGGCGCTGATTCCCGCGCGCAATTGTCCTTGAGCTCGATGCTGCGCCGCTCGATCTCCTCGTAGATCTCCTGCACCTGCTCGTCCTCGAGATCGAGGGTCTGGGCGACCTCGTCGACCTCGGAGTACTCGATGCAGCCGCTTTCCTCTCCACGGTCGAGCAGCGCCTGCAGGGCAGCGTCCATATGAGTCGTATTTCCTTCCATGGCCCGACGAAACAGCGAACGTATGTTCTATACTGGAGAGCTCGATGGCGCGAGCCCAGTACCTCGAGGATACGTGCAAGACGGCGCTCAATCGCGTCCCCGAGGAAAGCCGGGTGCCGTTCCGCTGGACGATCAACCCCTACCGCGGGTGCACGCACAGCTGCCACTACTGCTTCGCCCGCGCGTTCCACACCTATCTCGATCTGGGGATCGGCGACGACTTCTCCTCGAAGATCGTCGTCAAGACGAACGTCGTCGAGGTTCTCAGGCGTGAGCTCGCCTCGCCTCGGTGGAGCGGCGAGGCCGTCGCGATGGGCACGGCCACGGATCCCTACCAGCACTGCGAAGGGCGCTACCGCCTGACGCGAGGTGTCGTCGAGACGCTCGCCCACTTCGCCAACCCGCTGTCGATGCTGACGAAGTCGACGATGATCATCCGCGACCTCGACCTCTACAGGCGGCTGAACGAGGTCGCCGAGGTCTCCGTGGCCATGAGCGTCGGCACCCTTGACGAGGAGGTGCGCCGCGTCGTCGAGCCCGGGACGCCCCCGGGCGCGAAGCGGCTCGAGATCCTCGGGCGCTTCTCCGAGGCCGGGATCCGCACGGGCGTCCTCGTCGCGCCGATCCTCCCCGGCCTCACCGACACGGAGGAGCACCTCGACGCGGTTCTCGCCCGGTGCGCCGAGGCCGGCGTCGGCTACGCGGTTCCCATCGTCCTGCACGTGCGCGCCTCCATCCGCGAGCACTTCATGCCGTGGGTGAAGCGGACGTATCCGTGGCTCTATCCCCGCTACGCCGAGCTCTACGGCTCACGGGCCTACGCGCCGAAGGCCTACCAGCAGGAGGTCTCGGAGCGGTTCGCGCGCTTGCGGCTGCGGCACGGGATCGGCGGAGGCTCCGGCCTCCCGCGCCGCGAGGTGCCCAAGCGGCAGGAGCAACTGGCCCTGGCCGTCTAAAAGAGACACCCGGGGTCGTCCAAAAGAGACACCGGGGTCTGACCCCTGGGTGTCCTGCACGGCGAGGTCCACCGTTACGGTCTGGGCACAGTTTCCGGGCCGCCTCATCCCTGGGGAACGGTATTGAAAGGCGGTTTCGGCAGAACCAACGTCCAGATTGGCCATCGTCCAAACGAGACACCGGGGTCTGACCCCGATGTCTCTTTCGGCCATGGGCGCTGGCGGCGACTAGCATCCGCCGCGCGATGACCGACCGCATCCGCACGGGCACCTGCTCCTGGGCCGACGAGTCTCTCGTCAAGTACTGGTACCCGAAGGGCGTGCGCTCCGGGGAGGAACGGCTCCGCTACTACGCCGAGCACTTCGACACCGTCGAGCTCAACTCGACGTACTACCGGCTGCCGGAGGAGGACATGGTCGCCAACTGGGCCGAGCGCATCCCGGACGGCTTCGTGATGCACGTGAAGGCCTTCGGGATGATGACGCGCCACCCGGTGAAGGCAGACGTGCTCCCGCCCGAGCTTCGCGAGGCTGCGCCCGTCGACGACCGAGGACGCGTCGACCGGCCCCCGCGCGAGCTCCGCTCCGAGGTCTTCGCCCGCTTCCACGCCGCGCTCGAGCCGCTGCGCTCGGCCGGCAAGCTCGGCGGGATCCTCCTCCAGTTCCCCTCCTACATCGTCTGCAAGCCGATCTCCTTCGACTACATCGCGTGGGCGAAGGAGGAGCTCCGCGGCGACCACCCGCTCGTCGAGTTCCGTCATCGCAGCTGGCTCGAGGAGGAGAACCGGGCGGAGGTCCTCTCCTTCCTCGAGGAGCTCGGCGCGACGTACGTCGTGGTCGACGCGCCGAAGACGGAGGCGAAAAACCTCGTCCCGACCGTCTTCGCGCGGACGAGCCCGATGGTCTACGTGCGCATGCACGGGCGCAACGCGAAGACGTGGAACGTGCGCGGGCGCAGCGCGGCCGAGCGGTTCGACTATCTCTATCCGGAAGAGGAGCTGCGCGAGCTGGTGCCAGCCGTACGCGAACTGGCCTCGGGCGCGGAGGAGGCCTACGTCATGTTCAACAACAACGGTCGCTCACGGGGAGCGGGCGACGGCGGCTCAGGACGCGACGGCTGGGTTTCTCAGGCCCCCACGAACGCGCTGATGATGCAGAAAATTCTCGCGGAGGGGTCGTGAAGTCCGACGTCCCCGTCTAAAATTAAGCTCAGGCGCTGAGCGCGCCGATGGGACAATTCGTGGGGAGTCGTTTTTCGCGCATAGCCGCACCCGTAATCGGCCTGCTCGCCGTACTGGCTGCGGTCGGCTTCGTTTTGGCTGCGCCCCGGCTTCTCGACCTCTCGCACGACCAGGCGGCGATCCCTGCTCCGCCGGCCGGAACCGGCGAGGCCGGCTCGGCCGTGGCGCCTCCCCTCGACACGCCTGAGTCCCCTGATAACAGCGGTAGCTCGCCTTCATCCAGCCCCGCTGGAACAACACCGCCCGCCGGCGCGGCTGGTCCGACGAGTCCCACCAGTTCGGCCACTCCCTCGAGCCCGACATCCTTCCCGGCGATCGGACCCTCGGAGCGACCGAGCGGCGGAGGCATCTCCGCGACTCCCCAGCCCGGAGTCGGCGAGGAGCCCGATTCCCACGGACCCTCCGGCCACGGTGGCGAGCATGGTCATGAAGCGAAGGAGCCGAAGCACCACGCCCACCACGGGCACGGACAGGGCCACGAGCACCACGGAAACGGCAACGGGAACGGCCACTCCGGCGACGGCGATGGCGGCTCCGGCAAGCACGACAACGGCCACCACGACAACGGCAAGCACAACGGCGCGCAGTCGAAGGACCATCAGCCTCACCCGGCGCAGTCCCACGACTCTCTAGGCTCTGGCCATGGCCACGGCAAGAAACCCGATCGAGACCACGGTCAGGGCGCCAAGCACGGGAAGTCCGGCCGGCGCGGTCATTCTCACGCACGGTCGCGGCGCTGACGCCGGCGACCTCGAGCCGCTCCTCAGCATCCTCGACCCCGACCGCCGGCTCCTCGGCGTGTTCCCGCGCGGCCCGCTCTCGCTCCCTCCGGGAGGACGCCACTGGTACGTCGTCCGCGAGATCGGCTTCCCGGACGCAGACACCTTCCTGCCGACGTACGCGGAGCTTTCCGATCAGCTCGACGGCGTCCTCGAGGAGCACGGCGTGGGCTGGGACCGAACGGTGCTCGGCGGCTTCTCGCAGGGAGCGGTGATGTCCTATGCGCTCGGGCTCGGCCGGGGGAGGCCGAGGCCGGCAGCGATCCTCGCCTTCTCCGGGTTCATCCCGACGGTGCAGGGGTTCGAGCTCGACCTCGCGTCGCGGGCCGAGCTGCCCGTCTCCATCGCGCACGGCTCCCTCGACCCCGTCATTCGCGTCGACTTCGGACGGCAGGCGCGAGCGCTTCTCGAGGAGGCGGGGCTGGCGGTCAGCTACCGCGAAGACCCGGCCGGGCACACGATCACGCCCGCCGGCCTGGCGCAGGCGATCACCGTTCTCTCCGCCGCGCTCGGCTAGAGCGTCGAGTCCCGGATGCGCGGCTCGTCCACACCGGAGTCCGGAGCTCCGGGCGGCCGCGGGCGCAGCACGGGCGTGAGGTAGAGCATCTCGTAGGCGAGCGCCGCGAGCGCGCCTCCGAGAAGGGGGCCGATGTACCAGATCCAGCCGTCGGCCCACTGGTTCTGCACGAGCATGGGCCCGAATGCGCGGGCGGGGTTCATGGCAGCACCGGTGAGCGGGCCGCCGATGAGGATGTCGGCGGCGATCGTCAGGCCGATCGCGAACCCGGCGATGATCGTGAAGGCGCCACGCGGATCGGCCGCCGTCGCGAAGACGACCCAGACGAGGAAGAACGTCAGGATCGCCTCGAGCACGAAGCCGGCCGCCGGCGAGATCTGCTGGTTCAGGATCGGGGCGCCGAGCTTCACGCCGTCGGTGACGTTGTCGGGATAGATCCACTTCAAAAGAAGCGCTGCGGCCACGGCCCCGGTGAACTGCGCCACCCAGTAGCAGCCGGCGAGGAGCGGATTGATGCGCCGCGTGATGAAGAAGCCGAGGGTGACCGCCGGGTTGAAGTGACCGCCGGAGACGTGCCCGAGCGCCGTGACCATGATCGCGAGAATGAGCCCGTGGGCCATCGCGACGCCGAGGAGGTCGCCCCCGCCCGTCATCACTGCGCCCGCCCCGACGAAGATGAGCGCAAACGCGCCGACGAACTCGGCGATCGAGCGGCGGAGGAACTCGCCTTGCACGGAGCCGGAGGCTAGTGGCGAGCCCGGACGGAAGAGCGGCTACAGCCTTGCCCGCCGCGTCACTGGGTGACGCGCCACTCCGGCTCGTCCTCGACACCGACCGCGTCGGCGATGCGGTTGATGTAGTTGAAGAAGGAGATCACCTGCAGCGCGTCGTGGATGGCCGCGTCGCTCAAACCTTCGGACCGCATGGCATCGACGTCCGCGCCCGTGATCTTCGAGGGCTCGAGCGTCACCTTGACCGCGAAATCACAGAGGCAGCGCACCCGCGGCTCGAGATCCGCCTGCCGGTAGTCGTGCGCCGCGTGCTCGGCGAGCTCTTCGGATGCGCCCTCTGCACGGAGGTCGTTCGCGTGCGCGCGAATTCAGTAGTGGCAGTCGTTCGCCCGTGAGACCACCACGGCGAGGAGCTCCCGCTCGGCGCGCGAGAGCTCGGAGGGGCCGAACATGATCGCCTTGTAGAGATCCATCGACGCGCGCAGCGTGTCGGCGTTCAGCGACATCGCCTTCACGATGTTGAAGACCTTGCCCGCCCGGGCGATCGCCGCGTCGTACTCCGCCTTGAGAGCCCCCGTCGCCTCGCGCTCGTCGATCTGCCGCAGATTCGGCACGGCGCCATTTTGCCCGTTTCCGTGCTTCAAGTTGCATTCCTCGTACCGGAATGCAATAAGTGTCCGCCCTGGGGTCGAGAAAAGGAGACGTGTCGGTGGAACGGTCAGACGACGTGGGCTACGAGACCGAGCGGGAAGGCTCGTCGCACGAGGAAGCCGCGGACAGCCGTCCGGACCATGCAGATACCGGCTCCCGCGTCGCGGCCGTCCTGAACGCCGCCGAGGAGGCGGCCGAGACCATTCGCGCCGAAGCGCGGCGGCACGCCGACGAGATTCTCCGCGAAGCGAAGAAAGACGCGACGGTGCGCGTCGAAGAGCTCACCCGCGAGGCGGAGCGCGTACGCGCCGAGGCCGACGACTACGCACGCGACATTCGCGCCGCCGTCGACTCCTACGGCACTCAGGCACGCCGCGATGCCGAAAAAGAGGCGCGCAACATCGTCACCGACGCCGAGGAGCACGCCCGCGCGACCCGCGAAGCCGCGCAGGCCATGGCGAACCAGATCGAGGAGGGCGCCCGCCGCCGGCACGAGTCGCTCGTCCGCGAGGCGAAATCTCTCGAGGAGCGCCGTCAGCGCGTGCTGGACGGGCTCCGCGATCTCGCGGCCCAGCTCCAGGACGCTCTCGTCGAGCCGACAAGCCGAGACATGGACGAGTCGCTGGCGGACGCGCTCGACGTCGAGCGACGCCGCTGATCGAGCCGGGCGACGACCTTCGCACACTGCTGCGCGGCTTCCCAACAGGGGTCGCGGTTCTCACAGTCGACGCCGCGGGCGAGCGCCTGGGCCTGACTCTGAGCGCGCTCGTCTCCCTCTCCCTGAAGCCGCCGCTCGTCGGCGTCTCGGTCAGCCGGCAGGCCGCCATGCACGAGCTCCTGCGCGAGGCCGGAGGATTCGCACTCAGCCTGCTGGCGGGAGACCAGGAGGCCGTCGCGCAGCATTTCGCGCGAGGTGTGCCGCCCTTCGCGCACTGGCACGGGATCGCAACGCGCGAGGGCGCCGAGGGGGCGCCGCTGATCGACGACGCGCTCGGCTGGCTCGAGTGCCGCCTGCAGGACGAGCACGATGCGGGCGACCACACGCTCTTCGTGGGCGAGGTCCTCGCCGCCGAGCGCGGACGAGCCGCTGCTCCGCTCCTCTACCTCGGGCAGCGCTACGTCTCGGTGGACGCATGATCCAAGCCGTCGTCTTCGACCTCGATGGGATCCTCATCGACTCCGAGCACGTCTGGGACGAGGTGCGTCAGAAACTCGCCGAGGAGCGCGGCGGGCGCTGGAACGAGAACGCCTCGCGCGACATGATGGGCATGAGCTCGATCGAGTGGTCGCAGTACATGCGAGACGTCGTCGGGCTCGCCGAGGAGCCCGAGGAGATCTCCGCCGAGGTCGTCCGCAGGCTCGAGGACCGCTACCGCCGCGAGCTGCCGCTCATCGCGGGGGCCGAGCTCGCGGTCGAGCGGCTGGCGGACCGCTGGTCGCTCGCGCTCGCCTCGTCCTCGAACCGGGAGTTGATCGACCTCGTGCTCGAGAGCTCGGGCCTCGGCCGCTTCTTCCGGGCCAGCGTCTCCTCGGAGGAGGTGCCGCGCGGCAAGCCCGCTCCGGACGTCTTCCTCGAAGCCGCCCGCCGCCTCGGAGTCGAGCCCGCTCGCTGCGCCGCCGTCGAGGACTCCGAGAACGGCATCCTCGCGGCCAAGGCCGCGGGTATGCGGACGATCGCGATCCCGAACCCGCAGTACCCACCGCATGACGATGCGCTCGCTGCGGCCGACACCGTCCTCGCGACCATCGAGGACCTGACGCCGGCGGTCGTCGAGCCCGGCTAGGCCCGCTTACTCGTCGACGCGGCCGACGAGGACGCAGCCGTTGTGCCCGCCAAGACCCATGGCGTTCGAGAGCGCGACGCGGACCTCGGCCTCGCGCGCCTCGTTCGGGACGTAGTCGAGGTCGAGCTCGGGGTCGGGGTTCTCGTAGTTGATCGTCGGGGGAATGACGCCGTGGTGGACCGCGAGCGCGCACATGATCGCCTCGATCGCGCCCGCCGCGCCGAATGTGTGCCCCATCACGGACTTTGTCGAGGAGACCGCGAGCTCGTAGGCATGGTCGCCGAAGACCTCCTTGATCGCCTTCGTCTCGGCGAGGTCGCCGAGCGGGGTCGAGGTGCCGTGCGCGTTGATGTAGTCGACGTCGTCGGGTTGGATGCGGGCGCGCTCGAGAGCGTTCCTCATCATCTCGACGACGCCCACCGACTCGGGATCGGGCGCGGCCATGTGGTACGCGTCGTTGGAGGCGCCGTAGGAGAGCACCTCGGCGTAGACGCGCGCTCCGCGCTTTCGCGCAGTCTCGAGGTCTTCGAGCATCACGACGCCGGCCCCCTCGGCCATGACGAAGCCCTCACGCTTCGCGTCGAACGGCCGCGAGGCCGTCTTCGGATCGCCGTTCCCTTGCGCAAGGCCGCGCATGTTCGAGAAGCCGGCGAGGATGAGGGGATGGATGCAGCTCTCGGTGCCGCCCGCGAGCACAGCGTCCGCGTGGCCGTTCTGGATGAGCTCCGCCGCCTCTCCGATCGCGTGCGAGCCGGTCGCGCAGGCCGAGACCACGGCGTAGTTGGGGCCGCGGATGCCGAGCTCGATCGCGATCTGGCCGCTCGGCGAGTCGACGAGGATGTTGGGCAGGAAGTTCGGCGAGACGCGGTCCGGGCCGCGGTCGCGCAAGATGTCGTGCTGGCGCATCAGCTCGTTGAAGCCGCCGATGCAGCAGCCGACGACGATGCCCACGCGCTCCGGGTTGTAGCCATTCACGCCCGCGTCCCCGAGCGCCTCCTTCGCCGCGCCGAGGGCGAAGAGCACGTTGCGGTCGAGCCGCTTCACCTCTTTCGGGTGCGCGAGCCCCGACGTGTCGAAGTCCTTGACCTCGCCGGCGATCTTCACCTCGAAGGCCTCGGTGTCGAACGCCTGGATGTGGTCGATGCCGCTTCGCCCCGCGACGGCGGCTTCCCACGTCGACTTCGCGTCGTTCCCCAAAGGCGAGACGACCCCGATCCCGGTGATGGCAACTCTCTTCATGTCCTCGATAGCGTTAGACGGCGCAATGGCTTCAACGGTTTCGCCCAAGCTTCCGTTTCCCCCCATGGAGGCCGAGCTCGTCGACGAGCTGCCCGAGCCGGACGGCTGGCAGTACGAGCCGAAGTGGGACGGCTTCCGCGGGATCCTCGAGAACGTCACGGGCGAGCTGCATCTCTGGAGCCGTAACGGCCGGCCCCTCCTCCGCTATTTCCCCGAGCTCGAGGCGCTCGGCAAGAAGCTGAAGCCGAAATCGGCCGTGGACGGCGAGATCGTGATCGAGCGCGACGGGGCTCTCGACTTCGACGCGCTCCAGATGCGCCTCCATCCCGCTGAGAGCCGCGTCAAGAAGCTCTCCGCCGAGATGCCGGCCGACTTCGTGGCCTTCGACCTTCTCCTCTGGAACGGCGAGGCGATCCACGAGCTTCCGCTCGAGCAGCGCCGCCGGCGCGTCGAGAAGCTGCCGTTCTCGGTCTCGCCCGCGACGACCGACCGCAAGACGGCCGAAGGCTGGCTCGACCGCCTCGAGGTAGCCGGTTTCGACGGCGTGATCGCGAAACGCCAAGGCCTCCCCTACCTGCCCGGCTCGCGGGAGGGCGTCGTCAAGGTGAAGGGCGAGAAGACCGCCGACTGCGTCGTCTTCGGCGTGACCTGGAGCGAGAAGGGCTCCGGGATCGCGAGCATCATGCTCGGCCTCTACGAGGGCGAGAAGCTCTGGCCGGTCGGAACCGCCTCGGCGGCAGGCAAGCGGCGGGAGGAGATCCTCGAGCGCGTGCAGCCCCTCCTCGGGCGCAAGCCCGAGCGGAGGCCGCGGGGCGAGCCGAGCCGCTGGCGGCCCAAGGTCACGGGGGAATGGAGCCCGGTGCCGCCCGAGCTCGTCGTCGAGGTTCGCTACGACAAGTGGCAGAAGGCCCGCTTCCGCCACGGCACGCGCTTCCTGCGCTTCCGACCGGACAAGGATCCGGCGCAGTGCACGGTCTCCCAGGTGAAGCCGAAGCCGAAGAAGGGCGACCCTACGGTGCCGGGGCTTCTAGCCCGAGCTTCTCGAAGCGCGAAGCGAGGCTGACCTTCCGCCGCCACATCCCGGCCGTGAGGTCGCCGACTTTCTTCACCCGCGCCGGCATCGTCTGCAGCGTGAACTCCTCCGGCTCGACCCTCGACACCTCTTTCCAGGCGAGCGGCGTCGAGCAGCGTGCATCCGGCACCGGCCGGATCGAGTAGGCCGAGGCGATCGTGCGATCGCGCGAGTTCTGGCCGTAGTCGACGAAGACGCCGCGGCGGTCGGCCACTTTCCACGTCGTCGTCGCCACGTCCTGGTCGCCGATGCGCCGCTCGACCTCCTGGGCGAGCGCCTTCGCGAACCGCCGCACCTCCGGGAAGCGGAGGTCCGGCCGGATCGGGCAGAGGATGTGGAGCCCCGTCGCGCCCGAGGTCTTCGGATAGCTCGGCAGCTCGAGCTCATCCATCAGCTCCTTGACGACGACGGCGATCTCCCGCACGTGCGACCAGGGATTGCCGGCGCTCGGGTCGAGGTCGATGAGCATGTAGTCGGGCCGCTCGACGTCGTCCACGCGGCAGTGCCAGGTATGCAGGTCGATGCAGCCGAGGTTGGCGATCCACGCGAGCCCGGCCGCGTTCGTCACGACGGGGAAGTCAGCAGTGCGTCCGCTTCCCGGGAAGAGGATGTGCACGGTCTCGAGCCAGTCCGGATGCGGGTTCGGGACGCGCTTCTGGTAGAAGAACTCGCCGTCCACGCCGTGCGGGTAGCGGAGCATCTGCATCGGCCGGCGCGAGACATGGGGGAGCACGTAGTCGGCCAGCTCCACGTAGTGGCGAATGAGGTCGCCCTTGGTTAGCCCGCTCTCGGGGAAGAAGACCTTGTCGAGGTTCGTGACCTGGACGTCGAGACGGCCGACGCGCATGGCGCGGAGGCTACCGGCCGCGAAATCACCCTTCGAGGGGACGGCGCGCCCAGGAGGCGGACGCGATCATGGGTCTGCCGGCTCCCCTCACATATCCGGCGTCTGGCGAAGGCCCGTTTCGGAATGCGGCTCCATACACCGTCCGAGGCGGGTCTCGTCATTTAGTGGAGCCGACTCCCGTTGTTACCATTCCCCGGCACGGAGAAGTGGCCGAGTGGACGAAGGCGGCGCCCTGCTAAGGCGTTAAGGGGGTAATCACCTCCTTCGAGGGTTCGAATCCCTCCTTCTCCGCTTTCGACTCCTACGACATCCCACGGAGATCCGCGATGAGCGAAACGACCAGCGGCGCATCTATATCCCGTTGGGACGTCGAGGACTGGGAGCACGACGAGGAAACGGGCGGGCTCGTCCATTTCCTCCGCGCGGACGACGCGGTTCAGGCGGGGCTCTGGAAGCCTGGGGAGACCGCGGGACGGGAGATCGAGCTCGAGCTCGTGGCGCACGAGACCATCCTCGTCCTGGCCGGTACCGGGACGCTTCGGGTGGACGGCGGCCCGGTGATCGAGCTGGCGGCCGGCGACATGGTCTCCATGCGCAAGGGCTCGCGGACGACCTGGCTCGTGGACGCCGAGTTCAGGGAGTTCTGGGTCTACAGCGACCCGGAGGGCTAAACCTCCGCCGCTACACTTTCCCCGCGCCGGAGGGGTGGCAGAGCGGACGAATGCGGCGGTCTCGAAAACCGTTATCCGTCGTTAGGCGGATCGAGGGTTCGAATCCCTCCCCCTCCGCTCAACAAGCCGATTAGCAGGAGGTTTGTAGACGCCAGGGTCGAGAAGTTACGAACGCCTGACCGCACACATGTCTTCGGCCTTTTAGGCGATTCGCCCAGTTACTTGTATTGCCATTGGGGCGCCGACGACGGCCCGGTCGGAACAGAGACCGCCACCGGCCCCACCTATCACCCGATTCTCGTACGCCTTCGCCTGTTGCGGACCTGTACGTAGGCGACGAACCCGAAGAACAGGGCGAGCGGGATGGCCCAGAAAGCGCCGTCGATCACTAGCAGTGCGCCGAGTACCCCGGCGGCCTCGCCTGTAAGAACGGCTCGAGAACGCGGGCACCCCTGATCCCCCGTCGCGCGAGCGAAAGCGGAGAATCAGAGGGAGAGGGAGCCGGGCGTGACCAGAACCTACCTCTGCGGCCTGGGTAGTCCCTGGTCGACGCCGGTGCGCGTTCAGCCCGGCTCAAGTCACTCTTCGGCACGGCCAGGACACTTGCCTTAGCTCGTTCGAGGGATGCCCGTCGTGCGATGATCGGCTCGTGAAGAAGTTCACCGTCACCATCGAGGGCCTGAACTGGAAGGACATCCAGGACCTCGAGCTCCTCGACCTGCCGAAGGAAGGCGAGACCGTCGAGACTCGCTACGGCACCTGCATCGTGACCGAGGCCGAGCTCCACCCGGACAGTGGCGAGCGCGCCGGCAAGATCGTCTGCCGGCTGCCCTGACCCGGCCTCGCCTCCCTCCGCCAACGGTGAGATGATCGGAGGGCCAACTCTTCGAGGAGGATCTCCGTGAGCGAAATGGCAGCCACCCCGGCCACGTCAAGAGCGCCCGGCCCTGTCGGCGAGACGCGCTCGATCGGGCTCTCGATCCTGTGGTTCATCCTGACCCTCGGGATCTACGGGATCTACTGGGTCTACAAGACCCAAGAGGAGGTCAAGCGCTATTCGGGCAACGGGATCGGCGGCGTCCTCGGGCTGGTGATCTACATCCTCATCTCGCCGGTGACCTTCTTCATCGTCCCTTCCGAAGTGCGCTACATGTACGAGGACCTCGACGGCGGCCAGAGCCCGGTGCGCGGAATCTACGGTCTGTGGATCCTGCTCCCGATCATCGGCCCGATCATCTGGTTCATCCAGGTGCAGGGAGCGCTCAACCGCTACTGGGAGTCGAAGGGAGCCTCACCCGCCTAGACTGCCCCGATGGCGCGGGGGGAGAAGAGGTCGCCCGAAGAGCTCGACCAGGAGTGGAGCGAGCTCGTCGAAGAGCACCGGCTCGCGATGCCCGGAACGCAGGTGCTCTTCGCGTTCCTCCTCGTCCTTCCGTTCCAGCAGCGCTTCCAGGAGCTGACGCAGCACCAGGTCTACGTCTACTTCTCCGCGCTCCTGTGCGCGGCGGTCGCGATCGTCCTCCTCATCACGCCGACCGCCAACCACCGCCTGCGCTGGCGACGGGGAGACAAGGAGGCGCTGCTCGTCAACGCGACCCGGACGGCAATCGCGGCGACGGTCTTCCTGGCCGCGGGGATGGCGGCTTCCGTCTACCTGATCACGGACTTCCTCTTCGGCGAGCCCGCGACTGCCGCCGTAACGGCGCCGCTCGGCGCCCTCTTCATCTGGCTCTGGTACGGGCTCCCGCTCGTCCGCCGGATGCGCGAGCGGAACTGACCGCCGTCAGTCGATCACGTAGGCGATCGTGATGCTCTTCACGTCGCCGCTCGCCATGCCGATCCGGTAGTCGGTCACCTTGTGGCCGGGCTTGAAGCGGCCTGTCCAGCAGTGGCGGAAGTTCGAGACCTCGGTGCGGCAGCGGAGGTTCGGATAGGCGTCGTGGAGCGCGCTCTCCGGCGAGCCGACGTGGATCCCCTCGGCCGTGTGCTGGGTCGGACGGTTCGTGAAGATGCCGGTAACGCCCATGTTCCCCTGGAACGAGGCCATGAGCTTCCCGGCGTCGTTCCGGTAGATGAATTGCGTATAAACGCCAAAGTCGTTCGTCCCGTGGATGATGCGGTCGGGCTCCCCCTTCCGGTCCTTCACCTGGGGACGCGTCATGTCCAGCTTGATGCCTGCGATCGACTGCTGCGGGACGATCAGGGCGGAAGCGCCGGCAGCCCAGGCGAGCGCGACGAGACAGGCGGAGGCGAGGATCACGTACCGGAGCGCGCGCACTCCTCCCTTCTACAACTCGGACCGGAGGAGTTCAAGGGCCTCCTGCAGTCGCGTGCGATTCTCTAAGGAGTTGAGCCAGCCGCTCGCTCCGGAGGGATGCGGCAGCGGCACCGCGACCACGCCCCCGAGGTCGAACCTCGAGCCGATGCAGCCCGCGAGTCCCGAGATCCCGAGGACGCGCTTGATCGCAAGTCCACCGACCGGAACGACGAGGCGGGGCCGAAGGAGCCGGAGCTCCCACTCCAGCCAGAAGCGGCAGAGCTCGAGCTCGCGAGGACTCGGCGGGCGGTCGCCGCGCCCGCTCGGATGCCTGCCCGGGTAGCAGCGTGTGACGGAGCAGCAGTAGAAGGTCGCATAGAACGCGTCCTCGTCCAGCTCGAGCCAGCGGCGGAGGGTCTGGCCCGCCCGCCCCCGCCAGGGGCGCCGCTCTGCTCCCTCGACGATCCCCGGCGCCTGCCCGACGATCATGGCGGTCTGGCCCGCGAAGCCCTGGAAGACGGGCAGCGACTCGAGCGGGTAGCCGGCCTCGACGCATGCCCGGCAGACGCCGTTGTCGCGCTGCAAGGAGCCGAGCGAGCGGTAGAAGCGTTTTCTTCGCGTCACGCGGGTAGTGTCGCGCCGTGCAGCCGGCCGCGATCCTCGACGTCGACGGAACGCTCGTCGACACGAACTACCACCACGTCATCGCCTGGTACCGGGCGTTCGGAAAGCACGGCATCGTCCTTCCGCTCTGGCGGATCCATCGACACATCGGCATGGGCGGAGACCAGGTCGTCGCGGCGCTCGCGGGGGACCAGGTCGAGCGCGAGCAGGGAGACGACATTCGTGCCGCGGAGAAGGATCTCTACTTCGAGCTGATCGACGAGGTGCAGCCCTTCGACGGCGCGCGGGAGCTGATCGAGACCCTGAAGGAACGCGGACACACCGTCGTCCTCGCGTCGTCCGCAAAGTCCGAAGAGGTCGACCGCTATCTCGACCTGCTCGACGCCCGCGAGCTCGCCGACGGCTGGACGACGTCCGCCGACGTCGAGGCGACGAAGCCGCATCCCGACCTCGTCGTGGCTGCGGTCGAGAAGGCGGGCGGCGGCGAGGCCGTCATGGTCGGAGACACGCCGTGGGACTGCGAGTCGGCGCGCGGCGCCGGCGTCCAGACGGTGTGCGTCCTCACCGGAGGCTTCTCCGAGCAGGAGCTCCGTGACGCCGGCGCCGTCGCCGTGTTCGAGTCGATTGCCCAGCTCGCCGAACGGTTGGGCGAGACGCCGTTCGGCTAAGCCCCTTTCTTGCGGTTCACGGCTGCGAGGAGCTGGCGCTTGTTCATGCGCGAGCGACCCTTGATGTTCAAGCGCTTTGCCTCGTTGTAGAGCTGGTCGCGCGTCTGACCCGTCGTGCGGCTCCCGTGGGAGCGAAGACCGCCGCGGCGGCTCGAGGACATGTCGCGAACCGAGCTCCGCGACGCGGTCTGGGACTCGCCCGAGCGCGCGCGCTCCTTGTTCACAGTGCGCGAAGCGATCTCCTCGGCGCGGTCCTCGGACATGCCGCGCTCCTTCGCGCTGTCCTTGATGTGCTCGTACTGGCGGGCGCGTTTCGTGCCCTTCTCGACTCCACGAGGTGGCATTGCAACCCCTTTCTCTCGCTTGCAGCGCTTGTACCCGCTCCCGTAACGGGCCAAAACGCCCGATACCATGGGCTGCGCGCGGAGAGGTGTCCGAGTTGGCCTAAGGAGCGCGACTGGAAATCGCGTACCCGGCGAAAGTTGGGTCGCGGGTTCGAATCCCGCCCTCTCCGCCTAGCCGTCTGGCCTGGGCTGCTAGCCGTTCACGGACTGTTCGAGGAACGCGACCAGGTCGGCGAGCTGCTGGTCGTCGAGCTGGTCGCCGTAGACCGCCGGCATGACGCCTGCCGTGAAGCCCGACGCGACCTCGGCGTCCGGGTCGACGATCGACTCGTGGATGAATGCGGCGTCCTTTCCCTTCAGCACCTGATCGAGGTCCGGGCCGACGGTTCCGCTCGCGTTCGCCTCGGCGAGCGTGTGGCAGCTCGCGCACGGCGGCTGGGCGGTCGTCGTGAAGATCTCCTTGCCCGCCGCGGGGTCGCCGGCCGGGCCGCCGCCAGTCGTCTCGGTCGGAGGCGTCGTCTCCGTCGGCCCTGAGGTCGTCGGAGCGGGCTCGGTCTCCGTGGCGCCGCTCTCCCCCGCTGCGGACTCGACGTGGTGGGCCTCGCCGAAGACCTCGACCGCCGTGAGCATGGCGATGATCAGGAGGGCGGCGACGAGGATCAGCGCGCCCATGTGCCGGCCGGGGAACCCCGGGTTGCGGCGCGGCAGCCAGATGGACACGACGAGCGCAAAGCCGACGAGGACGAGCGCGGCGATTCCGAGGATGACGTCGTTCCGGCTCACGGAGCGCGCATACGATACCCGGGTGCGCCGCCGAGGTCTTCGCCTGACGGCTGCGGTGGCTCTCATCACGGCCGCTGTGCTTGCGACGCTCGGGGTCGGCGAGGCGTCCGGAGTCCTCACGAACTGGCAGGCGTTCGTTCTCGGAGTCGTGCAGGGATTCACCGAGCTCCTGCCCATCTCGTCCTCGGGCCACCTGATTCTCGTCCCCTGGCTCGGCGACTGGACCTACCTCGAGGAGCACCCCGACTTCAACAAGACGTTCGACGTCGCGCTGCACCTCGGCACGCTGATCGCGGTCGTCGCGTACTTCTGGGAAGACATTCTCGCGCTCATCGCGGCGTGGTTTCGCAGCGTGGGCCACCGAGCGATCCGCACCGTGGAGGAGCGGACGGCATGGTGCGTCTTCGCCGCCACGATCCCGGCCGCGCTCGCGGGCGCAATCGGCGAGAGCTTCGTCGAAGAGCGCCTCGGGGAGCCGTGGCAGATCGCGATCTTCCTCGCCGTCTTCGGCGCGCTGCTCTGGCTTGCCGACCGCAGGCCGCAGCAGAAGAAGATCCCCGACCTGCGCCTGGGCCCGGCAATCCTGATCGGCGTCGCGCAGGCCGCCGCGCTCGCACCTGGCGTTTCCCGCTCGGGCATCACGATCACGATGGCCCGGGCGCTGCGCTTCGACCGCGACGCGGCGGCGCGCTTCTCTTTCCTTCTCCTCGTGCCGGTCGTGCTCGGCGCCGTGCTCTACAAGGGCTGGACCGACGTGATCCAGGGGGAGCTGCCCGACGGCTGGGGCGGCCCCTTCCTCGTCGGCACACTGGCTGCGGCAGGCAGCGGCCTGATCGCCATCGAGGCCCTCCTCGGCTACGTGCGCCGGCACAACTACTCGATCTTCGTCGTCTACCGGCTCATCGCCGCCGCCATCATCCTGCTCCTCATCGCGACCGGCGTCCGCGAGGCGACGTTCTAGGGAACCTGCCGGCCGCAGCGCCGGTACTACGGGCGATGCGCGCGAAGGCCCCTCTTCTCGTCCTGCTCGCCGCCGGGTGCGGAGGCTCTGGCGCCACCGCCACCGAGCTCCTCCCCGACCTCGTTCAGTCACCGCCCCGGGCACTCGAGGTCTACGAGTCCGGGAACACCTGGAGGCTCGCGTTCCTCTCGGCCGTCGAGAACGACGGGCGCGGCCCCATGCTGCTCGTCGGCAGGCGGCCGGACGAGACGACGCCCGCGATGGACGTCGATCAGCTCGTCCGCCGCTCCGACGGGTCGGCGACGACTCATCCGGTCGACGGCGAGATTCGCTTCGTGGAGTCGGAGACGCACCGCCACTGGCACTTCCTCGACTTCGAGCGCTACGACATCCTCACTGCGGACGGCGATCCCGTCGGCCGCGACCGGAAGACCGGCTTCTGCCTGGGCGACCGCTACAACGCGTCGCGAAGCGCGGTCCTCCCCGGCGAGCCCGACCAGGCGGTCTGGACGCAGGAGTGCGGCCGCGGCCAGCCCAAGCGACTCATCATCCGCGAAGGTATCTCGCCCGGCTACGGGGACGACTACGTGCCGCGCCTCGAGGGCCAGTGGATCGACATCACGGACCTCCCCGCCGGGCGCTACGTGCTGCGCCACCGCGTGAACGTGGACGGGGTGCTGCGCGAGAGCGACTACGGCGACAACAGCGCCGAGGTTCCGTTCGAGCTCTCCTGGTCCGAGTCCGGAACCCCGACCGTGACCGCGGTGTATGAGGGCTAAACGAAGGAGGCCGGATTGAGACGTTCACTCATCGCACTCGCGCTCGGACTCTGCGCCGCCGCCGTGCTCGCGTCCGGCGCGCTGGCCAAGGAGGGCGGCGTCGAGCTGAGCTCGACTCCGTTCGGTACGCCTCCCGGCGGAACCTGGTCGACGGGGCTGACGCTCATCGACCTGAACGGTAGGCTCCCCGCTGACGCCAAGCCCACGCTCGAGCTGACGAACCTCGACACGGGCGAGCGGAGAACCTTCGCGGCCAAGTCCACCGGCCAGATCGGCCAATACACCCTCGACGTCGTCTTCCCGACCGCGGGACGCTACGCGTACACGGTCACGGATGGGTTCACGGACAGGGAGTACACCTATCCGCCGGTGAGGATCGTCGGCTCCGAACCGGTGGTTCCGGTGCCCTCGTCTGGGGGCGAGGGCTCGTTCCCGGTGTGGGCGCCGGTGGTGGGCGGGATCGCCCTCCTCCTCGCGGCCGGGGGCGCGGGTCTCTACGCGCGCCGCCGCCGCTTCGGGCTGTCGCATTAGGCAAACGCCCACCTGGGTACACGCGAAAGGCGGCCAACACGGCCGCCTTTCGTTAACTTCGGATTAGTTCTCGGCGCGCATCCTTGTGACGCGCAAATCACTGCCGATAGCGTCGTCGGAGAACAACTTTGTGACAGTGAACGACATGCTCGACAAATTCATCAGCCTCCTGAACGACACCACGCCGCTCTCGTCCCCTTGGGGGCGCATCGTCGTGATCGTCGCCGTCTTGGCGCTCGCGTGGCTCGTGGCGCGTACGACGGCGTGGATCGCCGGCCGCATCCTCGTCTGGCACGACCGAAGGCAGAGCGAGACGGACCTCGAGGCGACGGGCAAGATCACGAACCTCAAGCGGCGCGAGACGCTTGTGAGCGTCGTCCGCACCGGGATCACGTATCTGACGTTCGCCGTCGCGGCGGTGATCATCGTCGGCCAGCTCACCGGCGGCGTGGACAGGCTGACGGCGATCGCCGGAGCCTCGTTCGCGCTGATCCTGGCCGGATTCGCGACGCAGCGGCTCCTCGTCGACATCATCGCGGGGCTGACGATGTTCGCCGAGCGCTGGTTCTCGGTCGGCGACACGGTCACCCTGCTCGTGGGCGGCGAGCTGCAGGGTGTCGTCGAAGACGTGTCGCTCCGGCGCACGCGACTGCGGGCCCTGTCCGGCGAGGTCATCCAGGTGCACAACTCGCAGATCCAGGCGGTCTCCGTGCTCCCCCGCGGCGTCAAGGAGCTCGCCATCGAGCTCTTCGTCGCCAAGCGCGAACCCGGAGAGCGCCTCGTCGAGGACGTCGTGCGCATCCTCCCCGAGGGGCCCACGACCTTCATCCGCCGGCCCTGGATCGAGCATGTCGAGGACCTCTCGCACAACCTGACGCGAATCCGCCTGCACGCCACGGTCGCGCCCGGCCGCGAGTGGCTCGCGGAGGAGTTCTTCACCGACCTCCTCAAGCAGCGCGCCGGCGATTCGCTGATCGTCCACGGCCCCGTCGCCTTCGCCGTCGACGAGCGGGCGACGCGGAGCTACGCGCGTGCGAGCGCGACGACACGGACGGCCTTCGGCCGCTCGCAGCGGAACGCCGCCTGACCCGGGTACGGGGGCCTAGCCGTCCGGGCTCGTCGGCTCGGGCGTGGAGATCCGTTCGACCGGGCGGTTCGGGGTCCGCTTGCGGCGGAAGCGGTGCACGAGCCCCCAGATGCCGAGCGCGCCCAGTCCCGCTATCAACGTCGCGACCACGATCTGATTCGCGTACGGGACGCCGAGCAGCTTGATCCCGCTGAGGATGAGGGCTGCGGCGAGCGCGAACCGAAGGAGCCGGTCGGGCACGTTGACGCTGATCTGGCTACCGATGAGAACGCCTGGAATCGAGCCGACCAGGAGCCAGGCGATCGCGGGCACGTCGACGTTTCCGGCGACGAGATGGCCGACGCCCGCGACCCAGAGGAGCGCGGCCGCATGGAAGATGTCCGTCCCGACGATGATCTTCGCGCTGAGTGGGAAGGCCATCAGCATCGCGAGCCCGAAGAGGGTGCCGCTCCCAACCGAGGTCAGCCCGACGACGAAGCCGCCGACCGCGCCGATGGAGACGGCGATCACCCGGTCGCGGTTCGTAAGGTGGCCGAGCTCCTTCTGCGGGCCCGCGGGGTGCATGATCGCCTTGGCCAGGAACGCGAGGCCCCCGACGATCAGCGTGCAGGCGAGGATCTTGCCCTGCACCGAATCGACGCCCTCGCCGTAGCGGTCGGTCAGATAGCCGACCGCCCAGACGCCGAGGAGCGACATCGGCGCGCTCCCCACCAGCATCCAGAGGCCGAGGCGAAGGCGGACGGTCCCGAGGCGCCGGTGCCTCGCCGCCCCGAAGGACTTGAAGATCGCGCCGTGGAGGATGTCCGTGCCGACCGCGATCGCCGGGTCGAACTTGAAGAGGAGGATCAGCATCGGCGTCATCAGCGAGCCGCCTCCCATCCCCGTCATCCCGACGAGGACTCCGATCAGGAAGCCCGCGATCGCGAGCCGAGGGTCATGGGTGTCGGGCATGGACTTGGTAGGCGACGAGCAAGGACCTAGTAAACGACGAGCACGTCGCAGCCGGCGCGACGGAGGACGTTCTGGTTCACGCTGCCCTCCACGAGCCGTTCGAAAAAGCGCTTGTGGCGGCTCCCGACGACGATCAGGTCGACGCCGCGCTCCTGGGCGAGCCGGACGATTGCGTCCGCGGGAGTGCCCTTCGTGGCTACGAGCTCCCCTTCGAGGCCCCGGTCCTGGAGATACGAGCGGGCCTGCTCGAGACGCTCCTGGGCGATGCGATCCGAGTCAGACGGGTTGGCATCCTTCGGAGGAGCCACGTTCGTGACGACAAGCATCGCGCCGAGCTGCTCCGCGTAGTCGGCAGCGCGCGCGAGCGTCAGGCTCGACGGGTCGTCATAGGCGACGAGAATTGTCTGGACGGGCACCAGGGGGAGGTTACCCGCAGGCGGGACTCGTCACCGCGCCCTCTCTTCAGGCAGAGGCTGCGCCCTTGAGAACGACGGTGTAACGGAGATCGGAGTCCGCCACCCGGCCCGGAGGATGCTCGTCGACTGTACCGCCGCCCTCGATCGTCCCGTGCGCGCCCGAGTAGTCCCCGGTGCCGCCGATTATTGTCCCGGTGAGCGTCTGCCGTGCGTGACGTCCATCGGCGGCGAACTTCTCGCTGATGTGCACCCGCGTCCGCAGCGTGCCTTCGGCAAGAGCGAAGCTCAGCACGCCGCTGTCCTTGACGAGCGCGTCCCGACCGGGGGCACCCGTGAACTCCTCCAGGCAGTAGCGCATCGCGCCTCCCCCCTCGACCTGCGCAGTCAAGAAGAGGAAACAGCCTTCCTTCGGTGTCGACGCCGCGCTCCCCTTGACCCGAATCGTGACGCGCTCGGTCACCGGCCCGACCGAGGATCCCGAGACGGCCGAGCCTCCACACCCCGCGAAGGACGCGAGGAACACGACGAGCGCCGCGCCCCGGGCGAGGTAGCGCCGCGTCAGCGGGCCCTCGACAAGACGCTTGCCTGGCCGGGCTGGGCCAGTTCGGCTGCTTCCATGTGCCGCCAGTATGCGCCGCCCGTGAAACCCTATGGACGACCAGACGCGGTTCGAGCGACCCCACGAGAGGACTTTCGACCATGAAGCTGACGACGATCACGCACGTCACCGTCGATGGGGTGATGCAAGGGCTCGGCGGGGCAGACGAGGACCGCAGAGGCGGGTTCGAGCGCGGCGGCTGGGCCCTGCCGCTGTTCGTCGACGAGGCCGCCGCGTATCTGGACGAGGTCTTCCAGCGCGCCGACGCCTTCCTGTTCGGGCGGCGCACGTACGAGATCTTCGCCGGCTACTGGGGCGTGATGCCCGATCCGGATCAGAACCCCATCGCAGGGCCGTTGAACAAGCAGCCCAAGTACGTCGCCTCGACCACGCTCACCGACCCGGAATGGGCCGGCACGACCATCCTCTCCGGTGACGTCGGGGCCGCCGTCGCCGAGCTGAAAGCTCAGCCGGGAGGCGAGCTCCAGGTGCACGGCAGCGGCAACCTGGTCCGCTGGCTCTTCGAAAACGAGCTCGTCGACGAGATCACCCTGTTCACCTATCCCGTCGTCATCGGCCAGGGCACGCGGCTCTTTCCCGACACCGGCCCGGACGCCGCGCTCGACCTCGTCGAGTCGCGAGCGACCTCGAGCGGCGTGACGATCGGGGTCTACCGGCCGGCCGGGCGCCCGCAGTACGCACCGTCGGCGGCCGAGCACTCCTGATCGAGGCAGGAACCCCGGGTGCGGGGCCTCGCATAAGCTCGGCGCCGTGTCGAACGAGCGCTGGTACAAGAACGGCCTGGTCTACTCGCTCAGCGTGCGCACGTACGCCGACTCGAACGGCGACGGCGTCGGCGACCTGCCCGGTCTGACGGGCCGCCTCGACTACCTTGCCGGGCTGGGGGTCTCATGCGTGTGGCTCTTGCCCTTCTATCCCTCCCCATGGCGGGATGACGGCTACGACGTCACCGACTACTACAGCGTCCACCCCGACTTCGGAAACCTCGGCGACTTCGTCGAGCTTGTCCAACAGGCGGAGGATCGCGGCATCAGGATCGTCGTCGACCTCGTCCTGAACCACACTTCGGATCAGCATCCCTGGTTCCAGGCCGCCCGCGAGGGAGACCCCGCGTATCGCGACTACTACGTCTGGGCGGACGAGCGCCCAGAGGACGCCGAGAGCGGCGTCGTCTTCCCGGGCGAACAGAAGACGACATGGAGCTACGACCGCAAGGCTCGAAGCTACTACTTTCACCGCTTCTACGACTTCCAGCCCGACTTGAACATCGACAACCCGGCGGTCAGGGCCGAGATGCGCAAGATCATCGGCTTCTGGGCGGCTCTCGGGATTTCGGGCTTTCGCGTCGACGCCGTACCGTTTTTGATCGAGCCGGCTGGGCAGCGCGGCCCCAGACCAGGGCCCGAATTCGACTACCTGCACGAGTTCCGTAACGCGCTCTCGTGGCGAAGGGGCGACGCCGTCCTCCTCGGTGAGGCGAACGTGGAGCTCGACAGCATCGAGCACTATTTCGGCGCGGGCGGCATGCACATGCTCTTCAACTTTCTCGCGAACCAGCACGTATGGCTCGCTCTTGCACGCGCCGACGCCGGGCCGCTCGTAGAGGCGCTGCGGTCGACGACGGGGATCCCGGCCTCCGACCAGTGGGCGAGCTTCCTGCGGAACCATGACGAAGCCGACTTGGGGCGGCTGACGGAGGAGGAGCGTGCGGATGTCTTCGCGGCGTTCGCGCCCGCGCCTGAGATGCAGCTCTACGGACGGGGTCCGCGCAGGCGGCTCGCTTCCATGCTGGGCGGCGACCGGGCCCGGCTCGAGTCAGCGCTCAGCCTTCTACTCACGCTCCCCGGCACGCCCGTTCTCTATTACGGCGACGAGATCGGCATGGGCGAAGACCTCTCACTTCCGGATCGGCAGGCAGTGCGAACCGCGATGCAGTGGTCGTCCGCTCCGAACGGAGGCTTCTCGAGCGCTCGCCGGGAAGAGCTACGCGTCCCCACGATCTCGCGCGGTCGATTCGGCTTCCGTCAGGTCAACGTCGAGTCTCAGGAGCACGATCCCGACTCGCTCCTCAATTGGCTGACGCGGGCGCTGCGCCTCCGCCGGTCACTCCCCGCATTCGGCCTCGGAGATTGGGAGGCTCTCGGAGCGGGCGATAGCGCGGTGCTCGCGCTCTGCTTCCGGTATGCAGGTCGCGAGACGATCGCGCTTCACAACTTGGCGAACGAGAGCCGACGCGCCGATCTACGCCCAGCCTTCGAGCGCGCGGCGCTTCGCGACGTCTTCGCCGACCGGCAGTACGAGGACGAAGACGCCAAGTCCTTTGAGCTCGGTCCGTACGGATATCGCTGGCTCGAAGCGCACCCGGCGCGGTCGCGCTGAACTCGAAGGGACCGGACGATGGGCGCAGCTGGGATCGGACATCCCTGCTAATCAGCACTTCTCGCTCGTCGAGACTGAAAGGCAGTCGGAATCGCCTGGGCCCGAACAGGCGAAGAGGGCTAACGCTCAGCTTTGGCAATTCGCGACCGCTTCAACGTGGCGGTCGTCATCGACCCGCTTCCGGTGTGGCCAGCATCGTCAATGACGATGAGTTGAGCACCACGATTGAGCTAGCTCCCAAGCAGTCATGAGGGGAAAGCCTAGGTCGATCCGGCCGTGAATTAGCACACTTGAAATGCCACGCAGGCGGTGGGCTTGGCGAAAGCAGGACGCCCTCATCGAGCCACGCCGAGTGCGTGAAATAGGGGGCGGGCATGCCGGAGGCGGACTGCCCAACCAAGCAGAGAGCGAATGGGAGCTCGCGCTTGAAGCTCGCGCAGAAGCCGGTGGAACGACCAGCACCGAGTTTGAACGGTACGAAGAACCCAATCCGCCGCGCACGGGGAGAACGCCGGTCGATGAGACAGCTTCTTGCGAAGTTGAGACGCCTAGTGGAGCAGGGGTCTTACACCTAGCCGCTCGAGGAGCTCTTGCTCTTTGTTTGATCTCGGCCCGTGACCGCCAACAGAGTCGACGTTTCTCTCCCCAAATCCCGTTAGGACCAGTTTTAGGTCGAGAAGAACGAGCACCTCAGCCACTTTTCAAGGTTCCTCCGAAACGGCGGGATCAGCGATTTCCTTATCCAGGCGGTCTGCAATGCGAAAGGGAGAGGCCCGCCGAAGCAGACCTCTCCCTCCCCGAGTCGCACTACTGCTGCAGGTTGAACCAGGTGCCGCCGGGACCGGTGTAGCTGAACCCCTCGCCCCACGTGGCGAAGGTCTTACCGGTATTCGTCACGGCAATCTCGCCGTAATCACCGTAGATCTCGTCGAAGCCCTCGGCATGATGGTATTCGGTCGCCCCGGCGGGGGCATCGCTGATCCTGACCGGCGAGGACCAACTGCCACCTCCGTCGGCGGAGGTTCGATAGAAAACATTCCATCGATCGGGGTTATCGCCGCCGCGCGTCTGCATATACCAGATGCGGACGTCCTCCCCGCCCGCAGACGCAAGCCGAGGTTGCGTCGCGTTTTCACCCGCCACCGAGAGCGGTTGACCGGCAGTCCATGTCCGGCCCGCGTCCGAGGAACGGGCGACGTAGACGCGCTGCGGCCCGCCGGCCGTGATCGGACCCTCGTAGGCAAAGACGAGGTGCCCTGGCGCATCGGAGACGACGGATGTTTGTCCGATGTAGAAGTCGGGGTTGCAACCCTCAGCGACGCACGATTCGCCCACGGGCACCTTGGCCACGATCCGGTTCTCCCAGGTCGCTCCCTTGTCGCGCGAGATGATCGCGTGGTGCCAGACCTGACCTTCGACGCTCGAGGAGCCTTGGTACACGATGCTGCTCTCAGAAAAGACGACCGTGCCGTCGGAGAGCACGCGCGCGTCGTAGGCGTAGTAGTAGCGCTTGGAATCACTCAGCTTCTTCTGCGTCCATGTCTTGCCGTAGTCGTGGGAGATGCCCACGTAGAGGTCGCCCCCCTGGGGACCATTCCAGGAGACGTAGACATGCTTGCCCGAGGGACTCATAGTCACCTCGGGCTTGTCCGTCCAAGCCACATGACCGTAGACGTGGACGGGCGTCGTCCACGTTTGACCGTGATCGTGTGACTTCGAAAAGACGGTCGAGAATCCGCCCGCACGATCGGCGTTCAGGAAGACCGAGTAGACGTCGCCCGTGTTCGGGACGACCTCGATCGTGGGGTCGTACTGCGCGCCTGAGCCCCGACAGACACAGAGCGGGCGCTGCGGGCTCCACGTGTGGCCGCCATCTGCCGACGTTGTCAGGACGATGTACGGCGTCGGGCAATGGCCGGTCTCGCACGGCTTTGGTTCGCCGTAACGGGTCGTCAGCAGATAGACCCACGGCGCCTGCCGATCCGTGGCCGTTGCAGGTTCCCAGTCATCCGTACCGCCCTTGAGGAGGCGCGATCCCACCCAACCAGGGGCAGGATCGGTCGTCGCCACGACTGCCGCGCCGAACCTGCCGTCTGCCTTCGCGTTGGCCAGAGCCTCCAAGCGTTCGTCGGTTTCCTCTTGTTCCTCTTCGACTTCCGCAGAACCGCCCTCCGCCCTGCCACCGATCTCGCGGGCCTCGGCCGCGGAGGCCCTTTCGCCCGCACGGCCACTTTGGCCGGAACCCCTCGAGTGCGCAAGCACGGCTGCGGCACCAACCGCCACGAAAATCGCGAGCCCTATCAGCATAAAACGCCGCATAGCCTCAACCCCCCTCGGTTCGAATTCACGTGCTCTCTATCACGGCACAGAAGTCGGTTTCAACCGCGAAGTCTCCACGGACGAGGTGCCCAAGCGGCGCCCTTAGGTCTCCGTCACGCCACACCGGGTCATGACATGCCTAGTTCACCGGCCCGTTAGTGCTGGTTCCTCGCTAGCGGAGTTATGAGGGACAACTTCGACCGGTTCCGCTCGCGTCTCGGCGGAGTTCAAGTCGGAGGTGTTCTCTGTGAGCCGGAGCTCTCGACGACTGCATGATCGTGCTCCAAGGGGAAGAATCTGACAGATGGCCTCGTACGCCGTCAACGAGCGCCCTAGAGAAGGCTAGGCGCCTGATCAAGTGTCGGCAGTACGTTCTGAACAGCAACTGGGGAGACGTGCAGCCGAACGCCGCGGCAGAGAACGCCTATCTCGAATCTCATTCCTGGGAGGAGTACGGATCGCGTACGGATCCGGGTAGCGCTTCGCGCGGACTGGATCGGGCACAAGGCAGATCTCATCTCGTGGATGAACTTCTCGCCTAAGCTCACCGTGGTCGATCAAGTATTGGATTGTCGCCCGAAGTCCAACTTGGACGCTCCGCCGCTCAAGAAAGACCTGCGTCAAATACCTAGGCGCGTCGTCGAGCGTCTCTTTGTCGCCTAGGTTCGCCCCCAGAAACTCTTCGAGGGCCTTGAAGGCTGGCGATTCGTCATCGAAGAATCTCGGGCCTTCGGCCAAGCTCATACCGTCTGTCGAAGTTCTACGCCTTCATAGCTCCGCGAACAAGTGTCTCGGCGATCCGCTCGCAGAACACCGGTGACTGAGGATCTCGGCGGGCGCGGCAGCGACCAGGCGGTTCACGGAGATTGCCGCGAGGAGTCCGAGCACGGTCTCAGGACTGGTTGATGCCGTATCGCACGCGCAGAGTTCATGGAGAGTATTGGCGACAACTCCATCGACAAAGGACTCACCTTGAGGGAGTGGCCCGCCCCGGCTCGCGGGTACACGTGCGCTCCGCTGCTGCGAAACTGTGCACATGGACGAAGAGCCTGAGCGGCCGCCCGATCCTGGCGAGCCGTCAGACGCGGGCGCACCCGCGGGCGACCCCGACTACCACCTGCACACGGAGCTCGCTGATGAAACGAAGCGACTCGCTACGCACCCTCGTGAGGAGGCGCATCGCCTGGCGGACGAGCTCCGCGAGGGCGAGACGGAGACAACGCCGCTGATCGCGATTAGCGGGCTGACGCTGGGGATCGGCGCCCTGCTGGCAGTCCTCATCGCGCTCGCGATCCTCATTCCCCGCCTCGTGTCGTAGCGAGGCGACTAACGCGGTCGGTCGCGCGTTCGGCGTCCCATTTCGCGGCGATCGCCCTAGTCGCCCAACGAACGCCCACGGTATGCGGCCAGCCACGCTCCGAGCCGGTCGAGGGTATCCCGCCAGCCCGCCTCATGTAATTCATAACGCTCGTCCGTCTTGAACGGCCCGTGCTCGACGACGAGATGTGTCTCTTCGTCCACCGGTAGGAAGGCAAGTCTCACCAGTGTCAGTTGGTCGTCAGGAGTCGGCGGATCCCACTCGAACGTGTACACGAGTCGACCGGGCGGTTCGACCTCGCGATACTCGCCGAATACCCAGAACGGCTCCCCTTCGGGTGGCCGCATCTCGATCCGATACCGCCCTCCTTCGCGAACGTCCAAATCGGCTTGTGGGACGGTGAAATCTGCCGGTCCCCACCAGTTGGAGAGTTGCGTTGGCTCTACGAACGCGGAGAGAACTCGGTCGCGAGCAACGGGCAGGATGCGTTCGAGGCGGAGTGTTCGTTCTGGGTTGTTCGTCATCACTTCGTTGGCCATTTCGCCTGTCGGTCTAGATCCGTCGTCCAGCCACGTCGCCAGGATAATTTCACCGTCTGAGGAAGAGAGCGGCGCGTAAAAATGCCAACCCCCTGACAGCCATCCGGCTCACGTTTTCGCTTCCTTGTGCTGATCGCGGACGAGGCCGGTCTAAGAACGAAAAAGAGCAGCCGCTGGCTAGCCGCGCGGATCCCTCGCCTTGAGCAATTCCCGGGCGACCTTCTTCTCGACGACGGCAAAACGCTCAGTCGACCAAACGACGTTCTCCACACGACCGTTTTCATGGCCCGGCCGAACGAGGAAGTGCGTTGCCTCGAGGCGAACTTCCTCGTACTCCTGCAGCGTGAGCTCCACATGCTCATCGCATTGCAGCTCCGAGCACTCGCAGAGAAACTCCATGTAGCGCGAGCCCTCGACGTCGGTGCCGAGGCCCGCGGAGCTCTCCTTGATGCGCTCGTTTACATCTCGAAAGAGCGCCTCGTTCGCCGCTAGCCTGGAGAGATTCAGGCACGCGATCTTAGCTGACCGCGAGCCTCTCTAAAAGGCTTCCTCGACCACTCGTCGGCCGGCCCCTGTTTTTTCGACCACGACGTAGCGCTCAAACACATCGACGACGCGCTCGTCCTCGTCTTCATGCCCAGACTCAAGCACGAAGTGCGCGGCTCTCGACCGAACGGCCTCGTACTCCTCTACCGTCACGTGAATGCGGCCGAAGCATTCGGCCGAGCCGCACTCGCAGATCAAGGGCAATGCCCCTTCGGGCGCGTCAAGGTTGCGAACGATCGCCTCGTTGCCAGCCCTGAAGATCGCCTCGTTTTCTGCACGTCGCTCCTCTCTGGTCAGCATGAGCGAGTGTTCCCGCGCTCGCTCGTCTATCGCCTTGCGAGAAACCCCAGGACGAGAAGCACAAGAACGACCACCAGCACGATCCAAAGGATGCCGCCGACTGCAAGTAAGACTGCCAAAGGCATTTGTGCCCTCCCCTGTGAGTGTCGCGAGTTCCTGCCCGGCGCGCCGGTCTCGCAAACGCCAGTCGCTCTCGTATTCCGCCCGATTAGCCGAGCGACGACGGAGCGCAGGAGTTTCTTTCGACGAGATGGGGGTGATCGGACGCCGAAGCTGGATCGCGCGGGCGGCGATCTGGGGCGCACGGCTTGTTGAAGCGCCTGGGAGCGTCCACTCACCCGCCTTGATTTAGTAACTCCCGGCAGTAATGGCCGAGGCTAAGGGAACAAGGTCAACTCGTCGGTGCCGCTGTCGACCGGGATCTCTTCCGCAATTTCAAGCGCTTCCTCGGCCGAAGCTCCGGAGTTGCCGCTGATGACGGCGCCGCCTCGCTCAAGCGGATCATCGGGCGCCTCGCGGAGTCGCACCCGGCGCCGCTGAGCGCTGCTTGGGATACGACCGATCAATCCTCGGCCGCGTGAGGGGCGCGCGCCGACAGTCTCGCGCATGGCATTGGCCGGAATGGATCCGCCGCACGCCGCTGAGCGCATGGAGCACTCGGAGGGAGGAGCTCTCGTACCGGCACCTCGACGAAGCGGAGAGGCGCGAGCAGGCCGACAAGCTCGACGCGCTCATCCACCGCCACTTGGACAGCACTTGGACGGGCGATGAGATCCGGGGCGGGGTTCTGCTCAGCCAAGCGGATGCGGACGACGGGCGCAGCTGGTATCAAACACCCCTGCTAATGAGTATTTTCTACGCTCGAGGTAGGCACCGGGTTAGTCACCGTGCGTGCTCAGGCGAGCACGGTCGCCGAGCAAAAGATGCGCTCGAGCGGAAGGCGACGTGGGAGAAGGCGGCGGGTATTCGCTGAGGGGGCCGACGCCGCCACCGAACTGCGGCCTTCCGGGGAGACGCCGGCCCGCTGGAGTCGACGGGATGGGAATCGGAAGCCCGAAAACCAACGCGCCCGGCCTCAACCCGACGCGTGGGGCACGGCTACAAGGCGCGGCGGGTAGTCCGCTCGGGACTAGTTCGGCTGACTCGACGCGATGATCGTCAGCTCTCGTTCGGGCGAAGAGCCTGAGCGGCCGCCCGATCCTGGCGCGTCCGGCGGGCGCACCCCGGGCGACCGTGACTACCACCTGCAAACGCAACGGTCGCCCGCGATTGTAGGGCGGAGCGCATGAAAGCGCTCCGCCCTAAAACCTATTGACAGATCGGCTTGTCGAACGCGGTCTCCACTCCCGTTGCCGTGATCGTGTAGTGGAAGACGTCGGCGAACGTGATCCGCGACCCGTCCGTGCCTGTCCCCCGCAAGACGAAGATGACGCTGCCCTCACTGTTCATCGCGTTCAAGTTCTCGCCGAACCGCTGCGCGAAGCGGCCTGTGTACGTGACGTCGTCCGTCACAGCGGTGAACGTTCCGGCCAGGACACCGCTCACGTGGGAAGTGCCGTTGTCGAGCTCGGTGACGGCTAAGGCGAAGTTGTACGTGATCGTAACGTCAGCGGTTTCGCCGACGCAGGGCACGACATCCGTAAACGACTCCGTGACGCCCTTCTCAATAACTGTTGAGGTTTGGGCTCCCGCGAACGCAGCAGGCGCGCTGATCAGCAGCGCAGCTGCCGCAACCAGGTATGTGAGCGAACGCCGCATGCGTGTTCCTCCTTCTCCCCCCGTTGAGCGGCCCCCACTATCCTCCTCGGGGCGTCCTGGTTCAAGAGGATCGCTTGCATAGAGCGGGCCGCCCGGACAGGGTCGCGCAACCGCATCCCGGACGGCCCTGACGGCGCGCGGGTTGGCTCGACGAAGCGCGCCTATGTTCCCTCAGCTCTTGCGGTGCCCGTGCTCGGCTCCGTCGAAACGAGCGCCCGCGTACCTACGGTCCCGGGTCGGGTTCGGGCGGTGCTGGATCGGGCGGCTCTGGCGGCGGTGCCGGGTCTGGATCTGGAGGGGGCGTTGGGTCGGGGATCGACTCTGGCGTCGGCGTGCTCACGTCTCCCTCCCTTCGGCTCGCGGCGTACAGACTGCAGCGTACACAAGGGCTGCG
>JBKPRJ010000093.1:0-17411 GCA_046734455.1 Actinomycetota bacterium | reverse complement strand
GTCATCGCGGGCCTGGGGATCGTCGCCGCCCTCACGCTCATCCGGCGCGACGAGCTCGAACAGCTCGAGGAAGTGCCCGAGCCGGCTCTCGATCTCGCGGCCTAGCTCGCAGAACTAGAGGGGCCGCGGCCGAGGTCGCGGTCCCTCTAGTCGATTCATGGATCCTCGGGACCCTCTCCGTCGCCATTGGAGGGGGCCCGTTCCGCAGGGGCCTACGGCTTCAGCGCTTCCCGCAGGAACGTCGCGCCCCGACCGGGGTCGTGCTGGCCAACCAACCGGCGTCGTCCTCGTGGGCGAGCCCGTCGGCTGTGCGCTAAGGTCGGCTGACCGTCCCACGGCGACCGAAAGGGGTTCGCCATGGCATCCATTTCGGAGCGGGAGAGCGCGGAGATCGAAGCGGCCAACGCCTCCGGCAGCACTCCGGTCGTCTTCATCCATGGCCTTTGGCTTCTATCGAGCAGATCACCGACTGAAAGAACACGCCACCTCCGCGGAAGCGCCCTCAGCCACAGGGCATCGGTCGAACAGCTACGCAAGCTGAGGGTCACGCGGTGCCAATTTGGTGCCCGTACTCGCAGCAAGAAGACCGAAGCAGACGGAAAAGAGTTCGGTCCGCGCCCTCAGAACCCGCGATTTCATGCGCTCTAAGCGAAACAAACGGAAACAGACCAGAACAGGCGGAAACGTTGCGAACCGATTCCCAAGCTGAGGGTCGCGGGTTCGAACCCCGTCGTCCGCTCCCGAAGTCGGGGCATGCGACAAGAACGCAAGGGGAGCGGTCATCTCGAGGGGAGGAGACTCGGGGTCACCTTCTCCCAGGGTGCGAGCACCGCTCTCCCTTTGCATCCAACCTGACCGGGACACGACCGACGGGGTAGCGGTCAAGGAATAGCGCCACGCGCGACAAACCTTAGAAACACAGGGCCGGGCGCCCTAGTCTCTCCCGGGGCGAAACTCCGTCGGACAGCCGCAACTCCAGCGGAGCTCCCGGCCCTGTCTGGGTAGATCGCCGAAGATCCGCGGCGCGTTACACCCGGACCCGGTCCGGCCCCCAGCTCAATCGGGCGGCGAGGGGGGAAGGCTCGCGATCATCAATGCGCTCATTCACCCTCGCGCATCAGCGCCTCGTTTTCGCCTGCTTCCACGCTTGGCATCAAACCAGGCACGCCGCACCTCCTTCCCCGTTCACGCCGCGAATCCAGTGCCGGGGAGAGGGTCACGCCTAGCGCCGCTCGTCCAGTCAACCTCGCGTTGAATTCGACCTTGGAACAGGTCGTAGCTCTTCCCGGCACGCGCTCCTGTCCCCCCGCTCACTGGCGTTTCGACGCACTGAGGCCGGGGGAGGATTCTCTGCCGGGACGATGCACGCGCCAGCGGCCGAGCGCGGGGGAGCCCATCGTACGGTCCCAAACGAGAGGGGGCGGGTTCGCGCCCCCTCTAGTGGGTCGGCGTACTACGGAACGCATGTCCACGGATCACAGGTAGTTGCCGGCATCCACGGGGAGGGCACCGATGCGCGCGCCAAAGTAAGTGGGCCCGGCCCGAGGGGGCGCGCCGAGGGGCGCCCGAAGTCGTCGCGCACGGCCGGGCCCTGTCCATGAGATCGCGCCAGTAGAAGGGCGCGTTACATCCGCGTGCAACAGACCGGGTGCACCCAGCCGATAGAGGGACGACTAAGACTTGCCACGGACAGCGGCCGGCTCGCCGAGCGGAGAGGAGGCGCCCACCTCGTCGAGGGCTGGAGCATGCGGGTGGCCCGGCGCGCGCGGGATGAAGATCGCGGCGACTCCGGCGCAGACGGCCACGGCTGCGGAAATGGCAAACGCGCGGGTGTAACCGGCGTCAGTCGGGATGCCGGCGACCGCACTCGAAGCGAGCACGGTGGCCGAGACCTGTGACCCGAGCGACGAGCCGACCGAGCGAACGAGGGCGTTGAACCCTGTCGCCTCGCCCGTTTGCTGGGCGGGAACCGCTTCGATGATCAGGTTGGGCATCGCCGCAAAGGCGAGCCCGATGCCGGCCGACATGACGAGGCTGAACATGATGATCTCGAGCTGGCTCGCATGCGAGGCCGCGAGGAGCCCCAGGCCCAGCGCGGTCATGAAGCCGCCGATGGCCAGCGGCACCTTGTTGCCGTACCGGGTTCCCACAATTCCCGAAAGAGGCCCGAAGACGAGCATCGCGAACGCGCCGGGCATGAGCAGCACGCCGGCGCGGGTCGCATCGAGACCGAGCCCGTAGCCGGTCGACGTCGGCGCCTCCGCCAAGGTGGGAATGAGGACGAAGGAGCCGAACATCCCGAAGCCGACGAGGAGCGTCGCGACGTTGGTGATGAGTACCGGCGGCCGCGTCAGCGCGTCGATATCCGCGAGGGGCTCGTGCGTGCGCCGCTCCAGCACTACCCAGAGAGCGAGGACGGCGAGGCCTCCGCCGATGAGGAGAAGCGTTTGCGAGCTGCCCCAACCGACCTGGTGCGCCCGGGAGATGGCGATCAGAGGAAGGATGAGCCCGACCGCGAGCACGAGCGCCCCGCGCACGTCGAGCCGCGCCGGAGTGCGGATCGGCGACTCCGGCACGAGCAGCTGAGTCGCGACTGCGGCTCCGATCCCCATCGCCGCGCCGAGCCAGAAGATCCAGTGGTACGAGGCGTGGTCGACGAGCACGCCGCCGAGGATGAGGCCGAGCCCTCCGCCGATGCCGGCGATCGCCGACATCAGCCCGACTCCGCGCGCGACTCGGTCTCGCGGAAACTCGTCCCGGATGATCGCGAAGCACAGCGGGAAGATCCCACCGCCGATCCCCTGGACCACGCGGCCGGCGACGACGATCCAGAGGTTCGCGGACAGGGCTGCGATCACCGAGCCTGCGGCGAAGGCGGCCAGCGTGATGACGAGAAGCCGGCGCTTCCCGTAGATGTCGCCGAGCCTGCCGACGAGGGGCGTGCAGACCGCGGCCGCGACCAGATAGGCGGTGAGCGTCCAGGTGACTCCCGCTGCATCCGTGTGCAGGGCGCGCGCGAGGTCGGGGAGCGCCGGGATGAGAGTCGTCTGCGCCAGCGCGAAGGCCAGCGCCGCCACGCCGAGGATGAGCAGCGTGCGAGTCGTGTGCGGTCGGGCGTCGGTGGAGTGCGTCATCTGGGCTCCGAGACCTTAGCCAGGGGGCTCGGGACGGCCTCGGAGGCCGGTCGTGCACGGAGCGAAAGCAGTAGTGAACGGCGGGCCCGGGTCGAGCCCGCCGTTCTTGCCCCAAAATCGGCGGAGCTAGCCCAGCGTCGAGCTCGAACGTCGCCTCGCGAAGAGCGCGCCGCTCCCAAACGCCCCCAACGCTCCGAGCGCGAGCAGCCACGCGGGCAGCGAGCCCGGCCCAGCCAGGCTCGCGAGCTGGCTGATACCGCCGCACGCGCCCGAATCCTGGCTGCCCCCGGAACCCGATCGGCCTGAGTCGTCCCCACCTTCAGATCCGGCGGAGTCGCTCAGGACGCCGGAGCCTCCGTCGGCGTCTTCTCCTCCGGAGCCGTCTCCGCCACTAGCGCCGTCTCCACCGAAACCGCCTCCGGAGCCGGCACCGGCTCCCCGGCACGATCCCGCCTGAGCACCTCCGCTCGTCAGGCCGACGAGGCCAAGCGTGATACAGCCGAGATTTGCGCCCGCGATCGTGTCGTCTCGTTCTGTCCCGGCCTTGGCTGCCCTGCCTCGAGCGGGTCCGCAGTTGCCAGCACTTCCAGTGAGCGCGGAATCGCCCGTTGCGGCTGCCCCGTTGACGCAGCCGACGATGACGTTTCCTCCATCGTCGCCGCTCTGCGTGCCCGCGGTCGCGGCGCCGCCATTCCCGAAGCCGGCATCCGCGGAGGCGCGAGTATCGCCACTTTGCTGCTCGATGTTGACCGGCGCGACGATATGGTCGCCGTCACCGGTCTGGCCGTTGGTTCCGATGATCAAGGCCTGCGGAAGTGCGGATCCCGGAAGGGCAAGCGCGGCAGTGGCAACGGCGAGCGCCAAAGCAATCGTCGGGTTGCGTTTCACTCCTGCCTCCTTCTCTCATGGGGACCGCTTGAGGGGTTCGCCAGGCGGCGCGAATGCAGTCCCGTGTCGTGGGAGGAAGAAGCCCGGGCGGGCCGTTTCTGTCGGCGGATCACTCGTTCAGCGGGTGAATCCGCCGCCCGGGGGAGCCCCGGGCGGCGAGACGTCGTCGAGCTCGATCGAGTCGAGGAAGGCGTTGACGACCTCGGGGTCGAACTGCGAGCCCGAGGTCTCGCGGAGGATCCGCGCCGCCTCGTCCCACGTGAGGGCCGGGCGGTAGACGCGATCGCTCGTGAGTGCATCGAACACGTCGGCGACGGCCGCTATTCGGCCCGCCAGGGGAATCTCGTCGCTGGCCAGCCCCTGGGGATAGCCCTGTCCGTCCCACCGCTCGTGGTGCGTCAGTGCGATCAAAGCCGCCAGGTCGAGGATGGCCGTGCCTGAATTGGCGAGGATCCGGTGGCCGATCTCCGCGTGGCGCTCCATCAGGCGCCGCTCCGGCTTGCTGAGCTCGGCGGGCTTCAGCAGGATCTCGTCGGGAACGCCGAGCTTGCCGATGTCGTGCAGCCGGCAGGCGCTCGCGATCCCGCGCGCGCGAGACTCCGGGACGCCGAGCGCCCGAGCTGCGGCCCCCGAGTAGCGGCCGACCTGCTCGAGATGGCGCCCGGCACCGGCGTCGACCAGCTCCGTGGCGCGAAGGAGCGGTTGGAGGGCCCGCTCCCCGTTCCCGAATCGGCGGACCGACCGCGCGGCCTGCGGGGTCCGACTCGGGCTCACGCGCACGACAGCCTCGCCGAGCCCAGTGCCTCCCGGATCGTCCGTGCGAGCACCGGGGGAGTGAAGGGCTTCGGCAGAAATGCGGGCGCGGGACGCGGCGCATCCAGAATTGCCTCGTCCGGATAGCCCGAGATGTAGACGACGGGAAGGTCGGGCGCGATCGCCGAGAGTCGTCGCCCGAGCTCGAAGCCGCTCATCGTCGGCATGACGATGTCGGTGACGACGACATCGATCTCGTCGCGTAGCTCTGCTGCGATTGCCAGGGCCCCTTCGCCGTCCGCGGCCGTGAAGACCCGGTAGCCGTAACGCTCGAGCGATCTGCGAAGCGACTGCCTGACGTCCTCCTCGTCGTCCGCCACCAGCACCGTCTCGAGGCCCATGGTCTCCACGTCGTCCGCGTGTGGGCCGGGTTCGAGCGCCCGGCGGATCTCGGTGGCCGGAGCATTGAGGTAGGGGAGATAGACGCTGACCGTCGTCCCCTTGCCACGGGCGCTCCAGACCTCGACCTCGCCGCCGTTTCGCTCGACGAGCTCGTGGACGACGGCCAGGCCGAGCCCGGTCCCGCGTCCAGCTCCCTTCGTGGTGAAGAACGGCTCGAACATCCGGGCCTGGGTCGCAGGGTCGATGCCCGGGCCGTTGTCGCTCACGCGAACCCGTGCCCAGCGCTCGCCGTTTCGTAGGGCGGGCTCGGTGGCGAGCTCGAGCTTCCCGCCCGCCGGCATCGCGTCGCGGGCGTTGAGCACGAGGTTGACGAGCACGAGTTCGAGCTGGGTGGGATCGGCCAGCACGGTCGCCGAGCTGTCCCCGGCCGAGCGCACGAGCTCGATGTCGTCGCCGATCACAGGGTCGAGGAGTGACTCGACCGACGCGAGCAGCTCGTTCAGGTCGACGGACTGAGGATCCAGCACCTGGGCTCGCCCGAAGTTGAGGAGCTGGCTCACGATCCGGCCGGCGTCCTCGGCCGCGTCTTCGATCGCCTGCAGCTCCTCGGAGTCCTCCAGCCGGTCGCGGAGCAGCCAGGCATGGCTGCGAATGATCAGAAGCAGGTTGTTGAAGTCATGGGCGATTCCGCCGGCGAGCCGGCCGACGGCTTCCATCTTCGAGCTGTGTGCGAGCCGCCTCTCGAGCTCCTTTCTCTCCGAGGTGTCCGCCACGAGCACGAGACGGCCCGGATGCCCGTTTCCTGTTCCGAGCGGCGCCGTGAAGAGCGATGCCTCGAAGCTCGACTGGTCACGGCGAAAGCAGCTCAGCTCATGGTCGCTCCGCGGCGGAGCACTCAGGACGTAGTCGGCGAGGAGGTGCCGGTTCTCACGCTCCGCGACGAGGGGCAAGCGGCGGCCGACGAGCTCTTCCCGATCCCAGCCGAAGGTCTCCTCGGCGGCACCGTTCCAGCGCAGCACGCGCGCGTCGTCGTTCAGCTCGAAGATCGCGAGCGGCGAGGCCTCGATGACGGCCTCGAGGCGCTCCACCGTGTGCTCGAGCGCGCGCCTGAGAATCGACACCATGCCGGCTGAGACGACCAGCGTGGCGGCCGCGAGGAGCCAGCGCATCGCGCTCGGCGGTGCGCCTTGCCCCAGTGCCTCGGCGACGGGGTAGCAGACGAGGATGAACGCGATCTGGAGCGCCATCGACCTCGTGGAGAAGAAGTACGCGGCGTAGAGGGCGACCCAGAAGTAGAAGAACTCATATGCGCTCGTCCCGCCGAAGTAGAGACCGGCGCTGACGAGCAGCGTGCCTGCCGCGCACAGAAGCTCGTACGCCCGCGGCGTGAGCCGATGGAACTGCGTCCCGGGTACGAGCGAGAGCAGAACGGCGAGCAGCGAGGTTCCGACGACCGCGAGCGTGTCCCGCGGGCGCTCGCTCGGAAAGGCGGTGGAGACGAGGCCGAGGAGGCCGCCGGTCGCCAGCAGGCAAAAGCTCGCCCTGGCGACGGACGGCGCCTTGCCTGCGCCGAAGAGGAGGGAAATTCGGCTGCGAAGCGCTGTCATGCGGGTGAGCGGCATCTCGTTCCTCCTAGGCGATGAGCTTCTGGCGCAGGGCGACCGCAACGGCTTCGGTCCGCGAGTGGACGTCGAGTTTCTCCATGGCCTTGCCGACGTGGGTGCGCACCGTCTGCGGTGAGATGAAGAGGCGCGTGCCGATCTGCTCGTTGCCGAGCCCGTCGGCGATCATGCGGAGAATCTCCCGTTCGCGGGGCGTGAGCTGCTCGACGCGGTTGCCGTCGACGAGCAGGCTGGCCAGCGCCGGATCGATGTAGACGCCGCCCTGCGCGACCATCTCGATCGCGCGCACGAGGTCGGGGAGCGGCGCTTCCTTGAGCACGAACCCGCGCGCTCCGGCGTCGAGCGCCTCGGTCATCACCGCGAAGTCCGAGCGACCCGTGAAGACGATCACAGAGGTGTCGGGGGAGATGCGGGCGGCGCGGCGCGCGACCTCTGCGCCGTCCGCTCCGGGCAGGCCCATGTCGACGAGCGCGACCAGCGGCCGGACGTCGGCGATGAGCTCCAGGGCCTCGTCACCGTCGCTCGCGACTGCGACGACCTCGATTCCGCGCGCGGTGAGAACCGCCCGGATCGCATCGCCGACGACGGGGTGGTCGTCGGCCACGACGCAGGTCAGTCCGTGCTCTTCCTTCGGTTCCATCTCCTACCCCTTTCGGGCTCGATGCAGCGAAGGAAGGTGGAACCGGGCGAATCTTGCGCGGGACGTTCGAGTTTCACTCGTTCGAGGGAGCCCTGCGCAGGGATGCCCATTCGCGGAATGCGAAGGGCCGAGAGGGGGATGGCGGTCACGCGCGACGGGGGCTTTCCGTCGCCCGCGCCTGGATCCAGCCTTCGTGCGATGAGGGGATTGGTCTCGACCGGAGCGGCCCTGGTGGCTGCTTTCGCGTTCGCAGGTCCGGCGAAGGCGGTGGGAGGGCATTACGTCTTCGTAGGCGGCAGCGAGGCGGCCCAGGCCGAGGTCCGTTCGGCGCTCGACAGGAGCCGGTTCGATTGGGACCTCGTCGAGCAAGAGGTCACGATTCGGATCACCAACTGCGGCTGCGCCGGGGCGAGCCCCGGAGAGATCATCCTGGACGAGGACGTTCTGACCAACCCGGATTTCGGGCCAAGGTACGCGTGGGGAATCGTCCAGCACGAGTACGCCCACCAGGTCGACTTCTTTCTCCTTGACGGAGTTGATCGCCGGCGCGTCGAGCGCTGGCTCGGCGGGTCCGACTGGTGCTACGAGGACCCGGACGCCGACCACGACGACCACGCCTGCGAGCGCTTCGCCTCGTCGCTCGCGTGGGCCTACTGGCCCCGGCCGCGCCGCAACATCATGGCGGCGCACACGGCCGTCTCGGCGGCGGAGTTCCGGGAGATTCTGCCGAAGCTTCTCGGAACGGAAGACGAGCCGACCGCGGTGCAGGGGTTGCCAAGCAGGCGATCGTCGCCCACATTGAGACCAGCTTCATGAGTGCGAATCCCGTACTCGAACAGCCGCGAGTCGCGCGGCGCGAGGGGTCGGCGCAGGAACGAACCGGCGACCTCTACGAGCGCTATTACGACCGCGTCTTCGGCTATTGCCTCTACAAGCTCGGCGACCGGCAAGAGGCCGAGGATGCCACCCAGACGACGTTCCTCTGGGTCATGCGCGCACTCGAGCACGGCATCGAGCCGAGGCTCGAGGCGAACTGGCTCTTCACGATCGCCCAGAACGCCTGCCGCGCGCGCATCAAGACCCGGGGGCGAAAGCGCGAGCGCGAAACGCTGAGCGATCCTCAGATCCTCGAGCAGGTCGCTCCCGGACGGACCGGCGTGCAGGACGAGCTCCTCGGTTTGGAGGATGCGCTGCGCGACATGCCCGAGCTGCAGCGCCAGGCGATCATCCTGCGGGAGTGGCGCGGTTTCTCTTACAAGGAGATCGCCGCCGAGCTCGACCTCACCGACGCGGCGGTGGAGACGCTGATCTTCCGCGCGCGGCGATCGCTTGCGAGCCGGCTCGAGAATCCGAACGCCCGGTCGGCCAAGCGCGCCACGTCCGCGGTCAACTTCGGGTGGCTTCTTTCAGGCGCGAAGTCGCTGCTGGGCCTCGGGGGTGCGGCAAACCTGGCAGCCCTCGCCGCCTCGGCGGCTGCCGTCGCGATCGGCTTGGGTGTTCAGGGCGACACGCCTACCCGCTTCTCCTCGCCCTGGGAGACGCCCGCCGTCCAGGCGAGCGTTCGTCCGAGTGCTGCGCAGCCGGTCAAGAAGCCGCACGAAACGTCGAAGGCCCACCAGAAGAAGCGCAGCCACCTGACAACTCCTCCTGCTTCTTCGGCCCCGGCAGCCGAAGACACCAAAGACGCTTCCGAGGCGCCGACCGGCCTTCCCGTCGCCGGGGACGTTGTCGAGACGTCGAAGGACGCGCTGGCGCCCGTCACGGATGCCGTGGATCAGACGCTCGCGGACGTCCAGGGCGTCGTCGCCGACGTCGGCGAGACTGTTGACACTGCGGTGCCGGCCCTTCCTCCGCTGCCGTAGGGCAGCGCCGGACGACCGGCGCAAGATTCTCCTCCGTCGCGCTTCCTAGAGGGCATGACACTTCGTGCAGTCGTTGTTGGAAACGCCGAGCCGTTCCGGGAAGCGCTCGTGACGCTTCTGCTCGAGCTCGACGACAGAGTCGAGGTCGTGGGCTGGGCGCAAGACCAGGAAGAGGCGGTGCTGATCGCGACCAGTGAGTGCCCCGATGTCGTGCTCGTCTGCGCCGAGACGCCGCCACTTGGCGGTGTGCAGGCGACCCGGGAGATCCTCGACGCGAACCCCTCGTGCCGCGTGGTGGTGTTGGGCGAGCGAGCGGACGTGGACGCAGTCGAGTGGGCCTGGTCGGCCGGAGCAGCCGGCTACGTGACGCTCGATGCGTTCAGCATCGACCTGCTGGCGCTTGCGCTCACGGCGGAGGAAACGCGCCTGAGCACCCGCGCAAGTTTTTCGGCCGTCGCGCTTCCTTAAAGCAAGGATCACGACGCCGCGAACCGACTGATCCCCGAGCGGTTCCTGCCCGCTCCTCTCCCGCACACGAGGCGGGTCTTCGGGCCCGCCTCCTCCCTTTCTGGGCTAGGGGAGTTCGACGCCCGGGACTTCGGGAAGCGTCACGCCCGGAAACTCGGGGACATCCACATCCGGAACGGGAGGGAGCTCCGGCTCGTCCACCGTGACCGTTCCCACGACCGGAACCTTGACGGTGGCCAACGGCTCGGACTCCTCGCCACCTCCACCGCTCGACGTTCCTCCGTCGTCGACGCCGGAGGACGAATCGCCTGAGCCTGGATGACCCTTGCCGCCGTGGTGTGATCCCGTCGGCTCGATCTCGTCGTGCCCGGCCTCGTGCGCGCTCTGCGCGGTGGAGTGTGGATGGACCCGGTCCGCCGGAGCGTTTGGAGCGGTCACGCGGGCCACCTCGGCCGACCCGGGAAGCGTCTCCGCCGGAGCGGTTCCGCTCTTTGCGCTCCGTTCCCCCGTCACAACGAGGGTCCCCAGGACGACGATCGCGAGCGCCGCGAGGACCATTGCGAGGGCCGGTCGGCGGGAGTGGGGTCTCGCGTCCCCGGCACCCCCTTCGGCCGGCCTGCCGGCGGCGATGAAGGGAAGTGGAGGGCAGGGTTTTCCGGCAGCTGGGCTGATCTGGGTGCGGCCGCGATCGAGCCCTGGTTCGCCCAACATCGAGACCTCCTTGCGTTGGGATTCGACTGGTTCTCGATGTAGATCGGCGTTGACCGCCGGCATGCTGACCGCGAGACCTAACTCGAAGGGGGGATTCGAGTTACCTCCATCGAGATTTTCTCCGTTTGCAGGTCTTTGTCTCTTACGAAGATCCCTCTCGACGCTGGAGCCTCACCCGTGTGAGGGACGAACAGATGTCACGCGAGCCACAAAGAAGAGCGGAGCGTGACCAACTGAACCCAGCCGCCGGCGGCGACATCGCCAGCTGCCGCGCGAGATCGATGCCTGCGGTTTCTGATTTACGATGCTAAAAAAATCGACGCGCGGTGCAACGACCTCATCAAACTGGCGGTGGCCGCGGGGGGCGTCCCCTTTGGTGTACGCCCCCGACCGCCTCGGGAGTACGATCGCCACATGGCCTACGACGAGGAGCTCGCTGCCCGCGTTCGCGAGCGCGTGGGCGGCGGGCGGGGCGTTGCGGAGAAGAAGATGTTCGGCGGACTGGCGTTTCTCGTCGGCGGCAACATGGCTGTCGGCGTGAGCGGGCAGGGTGGACTCCTCGTCCGTGTCGATCCCGAGGACTCGGACGAGCTCGTCGCCAGCACGAGCGCGGAGCTCATGGAGATGCGCGGTCGCAGCATGCGCGGCTGGCTCCGCGTTGCGGCTGGTGACGTGGACTCCGATGCCGCGCTCGCCGAGTGGGTCGACCGCGGGACTGCCTACGCGCGCTCGTTACCTGCGAAGTAGCCGTAGCCCCGCACGTAGTCGACGGCGAACTCCTTCGGGTAACCGCCTGTTCTGGCGCGCCGGAGCTCGTAGATCCCGAGCATGAGCTGCATCGGATAGTCGGGCGCCTGGTCGTCCGACTTCACCAGGTCTCCGTCGACGAAGAAGCTGCTCCACCCCGGAGTCCACTCCACCGCGTACTCGTGCGGCTCCGTGGCGTCGATTTCAAGCGGCTCCTTCGAGAACGTATCGCGGAGCTGCGGATCGCCGAACGGATGGATGCCCATGCCCACGAGCGCGCGGCCCGGCTCGACCTCGCTCCCGAAGATCTCGCAGACGCAAAGCTCCGCCGAGCGCTCAGGCTCGTCCTCGTAGCCGATCATCCAGAGGGCGACCATGGTGTCTGGATCCGGGCATGCTCGCGTCCGCAGCTCGACGCGGCCGTAGCGGGGCCCGTAGAGGAGAACGTTCTCCTGCTCCTCCCGCACGACCGCGCCCGGATGGAAGCGGTGCTGGCCGATCGTGGAGCCGAGCGGGCCGGAGAACGTACCCGTCTGGATCGACGACACGCGGACCTCGCCGTCCCATTCCGGACACCACGGCTCCTGGTCGGCCTCGATCCGGAGCGACAATGTCCCGCCCGTCACGTACCTCGCCGCCGACCGCCCGCGTCCGCTCCAGTGCGGGAGGTAGCAGGGAAGCCAGCGGGTTTGATCGAGGGAATCGCCCCCGAAGGTGTCCTCGAACTCGAGCTCGAACGGCATCGCTCCGGCGCAAGTCTAGGAGCGCGCTGCGCTTGCCTCCGCCTCTGCCGGTAGCCTGGATCGTGCCGGTGGTCGTCATTCAGGAGCAGATCGAGCTTCCGCCGCTCCCGCTCGAAAACTGGGAGCCGACCGTCGAGACGTTGCATCTCTGGACGCAGATCGTCGGCAAGGTCCGGCTCCGTGCGGCGCCTCCGCGTAACCACTGGTGGCATGCCACGCTGTACGTCGACGTCCGCGGATTGACGACCCGCCGCATGCACGCGGGCGGGACGACGTTCCAGATCGATTTCGACTTCGTCGACCATCGTCTCGCGGTGCGCACGGCACATGGGGAGGCGGAGTCGTTCGAGCTCGCGGACGGGCTGTCAGTAGCCGACTTCGACGCGAAGCTGCACGGCCTTCTGCTCAAGCTGGGCATCGACGTGCCCATTCGGGAGGAGCCCTACGGCGTCCCGATGACGACGCCGTTCCCCGAAGACCGCGAGCACGCCTCGTACGACGCCGATGCGGTGGCCCGCTTCTGGCGTGTCCTCGACTGGAGCGATTCGGTCTTCGAGGAGTTCGCGGGCTGGTCGTGCGCGAAGACGAGCCCCGTGCACCTCTTCTGGCACGGGCTCGACCTCGCGGTCACCCGCTTCAACGGCCGCCGTGCCCCCGTCAATCCGAAGGCCGATCCGGTCTCGCGTGAGGCGTATACGCACGAGGTCATCTCCTTCGGCTTCTGGGCCGGGGACAGGAAGGTGCGCGAGCCGATGTACTACTCCTACACGTCGCCGGAACCGCCCGGCCTGCGCGAGCGGCAGCTCCGCCCGGCCGAGGCCCGCTGGGTCGGGGAGCGCAGCGCCATGGCCCAGCTTCCGTACGAGAGCGTCCGAACCGCGGCCGACCCGCGCGCAGCGCTCCTCTCCTTCCTCGAAAGCGCCTATTGCGGCGGCGCAGACCTGGGCGGCTGGGACCGCGAGGATCTGAGATCGTCCTGGTGCCCGGATCCACGGGCCCTTCGGCAACTACTTGGGGAGACAGACTGATGGACGATTCACAGATCCATGGATCTATCGAGAAGCTCGTCACCGAGGAGCACGAGCTCTGGGGTCGCGAGTCGGACGGGACGGCGACGGACGACGATCGCCGCCGCCTCGAGCAGATCCGGCTTTCGCTCGACCAGTGCTGGGATCTGCTGCGCCAGCGTCGCGCCCGTCGCGGTGCGGGCCAGGATCCGGATACCGCCGCAGCGCGCGCGCCCGAGGTCGTCGAGCGGTACGAGCAATAACGGTCCCGTGTCGCCGACGCTCTTCGAGTTTGCCGGCGGCGAGCCCGCGTTCCTGGCGCTGGCGAGGGCTCATCATGCGCGCTGCCTCGCCGACCCCGAGCTGAACCACCCGTTCTCACACGAGGATCAGCATCCGCAGCATGTCGAGCGCCTCGCCGCCTACTGGGCGGAGGTGCTCGGTGGCCCGAAGACGTATTCGGAGACGTGCGGCGACGAGTCCGCCGTGCTCACGATGCACGCTGGCAACGGGGACATGGGCGACCTCGGCGAGCGCTTCCTCGACTGTTTCGTGCGGGCGATGGACGACGCGGCCCTTCCCGAGGACCCGGCCTTTCGCGCGGCGATGACCGCCTACATGCGCTGGGCCGTCGACAACGTCCTCGTTTACTCGCCCGTCGGCTCGGCAGTACCGGCGAACCTCCGCATGCCCCGGTGGGGTTGGGAGGGCTTGCACCCCTAGCGGGTGCGCTCGGACCAGCCGCCGGTGTTTCTGAGAAAGGCAGACGGCCAACGCTGCTCGAAGACCCCCATCTCGGCGCGCTGACCGTCCACTTTTCGAACGTCGACGCCTAGGCGTCCGGATACGGGTCCCACCAGTTCTTAACGCGCCGCATTCACCACGGAAAATCGGTGTATCGTCCGCGCGGCTGCGACTCGACGAGGGAGCGATTCGAACCATGGCGAATGAGCTGACGTACGACCTCATGCTCGAGGTGAAGGGCGTCCTCCGTTCCATCCCCGTGCGCGCGGAGCTCGAGTCCAAGCTCCGAGTGGGGGAGACGTTCGACCTTCGGGGTAGGCGCTGGGTGGTCTCGAAGGCCGAAAAGGTCGACCGGGAGGACTTCGACCGGCGCGTGATCGCCTGCGAGGTCGACGAGCCGGTCGCCGCGTAGCCTCTAAGCGGTCTCGCCTCGGACGAACTGGTACGCAAGCGCGCCGATGGCGGCGCCGACCAGCGGCGCCAGGATGTAGAGCCAGATGGCATGGAAGTTGCCGGAGGCGACGGCGGGCCCGAACGACCTCATCGGATTCATCGAGGCGCCGGAGATCGGACCGCCGAACATCGCGTCGAGAGCAATCGTCCCTCCGATCGCGATCGCAGCCGCTTCCCCGACGGCGCGCGTGTCGGTCGCCACGGCCAGGATCACGAACATGAGGAATGCAGTCATGACGAGCTCCCACAGGAACGACTGCGCCTGGCTTCCTGACGGCTGCGTGGCGCCGACGTCTGCGATATCGCCCAGCGACGCGCGGAGCAGAAGCGCCGCCGCGATCGCTCCGGAGAGCTGCGCCGTCCAATAGCCGAGAGCCCTCGGCCACGGGAAGTGGCGTGACAGCGCGAACGCGAAGGTCACCGCGCCGTTGAAGTGAGCGCCCGAGATGTGCCCGACCGCGTAGATCATCGCCATGATCACGAGGCCGAAGGTGATGGCGACGCCCACATGGCCCAGCTGGCCGGTCTTCGCGTCCACCATGACCGCGCCGGCTCCGGCGAAGACGAGCGCGAAGGTGCCGATGAACTCGGCGACGAGTCTCCGCAAGGACAGAGAGGCGCCCACCGTCAGCCGACCGCCGGAAGCAGCTCCGCGACGAGGAGTCGGACGCGCTCGTCGATCTCGTCGCGGATCCGGCGCACGGTCTCGACGCTTTGCCCGGCGGGATCGTCGAGCTCCCAGTCTTCGTAGCGCTTGCCGGGGTAGATCGGGCAGGCATCGCCGCATCCCATCGTGATCACCACGTCCGCCGCCTGGATCGCGTCGTCGGTCAGAGGCTTGGGGAACTCCTCGCTCAGGTCGACTCCGAGCTCTGCCATCGCCTCGACCACGGCCGGGTTGATGCGCTCGGCGGGGTCGCTGCCGGCAGAGCGGATCTGGATGCGATCGCCGGAGCGAAGCTTCAGGAGCGCCGCTGCCATCTGGCTTCGTCCTGCGTTGTGCACGCAGACGAAGAGGACTTCGGGACGGCTGCCGGCGCCGACCTCCATCAATCGACCATGGGGCTGCGACGCTCCATGAGAAGGACGTCGCGCCACTCGCCGTCGAGTTTGCCGAGACGCTTGTGCAGCCCCACGACCTCGAAGCCGAGGCCCTCGTGGAGCCGAATGCTGCCTTCGTTCTCGGGGAACATCCCGGCCTGGATCGTCCAGATGCCGACCGCGTCCGTTGAGGCGATCAGCGCTTCGAGCAGGCGTCGGCCCACGCCTTGCCCGCGTGCTCTTTCCGCGACGTAGACACTGTTCTCGACGACGCCGCGATAGACGCAACGGCCGGACGCCGCGCTCACTGCGACCCAGCCCACGAGCTCGCCGTCGTGCAGGGCGACGAAGCGGTGCTTTTCGAGATGGGAGGCGTCCCATTCCTCCCAGGTCGGAACCTCGGTCTCGAAGGTCGCGTTCCGCGTCGCAATCCCCTCGGCGTAGACACTCGCAACGCCGGGCCAGTGCTCGGGGCGAAGAGACTCGATGGACAGGGCTGCCGCCTGCACCGCCATCAGCAGCAGCCGGCCTTCTCTGCGGGCTGGATGACCGGCAGGCCCTTCGCCTGCGGATCCGACGTCTTCACCGCCTTGACGATCGCTCCGTGGATGCCGTCGGCGACCTCGTGCGTGAACTCGACGGAGATCTGCTCGAAGCCGACCGCCTCGAGCCCTGCCTCGAATTCCTCCCTGGACAGCGCGCCGGCAATGCAGCCGACGTACGAGCCGCGCTGTGCCCGCTCTTCCTCGGACAGCCGGTCCTCGGCGACAACGTCCGAGATCCCCAGCCGGCCGCCGGGCCGGAGAACGCGGGCGATCTCCACGAGCACGGCGGCCTTGTCGGTCGACAAGTTGACGACGCAATTGGAGATGACGACGTCGACAGATTGCGCCGGGAGCGGGATCTCCTCGATCAGGCCCTTGAGGAAGATCGTGTTCGTAACCCCCGAGTCGGCGGCATTCTTGCGAGCGAGGGCGAGCATCTCGTCGGTCATGTCGAGCCCGTAGACCAGGCCGGCCGGACCGACCCGCTTCGCGGAGAGGATGACGTCGATGCCGCCGCCGGAGCCGAGATCGAGCACGGTCTCGCCTTCGCGGAGCTCCGCCACGGCGCTCGGGTTGCCGCAGCCCAGAGAGGCAAGCGCAGCCGCGTCCGGGAGCTTGCCTCGCTGCTCGGCGCTGTAGAGGGACTCGCCGAAGTGCGCGCTCGCGGTCTGGCCGTCGCAGCAAGCGCCGCTTCCGCACCCACAGCCGGAACCTTCGGTGACTGCCAGGGCTGCCTCGGCGTACTTGCGCCGGACTTCCTCGCGTAGGGCGTCAGGGGTGATCGTCATCGGGAAAGAACCTCCTCGGGGACTCGAGTGAGCGCGACGACGCCGGCGAGCCGCTCGCTCGCCTCAGGCGTCAGAGAGAAGTACGCCCACTTGCCGCGCTGCTCGCGCTCGAGCAGGCCCGCGTCGACGAGCCGCTTGAGATGGTGGGAAACGGTCGGTTGCGAGAGGCCGAGCGGCTCGATCAGGTGGCAGGCGCAGACCGGCTCGTCGCTCGTCGCGATCAGGTTGACGATCCGGATACGTGCCGGGTCTGCGAGCGCCTTGAAGAGCGCGGCGGTGGCCTCGGCCTCTTCTTCCGACAGGGTTGCTGCCCCGAGCGGGGCGCAACAGTCGATGACTGTGAGGTCTCGCATCGATCGCTATCAATATATCGACGTACGTCGATACGAGTCAAGCGACGCCGAAAGCAACGCGAAACAGTTCGTTAAAACGCCAGATCCGCGAACCCGAGGGCCCACGGATCTGACGAGTGGAATCTATTCGGTCGATCGGCCGCCTGTCAAGGCGAGTAAGGAGACCCGCCCGCGCGGCGCGGCCGGTGGGCAACCGTGTGGTGAAGAGACGGCAACGGGGCGGTGGTGCGGCCGGGGCTAGGCGGTGGGCTCACCCCGGATGATCCCGAACACGGCGCCCTGCGGATCCTGGATGACCGCGAAGCGCCCGACCGTCGGGACGTCCATCGGCTCGACGACGACCGTGGCGCCGAGCTCCTTCGCCTTGGTGCAGCTCGCGTCGGTGTCCTCGACCGCGACGTAGGGAGTCCACATCGCCGGGATGTCCTCTTTCTGGTTCTGCATGAGCCCGGCAACCCCCTGGCCCGTGCCGCCGACCCGGTCGAAGATCCGGTAGCCGCCGAAGTCCGA
>JBKPRJ010000092.1:0-25045 GCA_046734455.1 Actinomycetota bacterium | reverse complement strand
GTAGAGCCCACCGGTGATGAAGACCAGCACTGCGACGAGAGCCGTGCTCTCGTCCACGATCGACTCGTTCAGCAGGCGGCCGGTGGATGGAGCGAGCAGGACACCGGCCATGCCGGCGAGGAGGACGAGCGCGAGCACCGGCTCCTGGCGCGCCTCGACGTCGCCGGGCGAGTCGTTTCGCAGCGCGGCGAAGACCGCGCGCGGCGACTGGAAGATCGCCAGCGTGCGCAGCCACCACTCGCGGTCAAGCGCGTCTTGGTTCGACGCCTCTCGGGGGGATGCGTTCACGAGGGTCAGGCTAACGTGACGAACACCGTCTGCGGGTGTTCTGGATACTCGGCGTGGACGCCCTCGCGAATGCTTCGCGCCTCGTCGTCACGTCCATCTTGCTGACACAGAATCGCCAGATGGCCCCTCGCGTTGATGGCAGTCGTGTCGTCGGGCTGAAGCTTGATACAACGCCGGAGGGCCTCTTCTGCAGCCGCCGGGTCCCGTTCGAACATCGCTTTCCCGTAGTGGAAGTGCCCAAGCGCGCAGTCGGGGGCTTCCTCGACCACCTTTGAGCTGAGGGCCACCGCCTCGTCGCTCTGAGCGCCGCCGGCATCCACGATCCATTGCACCTCTCGAAGCATCTGCATGATGCGAGCGTCGATCGACCCGTTCACCACCCGTTCGCACATCCAGATCTCGGTCTCCACGATGAAGAACGCACGCTGAAGCTCCTGCGTCCGGCGGAACTCCTCGAGCGCCTCCTCGTATCGTCCGACCAGCGCCAGCGTGTAGCCGAGCTCGTAGTGCGGATGAGGCTCGTCGGGGGCGAGGCGTGCAGCCTCGCGAAACGCTGCTTCCGCACCGGAGAAGTCCGACGCCGCACCCCGCTGCATGCCTTCCGCGAAGGGATAGCTCCACGCAGGCCTCTCGTCGTTCCGCTTGCGAAAGGGGATGCGCACGACCGCGCGCCCTAGGCGGCCGCCGGCGTGGCGCTCGGCAGGAGCTCGCGCAGGAAGTGGCCGGTGTAGCTCTCCTCGATCTCGGCGACCTGCTCCGGCGTTCCGGTCGCGATGACCTCGCCGCCGGCCTCGCCGCCCTCGGGCCCGAGATCGACGATCCAGTCCGCCTGCTTGATCACGTCGAGATTGTGCTCGATGACGAGCACCGTGTTGCCCGCATCCACGAGCCGCTGCAGCACCTCGAGGAGCTTCTCGATGTCGGCGAAGTGCAGGCCCGTCGTCGGCTCGTCGAGGATGTAGAGCGTCTTGCCCGTGGCGATCTTCGAGAGCTCCTTGGCGAGCTTCACCCGCTGCGCCTCGCCGCCGGAAAGCGTCGTCGCCGGCTGGCCGAGCTTGATGTAGTCGAGCCCGACGTCGTGGAGGGTCTGGAGCCGCCGCCGGATCTTCGGGATCTTGGAGAAGAACTTCAGCGCCTCCTCGACCGACATCTCGAGCACCTCGGCGATCGACTTGCCCTTGAAGCGCACCTCGAGCGTCTCGCGGTTGTAGCGCTTGCCGCCGCACGTCTCGCACGGGACGTAGACGTCCGGGAGGAAGTGCATCTCGATCTTGATCGTGCCGTCGCCCTTGCAGGTCTCGCAACGGCCGCCGCGCACGTTGAAGGAGAACCGGCCCTGCTTGTAGCCGCGCACCTTGGCGTCGGGCGTCTGGGCGTAGAGCTCGCGGATCGGCGTGAAGAGGTCGGTATATGTGGCCGGGTTCGAGCGCGGTGTTCGGCCGATCGGCGACTGGTCGATGTCGATGACCTTGTCGAAGCACTCGATTCCCTCGCAGCCGAGATGCTCGCCCGGCTTGACGCGCATGCGGTGCAGGCGGTTCGCGAGCGCCTTGTAGACGATTTCGTTGACGAGCGTGGATTTCCCGGAGCCCGACACGCCCGTGACGCAGACGAACTTTCCGACGGGGAACTCGACATCGATGTCCTTCAGGTTGTGCTGGCTCGCGCCGCGAACCCAGAAGGACCCGAGATCCTCGCGCCGGCGGTCGGGCACTGCGATCACGCGCTTGCCCGAGAGGAACTGACCCGTGACGGAGCCTTTGATCTTCTCGACGTCGTCGGCCGGCCCCTCTGCGACCACGTGGCCGCCGTGCTCTCCGGCGCCGGGGCCCATGTCGACGAGCCAGTCGGCCGAGCGCATCATCTGCTCGTCGTGCTCGACGACGAGGACGGTGTTGCCGAGGCTCTGCAGGCGCTCGAGGGTCCCGATCAGCTTGGCGTTGTCGCGCTGGTGCAGGCCGATCGACGGCTCGTCGAGGATGTAGAGGACGCCGACCAGCTGCGATCCGATCTGCGTCGCCAGCCGCAGCCGCTGGGCCTCGCCGCCCGAGAGCGTCGCCGCGGCGCGGTCGAGCTGCAGATATCCGACGCCGACGTCCGAGAGGAAGGTCAGACGCTCGCGGATCTCCTTGATGATCCGGTTGCCGATCAGCTGCTCCGTCTCCGAGAGCTCGAGCCCGTCGAGGAACTCGATCGCGCGCGTGACCGACATCTGCGTGAACTCGTGGATGTTCGAGGCGCCCACGGTCACGGCGAGCACCTCCGGCTTGAGCCGCGCGCCCTTGCAGACCGGGCACGGCCGGAAGCTCATGTACTCCTCGATGCGCTCACGCTGGCCGGCCGAGTCGGTCTCCTTGTAGCGGCGCTCGAGGCTGGGCACGATCCCTTCGAAGGCGAGCATGTAGGCGCGCCTGCGCCCCATGCGGTTCCGGTACGTCACGTAGACCTTCTCGCCGCCCGTGCCGTAGAGGAAGAGATTCTGCTGCTCCTCCGTGAGCTCGCGCCACGGCCTGTCGACGTCGATCTCGTAGCGGTCGGCGATCGCCTGGATGACGGACTCGTAATAGGTCGAGTTCCCGACCGACCAGGGCACGAGCGCGCCCTCGGCGATGGAGAGCTCGGGGTCGGGCACGAGGAGATCGGGGTCGATCTCCTGCTGCGCCCCCAGGCCGGTGCAGCGCGGGCAGGCTCCGTGCGGCGCGTTGAAGCTGAAGATGCGGGGCTGGAGCTCCGGCAGGCCGACTCCGTGCTCGGGACAGGCGAACCGCTCGGAGAACGTCAGCTCCTCGCCGTCCACGATCGCGACCGTCACGAGCCCCTCGGCGAGCGCGAGCGCGGTCTCGACCGAGTCGGTGAGGCGATGGCGCAGGTCAGGCTTCATGGACAAGCGGTCGACGATGACCTCGATCGAGTGCTTGAACTTCTTGTCGAGCTCGATCTCCTCTTCGAGGAGCCGCTCCTCGCCGTCCACCTTGACACGCGTGAAGCCTTCGCCGCGCAGTTGCTCGAGGAGGTCCTTGTACTCGCCCTTGCGGTCGCGGACGACCGGCGCGTTGACCGTGAACTTCGTCCCCTCCGGAAGCCGCAGCACCTGGTCCACGATCGACTCGATGCTCTGCCCGGCGATCGGCCGCCCGCAGATCGGGCAATGCGGCCGGCCGACCCGCGCGTAGAGGAGGCGAAGGTAGTCGTAGATCTCGGTCACCGTGCCCACGGTCGAGCGCGGGTTTCGCGACGTCGTCTTCTGGTCGATCGAGATCGCCGGCGAGAGCCCGTCGATGGAGTCGACGTCGGGCTTCTCCATCATCTGCAGGAATTGGCGCGCGTACGCCGAGAGCGACTCGACGTAGCGGCGCTGGCCCTCGGCGTAGATCGTGTCGAAGGCGAGCGAGGATTTGCCCGAGCCGGAGAGGCCCGTAACGCAGATGAGAGCGTTTCTGGGCAGGCTGACGGTGACGTCCTTGAGGTTGTGCTCGCGGGCGCCGTGTACGACGAGCTGCTCTGCCGCTGCCACCACCTTCAGTGTAGCCCTGGGCCTCGGACGAACATGTGTTCGCTCAGAGCACTCTTCAGCGCCACTGCACGGCCGCGGCGGAGATCGGAATCCGGACCGCTCGCGACCCCGAGTCGCTCGGGAAAACGGCGACGGAGGACTCCGTCGCGAGGGCGGCCAGGCGCTCGTCCCGCGACCATGTGATCGAGCGGGCGAGCTCGTCGTCGGCCGGCAGCGGGCGAAGCGCCGGCGACGAGCCGGTCCGGAAGAGCGTGAGAGCGCCGTCCAGCCGAACGACGACGTAGCGGCCGCTCGGGCTCGCCTCGAGTGCCCCCATCCGCACGCCCACGGAGTTGAAGAGCGGCTCCCTCCTGCCGTCCCGGACCACCTCGAGCGACGTGGCGCCGTCCGGCCCTGTGAGGACCGCATAGTCGCGCACGGTCAGCCAGGCGACCTCGCGCACACTACTCGGCGCTTCCGAGACGGGCTGATCGCAGCGCGAGACGTCGTGCAGGCCCTGGAAGACGACCTTCGGGACGGATGGAGGGCAGCGCCCGGTCCACTCCCGCAGCCGGCCGTCCCGGACGAACGTGAGGACACCGTCCGGCCTGAATGCCGGCGACGTGCCGGCGAAGTCGTAGCTCCACCCGCCCGAGCTGACCTCGATCGTGCCGCCGTCGAGCTCGCGGGCCGCGATCCCCGAGTCCGCGTCGCTCGGCTGGCGCGTCCACGGCTGGCAACCCGGACTCGGTAGCTCCGTCGTCGTCGTCCAGACGAGCGCCGGCAGGCTGAGGACGAAGCGGCGGCACTGGACGTCGGTGACGTACAGGGAACCCTGCGCGCCCAGCTCCTGCAGCTCGGCGGCCAGGCGGGCCCGCCCGGGGATCGCGGGCGGCCCTGCCGGAGACGCAGCCGGAGCCCCAGCGGTCGTGGCCGGCTCGCGGGTGGTGCCCTCCGAGCGGAACGCGTCGCGCGCGGCCAGGAGCCCGATGACGAGCAGGGCGCCGACCAAGAGCCACGTCGCGAGCGGGCGCATTCCCGCCCCGAAACGTAGCTATCCCGCCAAGCGTCCGACGCGCCGAGGGTCCGGAACGTACGGGATCTCGAGGTCGCCGGCGATCACCGTGCCGTAGCCGAGCAGGCGCCCCAGAAGGCCCTGCTCCACCTCCACGGGCCCGACGCGCGCGAAGCGCACGGCGGCCGCGCGCCGCTGCGCGATGCCGTGCACGACGAGGAGCTTCTCGGTTGTAACGACGAGCGACGTCCGGTCCCAGCGCAGCACGGCGCGAAGCGCGACCAGGGCGCCGACTCCGAGGAGGACTGCGCCGAGGACGCCGAGCCACGGCGGAGAAAGCCCGACCAGCACGCCGCCGGCAAGCGCCAGGAAGAGGGAGCGGCTGAGCGGACGCACGAGCGCAGCCGTGTGCGGCCGCGCCTCGTAGCGCACGGTCTCACCGGGACCTAGATACCCGCGCATGTAAAGGATTTCTGCGTAAACGCGTGGAAGTCCTCGTTCCTCGTGGGGCTATTCTGGGGAATCGAGACTCATGCAGGAGACCGCGCGTAAGGCCTTCGTCGCTTCGCTGATCTTCGTTGCCGTCGTCGCGTCGGCGCTTGCGCTCTGGAAGCTCCGCATCGTCCTCGCGCTGCTCTTCCTCGCGTTCATCATCGCGGCCTCGATGCGGCCGAGCGTCGACTGGCTGGCGCGCAGGCGCATTCCGCGCGGGATCGGGATTCTCATCCACTACGCGGTGCTCGCCGGCCTCATCGGGCTGCTCCTCTGGGCGATCGTCCCGCGCGCAATCGACCAGGTCGACAACGCCCTCGGCGGCATTCCCACGTCGAGTTCCGAGCTCGAGCGGCAGGCGAGCCAGTCGACCGGCTTCAAGCACGAGATCCTCGTGCGCGTCCAGGACGGGCTCGACGAGCTGCCCTCGGGAGCCGAGCTGATCGACTCCTCCCTGTCCCTCACCTTCACCGCCTTCGAGGTGCTCGTCGGCGTCTTCTTCACATTCGCGTGCGCGGCCTACTGGATCTTCGAGCGCGAGCGCGCCGAGATCCTCGTCATGTCGCTCTTACCGCGCGACAGGCGCAGGACCGTGCGCGACACGTGGAACCTCATCGACGCGAAGCTCGGCGCCTACGTCCGCGGCCTGCTCATCCTCGTCACGTTCGTGGCCTCTGTGCTCTCACTCATCTTCTACTTGATCGGACTGCCGTTCTGGCTCCTCATCGGGATCTTCGCGGGCATCGTCGAGATCGTCCCGGTGCTCGGGCCGATCGCGGCCGGTGCGGTCGCCGTGGGTGTCGGCTTCACCGAGTCCTGGCAGCTCGCCCTCGCCGCGGGGCTCGCGGTGCTCGGCGTGCGGCTCTTCGAGGACTACGTCGTCATCCCGCGCGTCCTCGGTCACGCGGTCGGGCTGACGCCGCTCACGGTGCTCGTATCCGTCACGGCGGTGGGATTCCTCTTCGGCGGCTTCGCGGTCTTCCTCTCGATCCCGTTTGCAGCCGTGATCGCGACGCTCGTGGACGTCGTCGTGCGCCATCACAATCCGGCGGAAGAGGAGACTCCAGCCGTCCTCTTCCCGGCGAAAGAGAACGAGAGCTAGGGGCTCAGCGTCAGGCCTTGCGCCAGCGGCCGAAAATCAGGCCGCCGAGCGTGAAACCGAGGCCGAAGGTGCCGACGGCGAAGCCGCCGACCGCGAGGCTCTTCCGCCACGTGGACAGGCGCTCCCAGTGTCCGAGCGCCTCCTGCTCGTCCGCGGAAAGCGGCTCGCCGCGGCGCTTCTTGCGCCCGGCTGCCCCGGCCCGGAGGCCGAGGTACATGTCGTCGAAGATCTCAGCGGGTTCGTCGACCATGACCAAACTATAGTGTCCCCGCCCGATGGCGCCTTTACGCGTCCTGCAGGTTTCCGACCTTCATGCGGGCACGCGTGAGGAGCCAGAGGTGGAGAACGACCTGCGGGCGCTCGTCGCGGATCTGGCTCCGGAGCTGGTGGTCGCGAGCGGCGATCTGACCCATCGAAACACGCCGGAGCAGCACGAGCGGGCCGCCGCGCTCTTGCGTTCCCTCGGCCCCCCGCTCCTCGTCATCCCGGGGAATCACGACATCCCGCGCTGGCCGCCGTGGCGCTTCACGCAGACCTTCGACCACTTCCTCGAGGTCTGGCCGGAGACCGAGCCCGTCTACCGCTCCGAGCGGCTCGTGGTCTGCGGCCTGAACTCGGTGCGGCCGTGGAAGCAACAGGGCGGGGCGCTGCGCTCCTGGCAGCTCGACCACGTCGCCGAGACGTTCGCCGACGCGCCCGAGGGTGCGCTGAAGATGGTCGCGGTCCACCATCACCTGCTCGGCGCTCCCTGGCGGACGGTCAAGCGCACGATCGCCAACCGCTCGACTGTCCTCGGCGCCCTCGTCGATGCCGGCGCGGAGCTGATTGTCTCCGGGCACGTGCATCAGAGCGCGGTCTCCGAGCGGCATGAGTTCGAGGTCGTGGAGGGCGACGTGCACGGGACGACCGTCGTGACCGCGCCGGGCATGGGACAGCCGCGCCCGAAGCGCCGAGGCGAGGCGCGCGGCCTCCACTTCTTCGAGGTCGAGGAGCGCTCGCTCACTGTGATCACGTACTCGTGGACCGGGAGCGACTGGTGCCGGATCGCCGAACGCCGCTTCACACGCGGGCTCGGCGGCCTCGTTTCGGAGAGCCGAGAGGCCGGGTAGGGTCACAGGGATGGCAGGCAAGGCGCTTCTGGGGCTTGCGGTTGCAGCCGTTGCGGCCGCGTTGGCACTCGCAGCGTGCGGCGGCGGCGGTGAGCCGACGACCTTCACGCCCGAGGTCGAGGACAACTTCGTCAACTCGTGCGTCGATTCGGCGACGACCGGGGCGACTCCCGCCGAGGAGTCGGATGCCGAGCGCATCTGCGGCTGCATGTACAACGAGCTCAAGCAGCGCATGAGCTTCGAGGAGTTCAAGGCGGCGGACGAGTCGCTGCGCGAGGGTGAGCAGATGTCCGCCGAGCTGTCGGCCACGTTGCAGGCAGCCGCTAGTGCCTGCACCTAGGCCGGCGAGCCCTCCCGCGCGAACCTGGGCAGCTCGCTGTTCAGCTGCTTGACCGACGGGAGCAGCGCGATCGCGGGCAGAAGCGGCAGCCAGAACGTGAAGAAGCGGTAGACGAGCGCGGCGAGAAGGGCCGGAGCGAGCGGCATCCCGACCGCGTGGAGGCTGAAGGCGAGCGCCGCCTCGATCCCGCCGGAACCGCCCCCCGGAAGCGGCAGCGCCGTGGCGACATAGCCGGTCGCGAAGGCGAGCACGAGCGCGGCGAGGACGACGCTCGAATGCGTGAACGCGCGCAAAGCGGCGTAGAGGGTCAGCAGGTGGCCGAACCAGTAGACCGCGAAGCCGAGGATGGCGGATGGGTGTGCGCGCGGATTGAGGACGAGATGGCGCACGACCACGACGCCGCCGATTCCGTCCGCGAAGCCCTTCTTCAACCTCGACCACCAGAACGCCGCCCTGCCCTCCCCCTCCTTCACGGCCTCCGCCTGGCTGAGCCGAGTCGCCCGCTTCGGCGAGCTGACGAAGGCGGCGAGGACGACGCAGACCGGCATGATGACGAGCCATCCGATCGTCATCCCGAGCGGCGCGCCCGATCCTCGGCCCGCGAGGACGAACATCGATGCGACCGCCGCAAACGTCCCGAGCAGGCCCCATTCCAGCGTGTTGAAGCCGAGGACGCGGCGCGCCGAGTCGTGGGTGCTCGCGCCCGCGCGCCGCAGGGCCCAGAAGTCGACGGCGAGCCCGCCGGCCGCCGACCCGAGGACGTTCGCCCCGAAGCCGATCCCGACGATGCGGGTGACCGTCCAGAACGGCAGGTTCGGCCCGTCGTGCATGCGCGCGATCTCGCGGTAGCCGGCGATGTAGCCGGCGTACGCGCATACGAGGCCCGCGAGGCAGATCGGGAACCACTGCCGGTTCGCGGCGTCGAGCGCTTCGACGATCTCGTCGAAGTCCGCGAACTTGCCGATGAGGCTGAAGGCGCCGACGAGCAGGATCACAGCGATGACGATCGTGATCAGGGCACGCTTGGCGTCGATCCCGAGGATGTTGTCGCGCTCCGCCACGGTCGCCTGCAGCCTGCCGATTCGCTCGGCTGCCTAAGCCGGCTCGGGGGTCGCCGCCCGGAGCTCGCGCCGGAGCTCCTTGATCTCGTCGCGCAGCTTCGCCGCATATTCGAACCGCAGCTCCTCGGCGGCCGCGAGCATCTCCTCCTCGAGCGTGATCACGAGCTTCTCGATCTCGTCGGGCTGCATGCCCTCGACCTTGCGCCCGCGGCGGCGGCGACCCGGAACCGTTGGCGACTCCGTCGAGAGGAACTCGGCGATGTCGGATACGCCCTTGACGATCGACTCCGGCGTGATCCCGTGCTCCTCGTTGTAGCGAAGCTGGATGTCACGCCGGCGGTTCGTCTCCTCGAGGGCGCCCTTGATCGCCTCGGTCATCTTGTCCGCGTACATGACGACCTTGCCGTTGACGTTCCGGGCTGCGCGGCCGATCGTCTGGATCAGCGCGGTCTGGCCACGGAGGAAGCCCTCCTTGTCGGCGTCGAGGATGGCGACGAGCGAGACCTCGGGCAGGTCGAGCCCCTCGCGCAGGAGATTCACGCCGACGAGGACGTCGTACTCGCCGAGCCGGAGCTCGCGGATGATCTGGATGCGCTCGAGCGTGTCGATCTCCGAATGCAGGTACCGCGCCTTGACGGCCGACTCGAGCAGGTAGTCGGTGAGGTCCTCGGCCATCTTCTTCGTCAGCGTCGTGACGAGGACGCGCTCGCCTGCCTCCTCCCGGCGGCGGATCTCGTTCAGGAGGTCGTCGATCTGGTTCTTCGTCGTCCGCAGCTCGACCTCGGGGTCGACGATGCCGGTCGGGCGAATGATCTGCTCGGCGACGTTGGTGGAGTTGCGGAGCTCGAACGGGCCGGGCGTGGCCGAGACGAAGAGGAGCTGCGGAACGCGCTCGAGGAACTCGTCGAAGCGGAGGGGCCGGTTGTCGAGCGCGGACGGAAGCCGGAAGCCGAAGTCGACCAGCGTCTCCTTGCGGGAGCGGTCGCCCTCGTACATGCCGCCGATCTGGGGCACGGTCTGGTGCGACTCGTCGACCATGACGACGAAGTCCCCGCGGAAGTAGTCGAGGAGCGTGTTCGGGGCGGTTCCGGCCGCGCGGCCGTCGAGGATCCGCGAGTAGTTCTCGATGCCGTTGCAGTAGCCGAGTTCCTGCAGCATCTCGAGGTCGTACTCGGTGCGCTGGCGAATCCGGTGCGCCTCGAGCAGCTTCCCCTGCGACTCGAAGAGCTTGACCTGCTCCTCCAGCTCGTGGCGGATCTCCCCGACCGAGCGCTCGATCGTGTCCCTCGAGGTCACGTACTGCGTGGCCGGGAAGATCGCGAGGTGCTCGAGGCGGGCGTAGATCTCGCCCGAGAGCGGGTCGAAATGCGTGATCTGCTCGACCTCGTCGCCGAAGAGCGAGATGCGGTACGCCGACTCCATGTGCGCAGGCTGCACCTCGACGACGTCGCCCCGTACGCGGAAGCGACCGCGCCCGAGGAAGGAGTCGTTGCGGGAGTACTGGATGTCGACGAGCTTCCGCAGCATCACGTCGCGGTCGATCTCCATCCCGACGCCGAGGACGACGGTCTTGTCCTCGTATTCGATCGGCGAGCCGATCCCGTAGATGCAGGAGACGGAGGCCACGATGACGACGTCCTTCCGCGCGAGCAGCGCCGCCGTGGCCGCGTGGCGCAGCCGGTCGATGTCGTCGTTGATCGACGCGTCTTTCTCGATGTAGAGGTCGGCCTGGGGCACGTACGCCTCAGGCTGGTAGTAGTCGTAGTAGGAGACGAAGTACTCGACGGCGTTCCCCGGCAGGAACTCACGGAACTCGTTGCAGAGCTGCGCCGCGAGGGTCTTGTTGTGCGCGATCACGAGCGTCGGCTTCTTCACCTGCTCGATGATCCACGCCATCGTCGCGGTCTTCCCCGTCCCGGTCGCGCCGAGCAGCGTCTGGTACTGATCGCCCGCGAGCAGGCTGCGCGAGAGCGACTCGATCGCGTTCGGCTGGTCGCCCGTCGGGCTGTACGCCTCGGAAACCTTGAAGTCGGCCATCGTTTCGATAGTAGCCGTGCTCAACCGGCCTCTCCGATGCCCAGCTCGTCCGCGTACGTGTTCGCATAGACGTCGCGGGCGTGCAGCACCTCGTCGACGTACTGACGGGTCTCCGGGAAGGCGATTCCCTCCCCCTTCGCCCGCCATTCGTCCACGTTCGCCTGCCCGGCGTTGTAGGCGGCGAGGGCGAGCCTGACGTCGCCGTACTTGTTGAGGAGGCGCCGGAGGTAGAAGGCTCCGTAGCGCACGTTGATCTCGGGATCCCAGAGGTCCTCGACCTCGAACTGCGACCCGCCGGTGTGCAGCGCGATGCCCTTCGCCGTGTCCGGGAGGAGCTGCATGAGCCCGATGGCGCCCGACGGGGACTTCGCGTTCGCGTCGAACTTGCTCTCCCGGTAGATGACCGCGGCGAGAAGCGCCGGGTCGAGGTCGTAATTCTCGGCGTGGCCGGTGACGATGTGCTCGTACTCCAGCGGATAGCGCAGGCGCACGTACCAGTCCGGCTCGGACTGGATGTAGGCGTAGCCTCCTCCCGCGGCCGCGAGGAGAAGGAAGGCGGCCAGCAGCACCCTCATCGCGCTTCCGAGCTCAGTCTGCCGATCACGTCGGCCACGAACGCGTCGAGCTCCTCCAGCGACCCGTCGTTGACGAAGGCGAAGTCGGCCCGCGCCACCTTCTCCTCGTCCGGAATGAGGCGTTGCTCGCGGTCCTGCATCGGCGTGATGCGCCTCGAGATCCGCACCTCGGGAGCTGCCGTGACGACCACGACCGCGTCGAAGCGCTCCTCTCCCCCGACCTCGTAGAGCAGCGGCACCTCCGTGACGCAGACCGCGGGCGGGTCAGGCAACTCGCCGAGCTGCTCACGCCAGCGGAGGTAGGTGGCCACGACGCGGGGATGGAGGAGGCTCTCGAGCCATTCGAGCTCGCGACGATCCGTGAAGACGACGTTCGCGACCCGGTCGCGCTCCACGGCTCCGTCCGGGGTGAGCATCGCGTCTCCCCAGCGCTCGCGCACGGCTGCCTGCACCTCGGGATCGGAGCGCAGGAGCTCGTGGACGATCTCGTCGCTCGAGATGACCGCCGCGCCGTGGCGTGCGAAGGACGCGAGCGCCTCCGACTTGCCGGCTCCGATTCCCCCCGTGACGGCAACCGCCACGGGTCGCTTCCTAGGGCTCGTCGCGGCCCTGCTCGTCCGACTCGGCTTCTGCTGCAGCCTCGGGCTCGTCGGCCGCCGCCTCAGGCTCTACGGCTGCCTCTGCCTCTGCCGGCGCGGCCGTCCCGGGCTCCGCGGCAGCCTCGGGCTCGACGACGCTCGCCTCGAGCTCAGGGGCCTCTTCCGCCTCCTCGGAGAAGACCTCCTCGGAGAGGCCGAGCGCGGGCGCCTCATCGCCGAGATCACCATCCACCCGCTTGAGGGACAGCGACAGCCGCCGCCGCTCCGCGTCCATTTCGATGATCCGCGCTTTGACCGTCTCTCCCTGCGTGACGACCTCGCGCGGGTTCTCGACGTGGTGCTCGGCGAGCTCGGAGATGTGCACGAGCCCCTCGACCCCGGGAACGACCTCGATGAAGGCGCCGAAGGTCACGACCTTCGTCACGCGCCCCTCGACGACGTCGCCCTGCTCGTACGTGTCGATCACCTGCTGCCAGGGATCCGACTGGGTCTGCTTCAGGCCGAGCGAGATGCGCTGGCGCTCGCGGTCGATGTCGAGCACCTTGACCTGCACCTCCTGCCCGATCTCGAGCAGCTCCGACGGATGGTTCACGTGGCTCCAGGAGAGCTCGGAGATATGGATGAGCCCATCGATCCCCTCGAGGTCGACGAACGCGCCGAAGTCGACGATGTTGGAGATCGTGCCGGTGACGACGTCTCCGGGCGAGAGCCTGTCGAGGATCGCCTGGCGCATCTCCTTGCGCTCCTCCTCGAGCACCGCGCGGCGCGAGAGGACGACGTTGTTGCGGCTGCGGTTCAGTTCGATCACCTTGCAGCGGAGCGTTTGGCCCGTGAACTCGTCGAGGTCCTGGACGCGCCGGATGTCGACGAGCGACGCGGGCAGGAAGCCGCGCACGCCCAGATCGAGGATGAGACCGCCCTTCACGACCTCGATGACGGTGCCCTCGACGGGCTCGCCACTCTCGGCCGCCTCCTCGATGCGCTTCCACGCCATCTCGAAGCGGGCGCGTTTCTTCGAGAGGATGAGCCGGCCCTCGGCGTCCTCCTTCGTCATGACGAGCGCGTCGATCTCGTCGCCGAGCTGCACCTCGTCGGCCGGGTTCACGGACCGGCGAATCGACAGCTCGGAGACAGGGATGACCCCCTCGGACTTGTAGCCGATGTCGATCAAGACCTCGTCCTTGTCGACGCGAACGACCTTTCCGCGCACGACCTCGCCCTCGTTGATGATGGGGAAGGTCGAGTCGTAGTCCGGGATCCGCTCGCCGTCCGGACCATGCGTCCAGACGTCGTCTTCAGACTTCTCGAGGTCTGCTTCTTCGGTAACCGTTTCGTTCTGAACCATCGGAAAGCGCGCATTATAGCGGCGAAACCTTGAAGCCCCGCGACCTCCTGACAGTCCTCGTGATCGGCGCCGTGATCGTCATCGGCGGCTTCGCCGCGGCGGATGCGATCCGCGGGAAGCCTCGCGCCGAGGCTCAGCCGGCCGCGACCGCGCCCACTGTCCCCGTCCAGACCACCCCTTCCCGCCTCCCCGGCCCGCAGCCCCAGCCCCAGGCGCCCCCGGGCTGGCCCGAAGGCCTGCTCGAGGGAACGCTGACCTTCGCGGACGCCGGGACCTGCGACATCCGCCAGATCGGGCTCGCCGGAGGGCGCGAACGGCCGCTCGCGCGCTACGTCGGCTGTCAAATGTGGGCGCCTCCTGCCGGGTCGCGCCTCGCCTACGGTCTCGGCCCCTCGTCGGCCGACGGCCTGCAGCCGTTCCGGATCGCCGACCTCGCCAACCCCAACCTCGAGCTCGGCGGCTACCGCGCGCTCTTCGGCGTGATCGTCTGGAGCCCGGACGGCCAGCACATCGCCTGGTGCGGTCGGCGACGGACCGGCTTCGACCTGGAGATCGGCGGGCCCTCGACGCGTCTGCCGCGCTGCCCGGCCGCCTACACGCGCGACGACGAGGTCGCCTATGCGGTCGGAAACAAGGTTCTTGTCGGCGAGCGGCCGGTGTTCACCGCGGACGGCGGCGTCACGTACGCCAAGTTCGGCCTCGACGGGTCGCTCGCCGTCGTCGTCGACGGGAACCGGATCGAGCGCTGGGACGGGAGCTCGCTCACGGGCAGCACCGAGCTGACGCCGAGCCTTGCGGGGATCACGCCGATCTTCCGCAACGACAACTGCGCGGCTCTCTTCCCCCTGAGCCAGGTGGTCCAGCTCATCGACCTCGGCTGCCAGCCCGGCCTGACGAGCCGCTCGTTCCCCGGCGACACGGCCGCGTGGTCTCCGGACGGCAAGTGGGTGGTGACTTCGAACGGCGCCGAGACCGAGTTCCACCGGGTCGTCGGGGACCGCCGTGAGGTCACGTGGCCCGTCGGCGCGGCTGCGCTTGCCTGGCGCCCCGAGTAGGCGGTTCCGCAATCCGAGACCGGGCGCACCGGGTATCTTCGAGACGATGAGAAGCGGCCTCCTCCTCGTCGCCCTAACGGCCGCGCTTGCGGTCTCGGCCTGCGGCGGCAGCGGCCATCAGCACGAGCACGGCACCGCGTCCGGAGGGCTGACCGTCTCGGGCGGCAGCGGACGCTTCGCGGGCGGAGAGCTGAACCCGCCCGAGCCGACCCCCGATTTCACGCTGACCGACCAGTCGGGCCAGAAGGTGAGCATGGCCGAGCAGCGCGGCAAGCTCGTCCTCGTCACGTTCCTCTACACGAACTGCCCCGACGTCTGCCCCCTGATCACGCAGAACCTCAACCAGGCGCTGCAGATGCTCGGAGCGAAGCGTGACGACGTGCGTGTCCTCGCCGTCAGCGTCGATCCGGAGGGCGACACTCCCGAGGCCGTCTCGAAGTACGCGAAGGCGCACCACCTGCTGCCCGAGTTCCACTACCTGATCGGGACGCGGGAGGAGCTCACGCAGGTCTGGAAGGACTACGACGTCGCCGCCGTTGCGAGCGACCCCGAGCTCGTCGACCACACGGCCTACACGATGCTCGTGGACGAATCCGGCGAGGGCCGCGTCATCTACGACGCGAGCGTGAAGGCCAACGACGTCGTCCACGACGTCGACGAGCTGCTCGCCAGCTGACCCAAATGGTCATGTCCGGGGTCAGACCCCGGACATGACTGCAAAGGACGCGCGGCGTTGGTCTGAACGTCGCCTGGCATGATCGGTCCTCCGGCGGCCGGGCAATCGGGGCCTGTCCAAGATAGACCTGTCTGGGGTCAGACCCCGGCCATGGCTGATCGGGACAGTACGAGGCCAAGGCGGCGAGGCCGGGCTTCTACCCGGCCTCGCTCGTCTTCCTTGTTGCACCGGCTCTACGGGACCCGTGTGATGCGGTCCTGCGGTCCCGGCCCGACCGGGGAGTTGTGCTCGAAGTAGTTGACCAGCGCGTCGAGGTCGATCTCCCCGCCGAGCGGATCCGTTCCTTCGTTGAAGACGGTGAACCCGTCGCCGCCGCTCGCGAGGAAGTTGTTCATCGCGACGCGGTAGCTCGCGACGGTGTCCACGGGGACGCCGTCGATCGTGACCGAGCCGGGCACGACGTGAGGCGTCGCAGTGGGCGACCACGAGTACGCGAACCCATCGGACACCTGCAGGATCCCGTTGGCGCCCGTGAACTGTTGCTCGAGCAGCCGGTAGATCATGTCGCCCGTCATCGTCTTCACCGTCATGACGTTGTTGAACGGCTGGACGTTGAAGAGCTGGTTGTAGGTGACCGGCGCCGGGCTCGTTTCGCTGCAGGCCTGGCTGCAGACGAGGTCGGCCCGGATGCCTCCCGGATTCATGAACGCGACGACCGCGCCGCCGAAGTCCGTCGGCGAAGTCGAAGCGAGCTGTGCGTCGGCGATCACGTCGCCCATCGCCGATTCCCCGGCCGCGTTGGCGGCACGAATGATGTCCGCCGACTGCGAGCCGACCACGCGGTTGGCGATCGGGCCCGAAAGGGCGTTGTACTTGTTGATGATCGCGACCTGGTCGGGGTCGCTCGCGACGTCGCGCGTGACGATGACGTTGTGCGCGGTCGCGCTCTCGATGTCGTTCGTCTGGTGGTCGATCCGGAGGTCGATGTCCGTGATCAGCCGGCCGAAAGAGGCAGCGCTCGTCACGAGCTTGCCGTTGATGTGGCAGATGTAGGGCTGGTGCGTGTGCGCCGAGACCACGACGTCGACCTGCGGGGACAGCCCGTTGACGATCGGGATGATGTCGCCGCTGAAGTTGTCGCAGCGGTCCGAGTCCATGTAGCCGTTCGCGAACGGCGCGTTCTGCTGCCCGCCCTGGTGGATCAGGACGACGAAGGCGCGCACGCCCTGGTTCGCCCGCAGATCGGCCACGAGATTGTTGATGACGCCGATCTCGGGTCTGAACTCGAGGCCTGCGACGCCCGCCGGCGTCACGATCAGCGGAGTGCCCTCCAACGTGAGGCCGATGAACGCGATCTTGGCGTTCCCGACCTTGCGGATCTCGTAGGGCGGGAAGATCGTGTTCTCCGTGCCCTCGTAGAAGACGTTTGCGGCGAGGTACTGGAAGAGCGCGCCGCCGAACGGCGTGCCGTCCTGGCAGCCGTCGACCGGATGGCAGCCGTCGCCGCCGAGCTGGTTGCCGAACTGCATGCGCAGGAGCTCGTCGATCCCCTCGTCGAACTCGTGGTTGCCGACGCCGGTGACGTCGAGCCCGATTGCGTTCATGGACTCGATCGTGGGCTCGTCGTGGAAGAGCCCGGAGATGAGCGGGCTCGCCCCGATCAGGTCGCCCGCACCGACGGTAATGGTGTTCGGATTGGTCGTCCGCAGGGACTTGATCCACGTGGCGAGGTACTCCGCCCCGCCAGCATTGACGGTCTGTACCGCCCCGCCGGGCGTGAGCGGCGGCCCGACGGCGATTCTCCCGCCCGACCCCGACGGCGGCTGCAGGTTGCCGTGAAAGTCGTTGATCGCAAGGAGCTGGACAAGGGTGTCATTGTTCTTGCCGCCCGCTGCGCCGAACGCTGTCGGCACCAGGGCAAGGACGAAGAACACAGCCGCGCAGAGCGCGATGAAGCGGCGTTCCATGTGTACCTCTCCCCTCAGTCGGATGCGGGGGCGATCCTAAACCGCGTCGGATGCGATTTGAAGCGCCAGAGGTTCACAGGCGGTTAGGACTTGGCTTCGTTCCAGTCGTCGCCCACGCCGACGTCCACCGCGAGCGGCGGATCGAGCGGATAGGCGCCGCACATCTCCTCACGGAGGATGTCCTTGATCGCCGAGACCTCCACGTCGGGCGCCTCGACGAGGAGCTCGTCGTGCACCTGGAGCACGAGCCGCGAGGAGCGCCCTTCCTCCCGCAGTCGCGCATGAACGGCCACCATCGCCTTCTTGATGATGTCCGCCGCCGTCCCCTGCATGACGAAATTGACCGCGAGCCGCTCGCCGAGCGAGCGCGTCTGCCTGTTGGACGCCTTCAGCTCCGGCACCGGCCGGCGGCGCCCGAAGAGGCTCGTCGCGTAGCCCTCCTCCGTGCAGTGCTCGATCGTCCGCTGGATAAAGTCTTGGACGAGGGGGAAGCGGGCCAGATACGTGTCGATGTAGGCCTGGGCCTCTTCCCTCGGAATCTCGAGGTTCTCCGAGAGGCCGAACGCCGAGATCCCGTAGATGATCCCGAAGTTGACCATCTTGGCCACGTTGCGCTCGTCCTTCGTGAGGTCGGCCCGATCCTTCCCCAGGACCTCGGCCGCGGTCGCAGCGTGGATATCCTCGCCCTGGGCGAAGGCCTCGCGGAGCTTCGGCTCGCCGGAGACGTGGGCGAGGATCCGTAACTCGACCTGCGAGTAGTCCGCGGATACGAGCCGGTGGCCGGAGTCGGCCACGAAGGCGCTCCGGATCTCGCGGCCGAGCTCGGTGCGGATCGGGATCGCCTGCAGGTTCGGGCTCGTCGTCGAGAGCCGTCCGGTCGAGGCGACGGCCTGGTTGAAGGTCGTGTGCAGCCGGCCGTCCTCCGGCGAGATCAGCTCGGGCAGCGGACCGAGGTAGGTGTTCAGGAGCTTCGAGTACTCGCGCCACTCCTCGATCACGGCGACGATCTCGTGGTCGCCGCGGATCGAGCGGAGGACGCGTGAGTCCGTGGAGTAGCCGGTCTTGCCCTTGCGCCCGGCGGTGAGACCCAGCACCTCGAAAAGGATCCGCGCCACCTGCTGGGTGGAGCCGAGCATGAACTCCTCGCCGGCGAGCTCGTGCGCCCTTGTCTCGAGCTCCTCGATGCGGTCGGCGAGCCGGGCGGTGATCTCGCCCATGCGGTACGTGTCGATCTTGACGCCCGCGTCCTCCATCGCGGCAAGCACCTCGGTGAGCGGCAGCTCGATCTCGCGATAGAGCGGGTCGAGCCCTCGCTCGATGATGCGCTGGCGCATCGGGCCCGCAAGCCTGAGCGAGGCGGATGCGTGGCGGACGAGTGCGGCGGTGTCCTCCTCCGCGGCCGGCTCGGGCTGGAGCTCGACCCCGTACTCGGCGGAGAGATCGTCGAGGGCGTAGGTCGCGCGCCCGGGCTCGATCAGATATGCCATGAGCAGCGTGTCGTCCACGACGTCGAGGCGAAGCGGCTTCGCATCGTGGGCGACGAGGTCGGCCTCGCGCAGCTTCCCGGCTATCTCGGGAGTCCAGCCGGCGACGACGACCTCCTCCTGGGCGAGCGCGATGCGCCCGTCCTCGACTGCGATTCCGGCCTCCCCTCGCGGCGGCGAGAGCTCGCCTTCGCGCCACGGAACAGCGACCCCTTCGAGCTTCATCGGCGCCGCGGGAATCGCCTCGTCGATCACATCCACGCGCTGGAGCAGGTTCCGGAATTCGTACTGCCGGAACATCTCCTTCAGGCGGGAGCGGTCCGGTGGGCTGAGCACGAGCTCGGCGGGGTCGCACTCGAGCGGCAGGTCGCGGCGCATCGTCGCGAGCTCCTTGGACGCGCGCGCCTGGTCGGAGTGCTCGCGGAGCGCCCGGCCGCGCGCCGGCGAGAGCTCGTCCACATGCTCGAGGACGCCTTCGAGGGAGCCATACTGAGCGACCAGCTGACCGGCGGTCTTGTCCCCGATGCCGGGGACTCCCGGGATGTTGTCGGAGGTGTCCCCTTTGAGCCCGATGAAATCGGGCACCTGCTCGGGCGTGACGCCGTAGCGGGCGAAGACGCGTTCGGGTGTGTAGACGTGGACGTCCGCGACTCCGCGCGGAGTCATCATCAGCGCGATGTTCTCCGTGACGAGCTGGAATGCGTCTCGATCCGTCGAGACCACGGTCGTCTTGATCCCGGCCTCGTCCGCCCGCGATGCAAGCGTGGCGATGACGTCGTCGGCCTCCCAGCCTTCGAACTCGAGGTTCTGATAGCCGAAGGCCTCGACGATCGGGCGAAAATGCGGGAACTGCTCGGCGAGGAGGTCCGGCATCGGCCGGCGGTCGACCTTGTACTCGGGATCGAGCTCCTTGCGGTGCGTGGCGCGCGTGTCCCACGCGACCGCGACGCCCTTCGGCCGGTAGTCGGCGAGAAGCTTGAACAGCATGTTCGTGAAGCCGAGCAGCGCGTTCGTCGGGAAGCCCTCGCTCGTCGCGAGCTCCTCCGGCAGCGCGAAGTACGCGCGGTAGGCGAGATTGTTTCCGTCGACGAGGAAGAGCTCGGAGTCGCGCGCGGGACCGTCGTCGAGCTGGAGCTCAGCCCCTGTCAGCGTCTTCGGTGACACACCGCAACCTTAAAGGCTGCGGCAGGGGGTCATTCCTCGCCGAGGTAGGTCTTGCGGACCTGCTCGTTGTCGCGCAGGGCCTTCGCGTCGTCGGCGATCGCGACGTGGCCGGTCTCGAGCACGTAGCCGCGGTTGGCCGTGTCGAGGGCCATGAGGGCGTTCTGCTCGACGAGGAGGATCGGCGTCCCCTGCGCGTTGATCTCCCGGATGATCTCGAAGATCTTCTCGACGAAGATCGGCGCGAGGCCCATCGAGGGCTCGTCGAGGAGCAGGAGCTTCGGGCGGGCCATGAGCGCGCGGCCCATCGCGAGCATCTGCTGCTCGCCTCCCGACATCGTCCCTGCCTTCTGCTGCAGGCGCTCCTTGAGGCGCGGGAAGAGCGAGTAGACACGGTCGAGGTCTTCCTGGATTTCCGGTCCCTTCTCGCGCTGGTACGCGCCCATCTGGAGGTTCTCGAGCACGCTCATGCGCGGAAAGATCCTCCGGCCTTCCGGCGACTGCGAGATGCCCATCTGGACGATGTTGTGCGGAGCCGTCTCCGTGATGTCGGTGCCCTGGAAGATGATCCGCCCCTCGCGGGGGTGGTTGAGGCCGTTGATCGAGCGCAGCGTGGTCGACTTGCCGGCGCCGTTCGCGCCGATCAGCGTGACGATCTCTCCCTGGCGCACTTCGAGCGAGATGCCCTTCAGCGCATGAATCGTCCCGTAATACGTGTGGATGTCGTCGAGCTTGAGGATGACGCCTTCGCCGGTGGTGACGCGCGCCGGCTCCTTCCCGTTCCCGTCCTTCTGCCAGGGGAGCCTCATGCCGTCGCCGCCGTTCCGAGGTAGGCCTCGATGACGCGCTCGTCGTGCTGGACCTCCTTGGGGGCGCCCTCGGCGATCTTCTCGCCGTAGTCGAGCACGGTCACCCGATCGGAGATCCCCATGACCACACGCATGTCGTGCTCGATGAGGAGCACCGTGATGTCGTGCTCGGCCCGGAGCTTGGCCACGAATTCCGTGAAGTTCGCGGTCTCCTCGGGATTCATCCCCGCGGTCGGCTCGTCGAGGAGCAGAAGGCTCGGTCCCGACGCGAGGGCCCGCGCCACCTCGAGCCGGCGCTGGTCGCCGTAGGAGAGGTTCTTCGCATAGGCCTCGTCGCGTCCCGGCAGCCCCGAGAACCGGAGCAGCTCGCGCGCCCGCTCCCGGGACTCCTCTTCCTCCTTTTTCAGTGCCGGCGTCCGCAGGATCGAACGCCAGACGCCGCCCTTGATGCGGCTGTGCATGGCCACGAGCACGTTCTCGAGCGCGGTCATGTTGTGGAAGAGGCGGATGTTCTGGAACGTGCGCGCCATGCCGAGTGCGGTCACCTTGTGGGGAGGCAGCCCGCTGATGGGCGTCCCGTTGAAGATCACCCCACCCGACGTCGGCTTGTACACGCCGGTGAGGATGTTGAAGAACGTCGTCTTGCCCGCGCCGTTGGGGCCGATGAGGCTCACGATCGAGCCCTGAGGGATGACGAAGTCGACGTCGTTGACCGCGATGAGGCCGCCGAACTCCTTCCGCACCTGGACGGCTTCGAGGATGTTCTTGGGAGCTGGGTCGGCCATCATGCCCTCGCGTCGTAGAGCGTAGCCTGGCCCTCGCCCTCGGCGAACTCGGCCTTGCGCCGCGTGCTGGGAATGAGCCCTTCTGGCCTGAACAGCATCATGATCACGAGCAGGGCGCCGAAGATCCCGAACTTGTACTTCGCGATCGAGAAGTCGTTCGAGACCCCGGGCACGTCGCTGATCCAGTCACCGATCTTGTCGAGACCGCGGAAGTTGAGCCACGAGATGAGCATCGCGCCCGCGATCACGCCCCAGATATTGCCCATACCGCCGACGATGACCATCACGAGGACGATGACGGAGATCTGGAACGAGAAGCCCGTCGGGAAGATGCCGTTGATGAACGAGCCGTACACGGCGCCGGCGAAGCCGCCGAAGATGGCGCCGATGGCGTAGGCCCAGAGCTTCGTGCGCATGAGCGGCACGCCCATCGCCGATGCGGCGATCTCGTCCTCGCGAACCGCGATCCACGCGCGGCCCATTTTCGAGTCGCGCAGGCGCAGGTTGACGAAGATCGTGATCAGCATCATCGCGAGCACGGTGAAGTACCAGGGGCGCAGCTCGAGCGACGTGTAGCGCACGGGCAGGATCCCGCCGGTCGCGTCGCTGATCCTTTCCCCGAACCCCGGCCGGTCGAGCTGGGTGACGCCTCGCACTCCACCCGTGAGGTTGTGCCCGGCGATGTCGTCGCCGTTCCGGAACACGTCTGGGATGATCTCGCCGAAGCCGAGCGTCACGATGGCGAGGTAGTCCCCGCGCAGACGCAGGGTCGGCCAGCCGATGAGGATGCCCGCGAACGCGCAGACCGCGCCGGCCAGGAGGACCACAACCCAGAACGACAGGTGGATACCCGGCAGACGCGCTGCGTTCGTGTCCAGGAAGTGGACGTCTCGCGTCGCGAAGAGGCCCGAGCCGAACCAGCCGAGCGTGTAGGCACCGATGGCGAAGAAGGCGACGTAGCCCAGGTCGAGGAGGCCTGCGTACCCGACGACGACGTTCAGGCCGAGGGCGAGCATCACGTAGATCGACATGTTGAAGAGCGTGTCGTTGTCGATTCCGAGGCCGTCGTTGAACACGAAGGCGAGCGGGCCTTCGAGGCCCCACCACGGATACGAGAACGCCAGGACGATGACCCCGAGCGGGATCGCCCAACGCAGCCACTTGTGCTCCCGACGGTAGCGTCGCCAGGACGCACGCCACCCCGAGACGGTCGAGTCGGTCCGGCCTGGCGCCTTGGGCGTCTGGGGGCTGACCCGGTCGCTCACTGCCCCTCCGGCACCTGCTCGCCGAGGAGGCCTGACGGCCTGAAGACGAGGATCGCGATGAGCACGCTGAAGACAACCGTCGTCGTCCAGCGCGCGTCCCAGAACCCTTCGGTGTAGGCCTGGATGAGTCCGAGCACCACGCCGCCGAGCACCGCACCGGAGAGGTTGCCGATGCCGCCGAGCACGGCGGCGGTGAACGCGAACAGCCCGAGGCGGAAGCCGAGGTCGAACTTCGAGGTGCCGATGTAGAGCGCGTAGATTGCGCCCGCCGCGCCGGCGAGCGCGCCGCCGAGCGCGAACGTGAACGAGATCGTGCGGTCGACGTTGATGCCCATCATGGACGAGGCGTCCATGTCCTGCGCCGTCGCGCGCATCGCCTTCCCGGAGCGGGTGCTACGGACGAGATACGTGAGAGCAATCAGCAGCGGGATCGTGACGGCGATCACGATGAAGTCGTTCCAGCCGTACGTCGCGCTCCGCCAGTGGAAGATCGTGCCCGTGGGGAGGATGTTCGGCAGCGGCTGCGGGCCCGCGTCCTTCCACACGAGCCCGACGTCCTGGAGGATGAAGGAGAACCCGATCGCCGTGATCAGTGGCACGAGGCGCGGCTGGTTCCGGAGCGGCTTGTACCCGATGCGCTCGATGCTCACGTTGATGACCATGCAGAAGAGCATCGAGAAGAGCAGGCACATGAGAATCGTGTAGACCTTCTGGCCACTCGAGGAGCTCGCCGTCGCCGCGGCGCCGAGCGGAAGCGCGAGCACGTACGAGGTCGGGAAGAGTGGGATCTGGAACGAGCCGTCGTTGACGATCGAGTTCGTCTGGAACGTCCCGAGCATGAAGTTGTCGCCGTGGGCGAAGTTGATCAGCTCGATGATCCCGTAGACGAGCGTGTATCCCAGAGCCACCAGCGCGTAGATCGAGCCGTTCGTGACCCCGATGAGGGTGACTTCGAGGAAACGGTCGGGCGAGTCGACCGCGTTCTTGATCAGCCAGTAGCCGATGAGCGCCGCGAGCACGGCGCCGACGACCCAGAGGATGATCTGGGAAACCGGTACGCGACGCTCGAACGAGGGCCGAGATGCGGTTTCAGCGGTCGCCACAGGCGGAGGTTATGACGGAAACGAGAGGGCCGGTCAAGCCGGCCCTCTTCGTTTCCTTGACTACGCGACTGTTATTCCGTCGCCTGGACCTGCACGGCCTCTTGGAACTTCCACGGAGCACCGCCCGCCTCCGCAAGGAAGACCGAGATGAGACCCGCCGTCGGGTCGCCGTTTGCGTTGAACGACATCGGCCCGACGATGCCGTCCTCGATGTTCGTCTCGAACAGCTTCGCGACGACGTCCTCGCGAGAGCCGTCGGAGCGACCGATCGCGTCCACGAGCACCTGGGCGGCCGCCGCGGCGTAGGCCGTGTAGACCTCCGGCGCGCCGTACTTCGCCGTGTAGGAGTCGAGGAAGGTCTTCCCCGCTCCGGTCAGGTCGTCCGGGTTGAGCACCGGAGCGCTCCCGTACGTGCCGGCGAGGTTGTCGGCTCCCGCCTCGTCGAAGAGCGAGTCGAGGACGAAGCCGTCGGAGACCATCAGCTTGACCGCGTCGTTATCACCGACGGTAGAGACCTTGTCCTTGATCAGCTGTCCGCCGTTGAGACAAGCGATGCCGCCGATGTAGACGCCGTCTGCGCCCGAGGCCTTCACCTGGGTCATGAGCGCCTTGTAGTTCTGGGCGTTCGCGTCCCAGCCGGTGTGCCCGGCAACGGTCATCCCGGCGTCTTTCGCGGCCGCCTCGAAGGCGTCGGCGACGCCTTTTCCGTAAGCCTCCTTGTCGTCCAGGATGTAGACCTTCGTCACGCCCAGTTTGTCCTTCATGTACGAGGCGTCGACCTGACCCTGGAAGTCGTCCGAGGCGACGACGCGCGCATAGTTCCGCGTGCCGCTCGGGTAGTACTTGTCCGGTTCGCCAGGCAGGGAGCCGACACCGACGTGGGTGAGCCCGACGGCCGTGTTGGCGGGGCTAACGTATGCGAGCGAGGCCTCGTTCGCGATCGGGACCTCGATCTCCGCACAGCCCGAGTTGAACGTCCCGATCACGCCCAGGATCGACTCGTCCTCAACGTACTTGCGTGCATTGGCGGCACAGGTAGCTTCGTCCCATGCCCCCTTGGCGGCCGTGGAGTCATCGAATGCCTGGAACGAGACGGTGAAGTCGCCCGCTTTGCCGCCAATCGAATCGAGGTAGAGCTTGATGGCGTTGTTCATGGTTTCCGTCTGAGCCGCCGACGAGCCCTGCAGCGGCAGGTCGGAGACGATCTTGACTGCCTCTCCGCCACCACTCGTCTCGCCGCCGCCGGTCCCGCCGCTCGCGCCGTTGTCGTCCCCGCCGCAACCC
>JBKPRJ010000091.1:0-22476 GCA_046734455.1 Actinomycetota bacterium | reverse complement strand
CTCGGTCACGAGTGACGGCTCGATGCGAGCCGTGACGAGCTGCTCGAACTTCTCCCGGGCGCGCTCCCAGCCCATGGGTCGGGTGACGAAGCCCTCGTAGTCGGACTTCTCGGCGGCGAGCGTTGCGCCACCGAGGAGGCGAATGCGCAGGCGGCAAGGGTGTTCGGCCGGGAATCGATCCGTGAGATCCGCAGCCGGCCGCACCTCGACACGGCGCAGGAGCGCCTGAACGTCGGGTGCGACGATGCGCTCGGGCGCGAACTGCTCGGGCATGACCTGCCCGTCGAGCAGCGCGACGGCGAGCAGGTAGGGGAGCGAGTGGTCGGCCTCCTCCTTCGTCCGGATCTCCTTCTTGGCGCCCTCCTCGCCGCCGCCGATGATGTCGTAGGCGACCTGGAAGGTGTCGAGCTCGATCTGTTCGACGGCAGCCGCGTCCAGCGCGTGCTCCTCGCGTAGCTCGAGCAGCGCCTCGAGAGCAGACTGCGAGTGGATCTCGGCGTTGTAGCGCTTGAGAAACGTCCGGCGGACGCGCTCGAGGCCCTCTCGTTCCCACTCGATCTCGAATCGTCCGGCGATCGCGTCCATGAAGCCCTTGTTCCCCTCGAACACGCGGGCCGGTCCGGTGACGCCGCCCGCAGCGAGGAAAGCCGCCTCGACCGCGCCGAAGGCCGTGAAGGGATAGGCGAGGCCCTTCCACTGCGACAACGCCCCGGTGCGCGTCACACGCAGTGCGTTGAGTGCCGTCCCGGCGATTGCGACGGCATTCGCCGTCTCCGTCTCGCCAAGGCCCAGCGCCTTCGCCGCTCCAGCGGCGGCCGCGTACGAGCCCTGCGTCGTGTGGTCGAAGCCCCTGGCCCGCACGGGCGCCTCGTCCGAGAGCCGGCACTGCACCTGGTAGGCGACGGCGAGCGCGGTCATGAGGTCCCGTCCGGAAGCGCGCGCGTACTCGGCGGACGCCAGGACGGGCGCGAGATTGTCGCTGGGGTGGCACGTCTCGCCGGGAGCGAAGTACGAGTCGTTGAAGTCGAGGTAACGGACGAGCGCTCCGTTGTAGAGGGCGGCGCGGTCGGGAGCCGACCGGCCACCACCGATGAGGGTGCAGAGCGGACGTCCACCGAGGACGTCGATTCCGGCTCGGATGGCTCGGACGGGTGGCGCCTCCGTTGCAGCGAGCGCGCAGCCGAGCGCATCGAGCACGCGAATGCGCAAGTCTGTGCGGGCGGGTTCGGAGAGGTCATCCCACGACCGGTCGATGACGAATCGCGCCAGCTGCGAGACCATCGTCACGTCGAGCGTCTGCCTCTTCGGAGGACGTCCGCCACCACGACCGCGTCGTTGTGTTCCGTGTCGCGTGCCCCATAGACCAGCGTGACGCGTCCCTCGCGTGCGAGCCGCCGCAGCTCTCGCAACTTCTCCGTGTGCCCCCCGAGCTCTTCGGTGTAGCGGCGCCGGAACTCTTCGAAGAGGGACGGGTCATGCCCGAACCAACGCCGCAGCTCGGTGCTCGGCGCAAGTTCGCGCGCCCACTCACCCAAATGCGCCTCTTCGCGCGTCACGCCGCGCGGCCAGATGCGGTCGACCAGGACCCGGTAGCCGTCCGATGGTGCCGCCGGGTCGTAGGCGCGTTTGAGACGGACATCCATCGCCGCTAGAGCGTGCTCGGCCTCGGCCGCACGATCGCGACCGGACACTCGGCGTGGTGAGCGCACTGCTGGCTCACAGAGCCCAGGAGCACCTGCGCGAATCCCCCGTGTCCACGCGAGCCGACGACGAGCAAATCGGCGCCGCGGGACTCGTCGACGAGCACGGCGGCTGCCGCTCCCTCGCGAACGCGACACTTCACGTCCACGTCACCAGTGTCGGGAATTGCCTTCCTGATTGCCGCAGCGAGCGCTGCTTCCGCGGCCCTTCGATGCTCTCCGTGCTCAGCGCCGAGCACAGGGACAGAGCCCTCGATCCCGGTCGTGCCGATGTAGCCGAACTGCCAGGCGTGCACGGCGCAAAGCGTCGCCTGACGCAACCGCGCCTCCTCGAAAGCGAACTGGAGCGCTTCCTTCGCGCCCTCCGAATGATCGACGCCGACGACGATCATGACGAACCTCCCATCCCTGCCACTGCTTCCAAGGCAGGCTTGGCGCCATCCCCGCGCCATCCGAACTGCTCTCGGGCGATCCCGGGCGGGCCATCGACGATCGCCCGCCACTGGTCGAGCGCCCGCTGAATCTCGTGCTGGAACGGGTCGTCGACCAAATCATCCACCAACCATTCGACCTGGTGGCCTTCGAAGACGAAGACGACCTCTTTCGAGGAGAGGAAGACACTGTGTGAGGTAAGGCCGATCTCGGACAGATCGAACGGGGGCCCCCGGTCGATCAGCTCAGCGGCGCGATGAGCAGTTCCTTCCTTGAGGCGCGCGATGATCGCTAGGCGTTCCAACGGTGACTCCTTTCTCCGCCGATGCCATCACGGGCTCGGAAGCGCCTGCGATTGCCGCTCATGACGGCTCGGCATAGACGTTTTCGAGCGCGTCGCGAGGATCGGGATCTGTCCCGGCTCGCGCGAACTCGACTGATGTGTCGACGACAGCCTGGGCCTCGCGTTCGAGCCCATCCCACTCCTCGTCGCTCGGTTCGAGCCGCGCGCGGAGGATTGAAATCGGGTCTCGCGTCGCCTGCAGTCGGCGGAGGTCATCCTTATCGCGGTAGACCTGCGGATCGCCGATGTAGTGGCCGGTCAAGCGCTCTGTCTCGCAGAGCAGGAAGACGGGCCCGTTGCCCGCCCGCGCATGCTCGAGCGCGTCGAGGGCGGCAACGTGAACTGCTTCGACATCCTGTCCGTCCACGTCGAACGTGTGCATCCCGTACGCCGCCGCGCGCTGCGTCAGGTCTCGGATCGGCTGATGCTGGGACTGTGGTGTCGACTCGGCCCAGCGATTGTTCTCGCAGACAAAGACGACCGGGACTTGCCAGAGCTGGGCAAGGTTCATGGATTCGTGGAAGGTGCCGATGTTGGTCGCGCCGTCACCGAAGAACGCGACCGCGACGTGTGGCTCTTGACGCATCCGGAAGGCGAGCGCCGCACCGACCATCGCAGGGAGCCCGCCGCCAACGACGGCGTTGGCGCCCATGTTGCCGCGCGCGACGTCATAGAGGTGCATCGAGCCGCCGTAGCCGTGCGAGCAGCCCTCCTTCTTCCCGTACAGCTCAGCCATCACCTCGTTCGCCGGTGTTCCATTTGCAAGCACGTGCCCGTGCGCACGGTGCGTCGAGGCAATCACGTCGCCTTGTTCGAGGGCCCGGCAAACGCCGACGGCAATGGCCTCTTGGCCGATGCAGGCGTGAAGGAAGCCGGCCAGATCGCCGGCACGAAAACGCTCCACGACCTTTTCCTCGAAGCGTCGGATCATCAGCATCTCGCCGAGGAATGCAAGGAGCTCGGGGCGCGACAGGCGTCGCTCGCGAGTCATCGATTCCCTGCCACCATTCGCTCGACGAGGTCGACGAGGCGACAGCTGTAGCCCCACTCGTTGTCGTACCAACCGAAGACCTTCACGAGGTCGCCCTCCGACATCGTCAGCTGGCTGTCGTAGACGCATGAGTATGGGGAGCGGATGATGTCGCTCGAGACCAGGGGCTCGTCTGCATAGCGGATGATCCGGCTGAGCGGAGCTGTCTCGGCTGCTTCCCGGAAGGCTGCGTTCACCTCGTCGCGTCCGACGGGCTCCGACAGTTCCACGACGAGGTCGACGAGGGAGCCGACGGGAATCGGTGCTCGGATCGCCATCGCGCCGATCTTCCCCTCCAGCTCCGGCAGGACCGTTCCAAGCGCGCGTGCCGCACCTGTCGTCGTGGGGATCAGGTTGATCGCTGCGGCGCGCGCCCGGCGTAAATCCTTGTGCGGCATATCGAGGATCGGCTGCCCTGCCGTGTAGGCATGCACCGTCGTCATGAAGCCGCGCTCGATCCCGAAGGCTTCGTGGATCACTTTCGCCATAGGCGTGACACAGTTGGTCGTGCACGACGCGTTCGAGACGATGAAGTGGCGGTCGGGGTTGTAGGCGCTGTCGTTGACGCCCGGCACCAGTGTCACGTCCGCATCCTTGGCCACTGCCGAGATAACAACTGCGCGGGCTCCTGCGTCGAGGTGCGCCTGCGCCTTGACTCGCTCCGCAAAGTGCCCCGTCGCCTCGACGACCACATCGATTTCGAGCTCTCGCCAGGGGAGGTTCGCGGGCTCGGCAATCGAGAGCGCCCGCAGATTGAGATCCCCCACCGTAATCGTCTCGCTGCCGACCGCGACCGCTTGGCGCAGGGGCCCCAGGAGCGAGTCGAACCGCAGAAGGTGCGCCATCGTTGGCGGATCGCCGAGATCGTTGACGGCGACGATCTCGTAGTCGGGGCGGCGCTCAAGGTAGGCACGGAGGAAGTTGCGTCCGATCCGTCCGAAGCCGTTGATGGCCGCACGCTTCATCTTCGAGTCGCGGCTTCTTCATGGGCCGCCTCGTCAACCTCACCCTCGCCCCATTTCAGGAAGAGGACGCTTGAGGTGATGAACAGCAGCACCGGGACTGCAAAGAATGGTGCGACGTCACCGAGTGCCTTCACGTTGGCGAAGGCCAAAACGGCGAAGAGCGAGAGCATCGCCAGCCCGAACGCCAAGGCGGCGACGAAGAGCGCCATGTCCGAATCGGGCGTCTTGCCCCTCGAGCCTCTCGCGCCGCGGCTTTCAAGTCGATTGTTCTCCATCTCGTTGTGAAGATGCCGTCGGGCGCACTCGCCGTCCATCGGGGCTAGACCTCACCCTCGTCACTCGAGGCACCCATCCAACGCGAACGAGGCGTGGAGGTCGGCAGATGCGTGCAGCACCCGCTGGGAAATGGGCATTGGCGCGCATTGTGCGTGCGGATCGCTCAGGCGAGGCTGATCGCGATGTTGGCGTCGAGGCAGCAAGTCAGTCGACCTGAAGAGAGGGGGTCGCGGCATGCGTCTCGCCCGGTCGAAAGGAGGTGTGAACCATGAAGCGGCGCTCCAGTCTCGTGCCGCTGTCCCACGACCACCACGATGCGCTGGTTCAAGCGCGGAGGCTTCGGGGTGCCGGCGAGGGCTCGGACCCGAGCACGGTGGCATGGGCATTCCTGCGCTTCTTCGCCAAGGAGTCGGTTCGACACTTTCGCGAGGAGGAGGAACTCGTTTTTCCGGCTGCTCTCGACTTCCCTGCGGTCCGTGAGCCCCTCGTTCAGGCACTCCTCGAGCACGTGCGCCTCCACGCGCTCGCGAAGGCCCTTCGACATGCCCTCGATAGCGACAGACCGATTACGCCGATCATGCACGAGCTCGGCGAGTTGCTGTCTGCCCACGTCCGCCACGAGGAGCGGTGTCTCTTCCCGCTGATCGAAAGGCACGTCGACGATTCGACTCTCGCGGCAATCGAGCTAGTGGCCCAGGAGGGTGACGCTGTCACCGATCCACCGCGCGCCACCAGCGACCTGTCTCGGGAGCTCACGCCCACGGGCCCAAGCGCGACGCTTTTCTGGGGCAGCGGGGGCGGGTCTCACTGCGACGCGGCTTTCTTGGGCGAACGGCGCTGGCACGAGAAGGATCTTCAGCCTTCATGACGATCAGTGCATTTTGCGGGCGCTGACGGCGCTGGAACGAAGCGGCGAAATGGGGGCCAATCAAGTGCGGGATGGGTTGCTCGACCGATAGTGGCGTTCTCGGCAGCCGGCGATGCTCGCTGTGTGACCGTCGGAAAGGAGAAGAGATGAATGGATCAATCGTCTGCGGCGTCGACGGATCGCCGGATTCGCAGCGGGCCTTAGGCGTCGCGGCGCAGGTTGCACGCCGGCTCGGCGCGAATCTCATCGTCGCCAACGTCGTCGCTTCCGTCCCGGATCCCGTCGTGCCGACCAACGCCTACCAGCCGATGGCACGCCTGACGGGGTACGGACCGCCGCTGACGGAGAAACGCACAGACGCTGACATGGAAGCCTCCGGGGCCCTGCTTGAACACCTCGTGGCCGAGGCTGCAGTGGACGGTGCGGAACTTCGGACAGAGTTCGGGATTCCTGCCGAACGGTTGGCAGAGTTGGCGGACGATGAAGAAGCGGATTTCATCGTCGTCGGCTCTCGCGGCCGCGGGCCGCTCAAGTCGGCCTTTCTCGGCAGCGTTTCGAACAGCCTGATCGGCATCGCCCGCTGCCCAGTCCTCGTGGTTCCGCGAGGAGTGACAGAGGCCGGTCCCTCGTAACAGGCTCACGACGGCACGACCTCGTCAGCGATTCCAAGACTAAATAGGAGGCATCGAGAACATGACCGCTATTGCTGAAAAGAGGCCAACCAGGAATCCGGCTTACCACGCGTATCTGCTCCTCCGCGTGGGCTTCACGCTGGCGCCGATCCTCTTCGGCTTGGACAAGTTCTTCAACTGGATGGTCGACTGGACCAATTACTTGGCGCCCTGGGTGAACGACATCGTGCCCGGAAGCGGCCAAGACTTCATGTACTTCGTGGGCGCGGTCGAGATCGCGGCCGGCATCCTGGTTGCTCTCGCGCCGCGTATCGGTGCGTTTGTCGTCGCGGCCTGGCTGGCGGGGATCGTGGTGAATCTGTTGACGGTCGATCCGCCCACGTACTACGACATCGCGCTCCGCGACTTCGCGCTCTTGCTCGCGGCGCTCACGCTCGGCCGGCTTGCACAGGTGTTCCACAAGGCGGGCGCTGTTTCAGAGCCCCGTGAGGAGCCGCTGCGTCGCGCTGCCTAAGAGCTGGGCTGCCCGGCCGGTCTCCGCCTCCGGCGACCGGCCGGGCGAAGCGAGGCGAGGCGGCAATGTTCTTCTATGCGGAACGCGGTCGTAGGGACTTGTCCATAACCGGCCCCGCTATTCGAAGGCCTCGCTCAGCGGGGCCTTCTTGGTTGCCCGTATCTCAGTCGGATGACGACGAGGCTGGCAGCGGCGGCGCCGGCCGATGGTAGATCCCGATCGTCTGCCCGCGCGGGTCGGAGACGCACCCAGGACCGTCATCGTCCGTCACATAGTCGGCATAGCCGCTCTTGATCTCGTCCGAGTCGAAGCCTCCGACGAGGTAGTCGTCGACGAGCGCGACTGGGCACGGCGGACCATCGAGTCCAGGGATGGGGAAGATGCGGCCGCAACCTAGCTCGACGAGCCTCTCGTACGTGTACTCGCCGTCGGGAAGGTCGCACTCCTGCCGCTGAGGCTCGGGTGGCAACGGGAAGGATGCTTCTTGCCGGAGCTCGTCCGGACTCCAGCCCGCCTCGTACGTCGTCAGCGATTCGGCCGTTGTGGAGCTCGACTTCGTCCAGGCGTCCATCGCCTGCTTGCGCGCCGCCTGCTTCAACTCCAGGCGGAGATCGTCCGCCACGTCCCCATATGGGATGACTTGCCCAAGCTCGAGCGGTGAGGCCGGCCGGACGATGCTCCAACCGACCCCCGAGTGGGTGATCGCGATCTCGCCCACGGGCAACGTGTACGCCGCCCGCTGGAATGGCAGCAGTCCCGGCCCAGTGTCCTCGATCGTGATCCGTCCCTGGGTGGTTCCCGCGTCGGGATGCTCTTTCGCGAGAGCCTCGACATCTTCGCCCGCCTGCAGGCGGGCGGCCAGCTCGTCGGCGAGTTGCCGGTCGCGGACGAAGAGGTAATCGACCTCCCGCGGCGGCCAGCGGGTGTAGTCCTCGATGTGACTGTCGTAGTAGGCGCGCATGTCCGATTCGGTCGGCCGGGCGCCGGCGATCACCGCCTCGAAGATCTTCACTCTCAAGATCTTCGCTCGGATGTCCGCACGCACGCGGTCAGCGCTGAGCCCTTCCTTCGCGAGCTTCTCGTCGATGTCTCCGTTCGACCGGGCTAGGTCTGTCAACTGCGCCTCGACCTCTTCGTTCGTGACCGTGACGCCGAGCTCGGCCGCGCTGCGCTCGGTCTGCAGCCGACCGACGAGCGCGTCGATCGCCTCGGCGAGGAGGTTCGACTGCTCCGGCGTGCCGGGCTCGGGGTAGGGGAGGTGTTTCGCCTCGTAACGCGTCTGCACCTCGGCCAGGAAGGCTTCGAGCTCCTGGCCGGTGACTGTCTCGTCGCCGACTCGGGCGATCACGCCATCGGGGATGTCCTCCACGGGTTGTCTGGCCGACGCACAGCCCAAGCTCAAGAGCACGAGGAGCAGGCACCCGCAGCCGGCGATCCACCTCGAGTGGACGGCGTTCACGGACGGGCTACCCTGACTGCGATGACGTGGAGCAGTACTCGCATGCCTTTACGCACAGTACGACAGCTCGCGAGGACTGTCACCAAGTCGACGGCAGGGAAGGAGCCGACTCGGACACAGAGTTGCAGGAGTGTGTTCCGGTCAGACGTAAATACCCATAAGTCGAATTCGCGAGTGATTTCATATCTGTCGGTCGATCTACTCGCGAATTTGTTTAGTTGGATTCCTTGCCAATCCGAAAATCATCCGCTATCCTGCGACCGCATCATGCTGATGACAGCCAACATCCGTGCGTCTTTCTCCGAAGCGGTCCAGACCGCCTCGGCGTTGCCGTGCTGGCACAAGCCCGTGAATACGGATAGCCGGCTCGGTTACGTGCAAGCCCTCGCTGAGAGGTGTATGCGCTAGGAACCACGCGCATACGAGCTCGATGCGAGGGCGACCGGAGACGGTCGCCTTCGTCGTTTGAAGGCACAAGAAGACGCGAAACGGAAGGATGATGCTCAGCTTGAAGAAGATCTAGAACGAATCGAGGCCCCGCCTGAGAGAGAAAGACCCTCGGAAGTCGCGGCGTGGAAGTGCGCACGTAATTGCACTTGTGCTTTAGCTTGCGCTTTTACCGAACGCGACACGAGGCTCGGGCTCCAAGTCTCCTCCACGAAGACCCCGCGATGACGTACGAGGCGCGGAGATCCAGGGTTGAAGAGTAGGCGAGTGGCTCAGAAAACATCGTTCGGATGACGAACGAGTCAGAGATCGATCTCACTGCCGCGTCGACCGGGCTAGGCCGAGGCGGGAGTGAGGACGACCTTGCGCCTGCCGTGCGGGAAGCCTGACCCACGATCCGGGATCGTCTAACCGGGAGGACGCCACGCTCTGAACGTGGAGGCCGAGGTTCGAACCCTTGTCCCGGAACTTTCGGGCGAGTAGCTCAGACGGGAGAGCGCTTGTCTTACACACAAGAGGCCGCTGGTTCGACCCCAGCCTCGCCCATCGTGTGGCCGTAGCTCAGCCGGTAGAGCGCCCGCCTGAAACGCGGGGCGCCGCAGGTTCGATCCCTGCCGGCCACACCTCGGCTCCGTAGCTCAAACGGGAGAGCTCCCGGTTCTTACCCGGGACGGTGCAGGTTCGACGCCTGCCGGGGCCACTTCGGAAGGACCGCCACCGGTGCGGTATCCCGCCTCGAAAACGGGTGGGCCTACGGGCCTTGGGGGTTCGACTCCCTCTCCTTCCGCCTCGAGGAGGCATGGCCGAGTGGTAAGGCAGCGCGTTGCTAGCGCGCAGGCGGTCCGCCGTCCGCAGGTTCGAACCCTGCTGCCTCCGTCCTTCGTTCCGGCGTGGTCGAGTCGGTAAGACGCGCGATTGTTAATCGCGAGAGCGCAGGTTCGAGCCCTGCCGCCGGAGCTCTCTTGCCCCCGTGGTCGAAGCGGTGATGACGCCGGGCCCTCAACCCGGAAGCTGCGGGTTCGAGTCCCGCCGGGGGTGTCACCTGGCTGTAGGGGAGACTGGCCACCCCGCCGGCTTTGGGCGCCGGAGTGCGCAGGTTCGACTCCTGCCAGCCAGACTTGCGCGGTAGAGGAGGGGCTGTCCTCGCGAGCCTCATGAGCTCGAGACCGTGGGTTCGAATCCCACCCGCGCTACCTGGGGGCGTAGCTCAGACGAGCAGAGCACTCGCTTGTCAGGCGAGAGGCCGCCGGTTCGAGTCCGGTCGTCCCCGCTTCATGGTGGCCGTGGTGTAGACGGAAGCATCCGGGGTTGTGAGCCCCGCGGCGCCGGTTCGAGCCCGGCCGGTCACCCCATACGCGGACGCTGAGCAAGGGTGAGCTCCCCGCGCTGTAAACGCGGCGCCTCGTGCTGTGGTGGTTCGACTCCATCCGTCCGCACCTCGGAGATGTAGCTCGAGAGGAAGAGCACCTCGTTTGCACCGAGGAGGAGCGGGTTCGACTCCCGCCGTCTCCATCTCGCCTCCGTAGTGTCAACGGCAAGCACGCGCCCTTTGTACGGCCGTAGTGCGGGTTCGACTCCTGCCGGAGGCTCTTCACAGCTCGAACGAAGGCCCGTGGTGTAATCGGGAGCACGGCGAGCTCCAACCTCGTCGGTCCGGGTTCGATTCCTGGCGGGCCTGTTTGCACCATCGTCGCGGGCCGGAGCGGCTCGGTTATCTCATGGGCAGAGCGGTCCTCACGGGCCGCCGCGGTTCGACTCCGCAGACCCGATCGCATTCCACGACCGCGACGTACGACCTGCTGCGGGCCGGAACAGTTCCGGTTATCGATCCGAATCGACAGGTCGCGGGTTCGAGTCCCGCCCGGAGCTCTCGCGCTCCGGTAGCTCAGTTGGCAGAGCAGTTTCCGGCTGTACAACCAAGACCGCAGCAGCGCATTACCACCGCGGGCCACGACCCGGTGGCTCACGACCCCGACTGCGGGCCGGAGTAGGTGCGGTTATCGGTCAGAGTACCCGGGCTACGTCCGGGAGACGCGAGGTCGATACTCGCCTGCGCCTGGCGGGACCAGGCTGCAGTAGCTCAGTTGTCCGCCCTGCAACGCCATGACCGCAGTCTTCTTTCCGCGGGCCGGAGTGGTTCGGTTACCAGGAGGGCCGGTGGAGCGAATCGCTCGCCGGTTGAACCCGATCTACGCAACCACGACCGCGGTTTCTCACGACACAGTCGACCAACACCGAAAGGAGGTACCAGATGTCTTATCTGAAGCGCATTCGCCCTCGGCGCCCGCCCCAGTCTGCTCCAATCCCCGGTTCGGGCCAGGTGCCCAACTCCGCCGGCGGATTCGCCTGGGGGGTGGACGACTGGACGCGGCTCCGTCGCTTCCTCGTCCTCGGCTCGGAGGGCGGCAGCTACTACGCATCCGAGCTCGCGCTGACCCGGGCAAACGCCGAGGCGGTGGAGCGCTGCCTCGCGTCCGACGGCCCACGGGCGGTCGACGAGATCGTTCGGGTGAGCGACGAGGGCCGGGCCCCGAAGAATGACCCGGCGCTCTTCGCCCTGGCGATGGCGGCCGGTCTCGGCGACGAGCCGACACGGAAGGCTGCGCTCGACGCGCTCCCGAAGGTCGCGCGCACCGGAACGCATCTCTTCCAGTTCGTGACGTTTGTCGAGGGCTTCCGCGGCTGGGGCCGCTCTCTACGGCGGGCAGTCGGCCGCTGGTATGCAGCCCGACCGGTCGAGGAGGTCGCCTACCAGGCGGTCAAGTACCGCCAGCGGGAGGGCGTGACGCATCGCGATGTCCTGCGCCTCGCCCATCCCGGTGAGGAGGTCAGCGCGGGCAACCCGACCCTCGGCGTCTCGGACGAGCACGCTCGCCTGTTCGAGTGGATCGTCCGCGGCGGCGAGACGGAGGGTCTCCCCCGTGCGGTCGAGGGCTTCGCTCTCGCCCAGGAGGCGCAGTCTCCGGCCGAGACGGCGGAGCTCGTCCGGGACTACGGCCTTCCTCGCGAGGCAGTCGTGAGCGAGCACCTGACCTCGCCGGAGGTCTGGGAGGCGCTCCTCGAGGCCATGCCGATGACGGCCATGATCCGCAACCTGGCGACGATGACGCGCGTCGGCGTCCTCGCACCCGGTTCGGAGGGCGTGGCGACTGTGGTCGAGCGACTCGGCGACGGCGAGCGCATCCGCAAGGCGCGCGTGCACCCGATCGCGCTCCTCGCGGCACTGCGCACGTACCAGGCCGGACGCGGTTCCCGCGGCCGGAATACCTGGAGCCCGGTTCGCGAGGTCGTGGATGCTCTCGACGCATCGTTCTATGTCGCGTTCGGGAACGTCGAGCCGACGGGGAAGCGCCTGCTCCTCGCCCTCGACGTGTCCGGGTCGATGACGTCGGGCTGGGTGGCCGGAGTTCCGGGGCTCACGCCTCGTGAGGCATCTGCCGCGCTCGCCCTCGTGACGGCCGCGACGGAGGACCGCTACGAGGTGGTCGGCTTCTTCGCCGGCCGGCGCGGCTGGAAGTCGCAGACGAAGAGCCAGTGGGGGTGGGGAGAGCAGGGTCTCACCCCGCTCCCGATCAGCCCGCGGCAGCGCCTCGACGACGTCGTGAAGACCGTCGACGACCTGCCGTTCGGCGGGACCGACTGTGCGCTTCCGATGCTCTATGCACAGGCGAAGAAGCGCGAGATCGATGCGTTCGTGATCTACACCGACTCGGAGACGTGGGCAGGCGACGTGCATCCCGCCCAGGCCCTCCGCGAGTACCGGCACGCGTCGGGCATCGACGCCCGCCTGGTCGTCGTCGGAATGGTCTCGAACCGGTTCTCGATCGCAGATCCGGCCGATTCGGGGATGCTCGACGTCGTCGGCTTCGACACGGCGACGCCGCAGCTCATCTCCGACTTCGCCCGCGGCTCGCTCTAAAGAGGAGCGAGCTCGGCGGGCGACCGATGAGGCGCCCCGCCGAGCTGTCCAGGCGGGGCGCCAGAGTGGAATTCGACAGAGGAAGGAGACGGCCATGGATTCACGAGAGCTGGTCGAGCGGGGGACGATCCTCCGCGCGACGGTGGGCTCCACCGTTCACGGCCTTCACCACGGCGGTCAGGACGATCGCGATGAGATGGCTGTTTTCATCGAACCGCCCGAGTATCTGCTCGGCCTGAGGCGCGCTCCCGGAATCCGCGGCGGTCTGTACGGATTTGAGCACTTCGTGGAGCGGACCCAGCCAGAGGGCGTGCGCTCCGGCCCGGGCGATCTCGACCTCGTCGCCTACAGCCTCCGTAAGTACATCCGGCTCGCGCTCAAGGGGCACCCCACGATCCTCCTGCTTCTCTTCGTCCCTGACGAGCTCGTGCTCGTGAGGACGGAATTGGGTGAGGATCTCCGCGAGCTTCGGCCAGCCCTCCTCTCGCGCCGTGCGGGACGCGGCTACCTCGGCTACCTGCATGGGCAACGGGAGCGCCTGCTCGGCATCCGTGGCCAGATGCGGGTCAATCGGCCTGAGCTCGTCGAAGCGCACGGCTTCGACACGAAGTACGCAATGCACGCTGCGCGTCTCGGCTACCAGGGGATCGAGCTCCTTGAGACCGGGCAGCTCACACTCCCCCTGCCTGAGCCTCAGCGCTCGCGCGTGATGGCGATTCGTACCGGCGAGCGAACCTTCGACGAGGCGCTCGCCGAAATCGACGAGGTCGAGCGCCGTCTCGCCGACGCTCTCGAGCGCACGCAGCTTCCGCCCCAGCCGGACAAGGCGGCGGTTGATCGCTTCCTCGTTGACGCCTACCGGCGCGGCTGGAGCTGGTAGGGCAAACGCGCTGTCGCCTGGGGGTCGAGCGGCGGCGCCCACGTGCGGGCGTGGCGCAACTGGCTGACGCGACGGCCTCAGAAGCCGTTCCTCACGGAGGGTTGAGGGTTCGAGTCCCTCCGCCCGCACCTCGATTCCCGGCGAAAGGAGGCACCCACGATGGCCCGTAAGGGAAACGACGACGAGTTCTCGTTTTGAGCCCATGAGCAAGCGCCGGCGCGGCTTCCCGTCGGAGACGAACGTGAGGCGTGGGCCGCGGAGCGTCAAGGGCGGCGTCAAGGAGCTCGAAGAGCGGCTGGGCAACAACGACCTCTGCCCGTGCGGATCGGGCCGCCGCTTTCAAGAACTGCTGCCGAAACAGCGGCCGCTTTCGACGGAGCCGGACGCGCCGACTACTTCAGAGAGCGCTGACGGCTCCAGGGGCGGAAAAGCCGCCCCTCCTGCCCCCGTAGCTCAGCCGGAAGAGCACCGGGCTTCGAACCCGGGCGCAGAGGTTCGACTCCTCTCGGGGGCTCTCGCGACACCGTGGCCGAGTGGCGAGGCGCGCGCCTGCAAAGCGCGCTGACGGCGGTTCGAGTCCGCCCGGTGTCTTGCCGAATACAACGAAGGGAAGGAGGCTGGACATGAAGGTCAAGACGTTCGGCGCAGTCGACGAGCGAAGCCTGAAGCAGCTCGAGCGCTGCATGGAGGCGGGTGACGCCGAGTTCGGCGTTCTCTGCGCCGACCATCACCCGGGGTACTCGCAGCCGATCGGCGGCGGTATCGCCTACGAGGGCTACGTCTCGCCGTCGGGCGTGGGCTACGACATCGGCTGCGGCAACAAGGCCGCCCGCACGGACTTGACGCGGGCCGACCTCGCGGCCCTCGGCGGCATCGAGTCGATCATGCGGGAGATCACGAACCGGATCTCGTTCGGCATGGGCGTGCCGGCGCAGGAGCGGGCCGACCACCCGGTGCTCGAGCGGATCCGAAACGCGGACTTCGAGCCGCAGCGCAAGCTTGCGCAGGTCGCCGAGTCGCAGCTCGGCACGGTCGGTTCGGGAAACCACTACGTGAACCTCATGGAGGACGAGGAGGGCCACGTGTGGGTCGGCGTTCACTTCGGCTCGCGTGGCTTCGGCCACAAGACGGCCTCGGGGTTCCTCGCCCTCGCGGAGGGGAAGCGCTTCGGCGAGCGGGCGGTCGAGGGCGAGATGGACTCACCGCCTGTCCTCTTCGAGGTCGGCTCGGAGCTCGGCGAGTCGTACGTGGCGGCGATGGAGCTCGCCGGCGAGTACGCGTACGCCGGCCGCGACATCGTCATCGACAAGGTGCTCGAGATCCTGGGCGCCGAGGCGACCGACGAGGTGCACAACCACCACAACTTCGCGTGGCGGGAGGAGCACTTCGGCCGCACCTACTGGGTCATCCGGAAGGGCTGCACGCCGGCCCGCCCCGGCCAGGAGGGATTCGTCGGCGGCTCCATGGGCGACGACTCGGTCATTCTCGAAGGCGTCGAGTCGGACGCCAACGAGGAGGCGCTCTACTCGACGGTTCACGGGGCCGGCCGCGTGATGAGCCGGTCCAAGGCTGCCGGCCGAGTTCGGCGACGCAAGCGCTGGGTTTGCCGAAACCGCGACTGCGACCGGGTGTTCGACATCGACGGCATCAGCTCGCATCTCGGCCCACCGAAGAAGGGCGTCTGCCCGGATCACCCGGACGCAGGCGTCAAGAAGGTGTGGGTGGAGGAGCAGCTGAAGCCCGGTGTCGTCGACTGGCGTGCCGTGCAGGCGCGCCTGCGGGAGCAGAACATCGTCGTCATCGGCGGCGGTGCGGACGAGGCGCCGGAGGTGTACAAGCGCCTGCCGGACGTGCTCGCGGCACACGGGAACACGATCCGTGTGAAGCACACGCTTCGGCCCCTGGGCGTCGCCATGGCGGGTCGCGACGTCTACGACCCCTACAAGGACTGAGGGCCGCGCGAGCGGCCCTCAGTTTTTCTGGACGGCGTTTCGCCGCTCGGTGCCGAGCTCAGCAGATCTCGGTCACTGCGTTGCTCGCCTGTGACGTATTGCCGGCCCGATCCACCGCTTTCACGGTGAACGTGCTCGCGCCGCTCGCCGCGGCGTAGACGAAGTCTTGGTCGACCCCGACCGAGACCGGGAGCGGGCTGAGCACACCGTTGACGTAGATCTCGTACTCGATCGCGGATTGCGGATCGGTGTCGTCGCTGGATTGGGTCCAGCCGACGAAGAACTCGGGGCACCCGAAACTGCCCACGATGCGGACATTCGTGGGCGCCGCGGGGGGCGTCACGTCGCTCGTCGCCTCAGTCGTCAGGGTGACCGCGTTGCTCTCCGACGTGTTGCTGTCCTGGTCGAGCGCCTTGACGGTGAATGCATACGTCGTCGATGGCGCGAGGTGACGGAGGACGACCGTGGTCTCGCCGTACCAGCGCGGACGCCGCTCCCGCGGTTCTCGTACAACCGCTCCCACGCACGGGCTCGAAGCGTCCTCAGCGGATCCGGCGCGTCGGGTATTCCGCCTGTCCGTTCCGCCTAGCGTTCGATCTCACTGTTCAGGTGCCGGGCGATGTCGGTCTGCAGGTCGGACACGATTCGATTGACGTCCGTACTCATGATCTCCTCGTCAGCCACGATCCGGAACGAAGTAGCCCACGCGTCGGCCTTCTTGTGCAGGAGCGCAACCACGAGAAGCGAGTCACCGACGGAGATGCCGTGCAGAGGCAGCAAGGGTCGTACTCTGGCGCGAAGGTCGTTAAGTAGGGGTTGCGTCCCGTTACGGTGGGGTTAAGGCCCGCGCAATGCCCGTGGCGCCTTCCTAACGACGACTGTCCTTCAGCGGATCCGTTTTGTGCTACTCGAGCGCCGTGGTCAGGACGTCGTAGCGTCCGTTGTCCTCCATCGACTCCTCGCCTGCCACACGAAGGTGACCCGGGAGCGCGAAGTACTGATTTCTGAGGAAGTGCGCCTGCTCGTACTCGTCGAGCGTTACCTCGATACGCCCCTGGCAGGCTTCCTCGCCGCACTCACACAGAAACGGAATATGGCGATGATCCGTGATGCCGCTCTCGACGACCCGGTCGCGCAGCTTCTCCTTGGCATACCGGAACATCTCCTGGTTTTCGATCAGGCGTTCCTTCCGGGAACCGCCCACGCCTACGTCCCCGCGCTGCGCGGGTCGCTTTCGCGCAGGAGGTCGGCCCCGACGTGCTTCTCGACGAGCACGTAGCCCGGCCCCCTGTCGACGACACGTTCGACCTCGAGTCGCTCATGGCCCTCCGCGAGGACGAAGAGAGTTGCGCGCGAGCGAACGTGCTCATAGAACGCATTCGTGAGGACGAGCGTCTCGATGCAGTCCGGGTTGCTGCACTCGCACAGGAACTCGATGCGCCCGTCCTCGCCGTCGACGACCTCGCGCACGCGCTCGTTCACCTCACGAAAGAGGATCTGGTTCCTGACCAGTCGGTCCGTCGTGCGGGACATGAAGTCCCCCCTCCCTCATTGCTGACGGGAACGGAGACCTCAGAAGCGCCGCTAGTCCCAAGCGTAAGCGGCGAAGAAGGAGAAGCGCCAAGAAGGGCGCACCCGGGTGGTCGTCGCCAAGGATAGCGGGTTTCGAGGCAACGATTCGCACGATGAAGCAGCGTTCGTCCGCAGGTTTTCATGCGAGCCCGCCGCTTAGACTCAGTCGATCTCGAAAGGAGCGACTTTGGCCGATCCCACTGCGACCGACCCCGACAAGTACTTCGTGATCTTCGAAAACGAGCGCGTCCGCGTGCTCGAGTACAAGGACGAGCCTGGCCAGAGGACGAGCCCGCACGACCATCCGGACAGCGTCATGTTCACGCTGAGCGCGTTCGACCGGCGGCTCGAGGCAGCCTCCGGCGAGGGGCGCGACGTCCATCTCGAGCAGGGTGAGGTTCGCTGGCTGGATGCGCAGACGCACGCTGGAGAGAACATCGGCGAGTCCCCGACGCACGTGATCTTCGTCGAGTTGAAGGAAGGAGGCTCGGGAGCAGGGGTTTCGGGAAGCCTCGGGCCCAGCTAGTCGCGCAGCTCGACGGTCCCGTCCGCGGCGAGCAGGCCGCGGTCCTTCAGCCGCTTCCCGACGAGGTCGCGGAGCTTCTTGCGTGAGGCGGCCGTCTCGCCGCTGTTCGGATCCTCCTCGTAGTGGCGCCGGTAGGCACTCGCGAGGAAGCCCACCTGGATGACGTCGCCGCCCGCCTCGCGGATGGCGTCCTTGGCCTCGTCGATCGTCAGGGCCACCTCGGTGGGAGCCGATTCCTCCTCCGGCTCTGGCTGCAGAGCGGGTGCGTGGCGAACGGGCTCCGGCTCGGGCTCCGGTTGGGACTGCGGCTCGGGCTCCGCGGGTTCGGGCTCCGGCTCGGGCTCGGGCTCGGGCTCGGGCTCGGGCTCCGGCTCCGGCTCCGCGACCGCCTCCGGAACGACTGGTTCGGCGCTTTCGTCGGCCTTCCAGAACTTCCACCGCATGCCTGCGTTCTACCCGATCGGTCTGACGCCGGACACGAGGCTCTAGGCTGGTCGCGTGTCCCTCGAGCTCCGAGCCATCGAGATGGAGGGGAAGGTCGGCGCCGAGGCGGTTCGCGACGGCGACGGCGCCGGCCGGCTTCTGGCGACCTTGCAGGAGGACGACGTTCGCGGCCTCCATGCGTGGTCAGCGCTGGCCGACCACGAGCTCGCCGAGGGGGAAGAGCCCGATCTCTACCGGGATCTCTATTCCGTCGCCGGGGCGACATGGGTCGGTGCGGGCTACCTCGACCACTACGTCGTCGTTCCCGCGGACGAGGACGTGCTGGCCGCCTGGTACAGCCTCTCCTTCGCGCAGCAGCAGGTGCACGGAGCCCAGGAGCTCGGGCCGCGCAGGCCGACCGAGCCGGAAGGGTTCTCGGTGCGGCGGGCGGGCCCCGAGGACATCGAAGCCACGATGGCCCTCGCGTTCACGATCTTCGACCACCAGGCGGAAGCTCCGACCTGGGCCGGAGCTCCGGCGCCTGCCGAAGACGAGGCTCGTGCGTCCTACCTCGAGTACCTCGCGGATCCCGGCGTGGCCTACTTTCTCGCCGAGCGCGACGGCGAGCCGCTCGGCCACCTCGCTCTCGAGCGCGAGAGCGACTCGACGGTCAATCTGAGCATCGCGGCGACCGTCCGAGAGGCGCGTGGGCTCGGCGTCGGGAATGTCCTCACCGAGACCGCCCTCGCCTGGGCGCACGGGCAGGGTTATGTCACGTGCATCACAGACTGGCGCTCGGCCAATCTCCTGGCTGCCCGCTTCTGGCCGAGCCAGGGCTTCCGCCCCACTGCCTACCGCCTCTACCGGTCGATCAGGCTGACGCCCAGGGACCGACACCCCCGAAGCGCTCCGGCGTGATTCGGGTCACGCGCCCGGGCGGCGGGTCGGGCATGGGCGGAAACCTCGTTCCCGGCCCGAGATACGTCTGGGCGAGCTCCTGAAGCAGTTCGGGCGCGCCCCCATCGGTGATGCGCGCGGTGCCGTGGACGACGAGGTAGTGGCGCAGACCCATGTCGTTCGACTCCGTGCCCTCGAGGGAGAGGACGACGCGGGGATCGCGCTCGATGTTGCGGAGCTTCTGCTGGGGGAACAGGTGGCCGGCGACGATCTCATCGCCGTCGACACCGACCCAGATGCACGTCACCTGCGGACGTCCGTCCGGGTTCAGGGTGACGAGGTGCGCGAGCGCGTCGGACTCGAGCAGGGCGCGCGCTTCGGGTGGAATCGCCGCCATCAGGAAGCCGCCCTACCGCGCTTGCGGTCCTTCGCGCGGTCGAAGGCACGCCAGACCGGTGCGACGAGCGGGTCGGTGGCCTTGCTGGCCATCCTGACGACCGGAGCGAGGAAGTCGCCCGCGAGCCACAAGACGACGGCCGCGGAGGCGAGGCCGATCGCCGCGCCGCCGAGCACGTCACCGGGGTAGTGCAGCCCCGCGATCACGCGAGTCACGGCGATGAGCGTCGCGGCCGCGAGGAAAGCGGCGCCCATGCGTCGGCCGACGAACGCGACCGCGAAGGCGATCGCGAACGCCGCGACGGCGTGGTCGCTCGGAAACGACGGCTCGTTCGAGGGCGCCACGAGGAGAATCGTTTCGTGCGGGTGGGCGACGAATGGGCGCGGGCGCTGCCAGACGTGCGTGATGACCTGGCTCACGAGGAGGCCGAGACCGGCCGCCGTCATGCCGGCGAGCGCCGCGATCTTCCAGCGGTACCAGGGCCCGGGCCGGTCGAGGAACCACAGGCCGAGCGTCGCCGCGGCAAAGGCCGGCACCGCCCAGACCGCGACGAAATCGCCGATCTCCTCCTCCACGATTCCGTGGCCGCGCAGGAGGTCGTTCAGGTAGTGGAACGCGGTCCAGTCGATCCCGTGACCCTAGCGGGAATACTGGTCGCGCCAGAGTCTGTAGCCGAGAATCCGGAGAGCAGGAGGAGCGCCGCCGGAAGGACGAGCGCGGCGAGGTAGGGCCAGTGCAGTCACGGGCGGCTGAGCGCCGCCACACGGCGGAGCTACCCCTGGGTTCGCCCCCTAAACGGCTGCGCCCTTGAACTGCGGGATGATCTCGCTCCCGTAGGCGCGGAGGATGTCCTCCTGCCCATGGGTCATGAGGTAGATGTTGTAGTGATCGACGCCGATCGACTCGAGCTCCTTGAGCTTCTCGGTCACCTGCTCGACGTTTCCGATCACCGAGAAGCGATCGCAGATCTCGTCCGTCACGAACTCGCCGTGCGCGGCGCCCTCGCGGCTGTGGTCCTTGTAGTCGTAGAACTTCCGCGCCTTGACGTAGTCGGTCAGATCCTTGGGGATCTCGGAGTCCTCGCCGTAGCGCTCGATGAGGTCCATGACGTGGTTCGAGACCATCGCCGGGAACCAGCGCACCGCCTCGCGGGCTTCCTGCATGTCGTCCGTGATGATGCTCGGCGCACAGACGAGGCACTGGAGCTCGTCCGGGTCGCGACCGGCCTCGACGGCCGCGGCGCGCGCCTGCTCCATGATCCACTGGATGATGATGGGGTCGGCGAGCTGGATGATGACGCCGTCCCCGATCCGGCCGGCCACGCCGAGTGCGCGCGGTCCGTACGCGGCGACGTAGAGCGGGATCTCGGGCCGGCCCTGGGCCCAGGTGAGCTCGAGCTCCTTCCCGTTCCACTCGACTTGCCGTCCGTTCATCAGGTCCTTCATCATCGCGAGGGCGGCCTCGAACTCGGCCATCTTCACCGGCTTGTAGCCGATCACCCTGCGGGCGGAGTCTCCGCGCCCGATTCCCATCACCATGCGGCCGTCCGAGATGTCGTGCAACGTCGCGTAGGCGCTCGCCGTCACCGTCGGCTCGCGCGTCCCCGGGTTCGTGACGCAATGGCCCATCTTCAGCCGCTCGGTGTGCACCGCGAGCAGCGTCATCAGCGGATAGGCGTCCTGCCAGAGGATGTGCGAGTCGTACGTCCAGCCGTACTCGAAGCCCTGATCCTCCGCGAGCTTCATCAGCTCGACGAAGCGTGAATGCGGCGGGTCCGGCAGGACCGTGACGCCGAATGTGAGCATCGAAGCCCTCCTCGGGATCGGGAAGGCCGATTCTATTCCGACGGCGGCTTGCCGTTGCCGTTCGCGGACCAGTCGGCGACGGCGCGCACGACCTGGACGAGGTCGGGCTTCGAGATGCGGTTGGAGAGCCGCAGCCACCCGGCGGTCGAGGGCGTCGTCGGCTCGGACGTCAGCACCTCGATGACCGCGATGCCGCGCTCGTGCAGCTTCGCGGCCTGGTTCCTGCCGATGAGGCGTCCGCGGAAGACGACGGCGAGATCGACCTCCGGAAACGTTTGCGGAGGCTGGCGCTCGGCCTCGACGGCGAAGCCGGCCTCTTCGAGCAGGCCGCGAAGATCCGGCTGGCGGGCCGCCAGAAGCAGCACCCGCCGGCCTTCGTTCCGGTTCGGCTCGACCCCCTTGCGGCGCATCACTCGGGAATTTCCCCGTTTTGCGAACGTTGCAACCGGAAGATCATGGGTACCGTTCGCGGTATGAAGATCGAGACGCTTGACCACATCGCCCTCTGGGTCGCCGACCGGGACGAGCTCGCGGATTTCCTCGTCGACCGGCTCGGCATGCACGTGATCGATCGCACGGAGAAGTTCACGCTCGTCGGCGCCGATGCCCGCCGCGGCAAGCTGACGCTGTTCGCCGCGGAGCCCGACCGCGAGCCGGGCCCGCTCTCGCGGATCGCACTGCGCGTGTTCGACCTCGAGGAGGCGCTCGCCGAGCTGCCGCCGGACCTCGCGGTCGAGAGGCCCGACGAGGGGCTCATCGAGTTCGAAGGCCCGCAGCGCGTGCCCTTCGCCCTCGTCGCGACCGATGACGGTGTCGCGTACGACCTCGACCACGTCGCCTTCCGCGTCGCCGATCCGGAAAGCACCTTCGCGCAGCTCGCCGACCTAGGCTTTGCCGTCGAGGACGGGCGGCTGAAGGCCGGCGACGCGTTCGTCGAGCTCGAGCAGGGCAAGGCCGATGAGCCCGAGCGGCCGTTGCTGAACCATCTTGGCCTGCGCGTGGAGTCCGCAGACGACCACATCCGCGAGGCCGAGGAGCGCGGGCTCGAGATCGCCGACGTCGTGGACGCCGAGAACACGTACGCCGTGTTCGTGTGGGGCCCGGACGGCATCAAGCTCGAGTACGTCGAGCACAAGCCGACCTTCTCCCTCGTCTAACGCGCTCGTCCAGCACTTCGCCTTCCCGCCGCCCCCGGCAACCACGAACCGCGGCCTTGTGTTTCACGCGCACAAAGTGGGACCGGCTTGAACAACGGAAACTCTCGCCTCGACATGATGGATTCGTGCAACACAAGGCAGGTGGCGAGTGCGGCCTGAGCTCGTCGTCGCGGGGGCGGGGATGGCCGGGCTGGCCGCTGCGGCGCGTGCCCGGGAACTCGGTGCGGACGTCGTCGTCCACGAGAAGGGGACGCGGCCGGGCGGCTCGATGGCCCTCTCGAG
>JBKPRJ010000090.1:0-35026 GCA_046734455.1 Actinomycetota bacterium | reverse complement strand
GGGGCCCTCGGCGAGCCGTCGCAGCTCGGCGAGCTCGAGCAGGTCGGGGCGGTAGACGCGGACGCGGTTCTTGCCGTGCTCCTTGGCCAGATAGAGGGCCGAGTCGGCCACGCGCACGAGCTCGGAGCGCTCGACGCCGTGATCCGGGTACGTGACGACGCCCGCCGACAGCGCGGCCGTCCCGCTCACGCGTCCGATCACCCCCTCGGCGACCTCCATCGCCTCACGCGCGGTCTTGCCGGGGAGTAGGAGCGCGAACTCGTCTCCGCCGATCCGGAACGCTTCGCCGTCCTGCCGCAGCCGGTCGGCGATCTTGACGAGCGCCTGGTCACCGACCGGGTGGCCGTAGAGGTCGTTGATCTGCTTGAAGTCGTCGACGTCGAGAAGGCAGATGGAAAGCGGATGGGCGTTGTCCGCAGCGAGCGCCTCGCGCTCGAGCTGCTCGTAGAAATGCCGGTGATTTCCGAGGCCGGTCAGGGGATCGGTCAGTGCGAGCCGCATGGCCTTCAGCTCGCGGTGCACCGAGCGCTGGTAGAGGGCGATTGCGACCACCGGCCCCACGAGAGCGGCGGAGAGAAACGGCGAACGGTCCCAGAGCACGGCGAGCATCAGGCTCAGCGAGGCCATGACGGAGAAGGGGATGAGGGTCGACGACGTGGCCTGCGGCAGGAGCTGCCGCAAAGGCTCGCGGGAGGAGCGTGACACGACGACTGCGACGAGCACGAGATCGACGACGTAGAAAGCCGCCGCCGCGACGAGCGTCTCGAGCGCCAGCCAGCCGAAGCCCTCCCGCTCGCTGAGGAGCAGGGTTGCGCTCGTTGCAGCGGCCGCCAGCGCATAGACGCCGCCGTTGTAGACAACTCGGGTCAGATCCTGCCTGCGGCCGATCTCCACGGCGATCTGGGCCACGAAGGCGACGATCACCGCGGCCTCCCAGCCGTAGATGACCGACGTGCCCACGATGAAGATCGTCGCGAGCGAGGTTCCGCCGACGGGTACGTTCTCGAGCGGGACAGGGAACGCCTCCGCGACCGCGGTGACGAGCAAGAGGGCCCAGACCCCGACGATGGTCTCTTTGCTCGGCTCTGAAGCCGCGAACACGGTCGCGGCGATCATGACCATGACGATCTCGGCCACGATCACGGGAACCAGCAGCGGCAGAAGCCGAGCGGTCTCGCGACCCATTTCGGCTCGGCGTCGACCTTCCGTTGTTGGCCCCCTTTCTACCCTTGGGGCCGCAAAAACCAAGGCTATGTCCCGCACACCGCCAGGCAACTTCAGTGTGCCAGACGGGTCGTACGCCCCGGCATCCCTCAAAAGAGGGACTACGAAAAAGACGTGCAGCGACTAGGAAAAGACGTAAAGCTGGGCTTCGGACCCGCAGGGGTTGCCACGCCCGTACATGATCGTCCGGGCCGTCACGTCGGCGATGCACCAGAACGCGGTCTGCGAATCCCCTGGCTCTGAGCCGTGGCGGCAGAGCGGCTCGGAGCCCTCGTGATCGGACAGGATCTCTCGCAGGCGCGTGCGAGTGACGGCGTCCTCGAGGGACGCCGTCATGAGCTCCTTCGCGCGCTGCAGGCGCGCGGTCGAGCCCTCGCTCGACGCGCTCGCCTCGAAATCGAGCATCTCCGGGTGGACGTAGTGGTTCGTGTGCGCGAGCGTGCCGTCCTCGGCCGGGGCGATCGCCTCCGCTGCGGTGGCCGAGCCCTCGATCGACATGACGACGTCGTCCTGCGCGACCACCCAGTTGTAGGACGAGGCGCGGCCGGGGTGGAGGATCGCCTTCGTCGCCTCGGTCAACGTCGTGCGTGTGAGGACGTCGCGCACCTGGAGCAGGCGCGGGATTCCCACCCCCTCGTCCTTCGGCGCGACCTCGTTGCCGGTGACCGAGAGGCCGGCCTCGTTCCAGCCGACGCTGATCCACGGGCCGAGACCGAGGGTGAAGATCGTCGGCTCGCCCTCGACCTTCCACTCGATCGCGACGACGTCGTTCTCGTCGCCCGCGCTCAGATCGTTGTTGTGCGCGACGAGGAGGTGTCCGTCTGCGGTGAGCGCGGGCACAGCCGCGACGTCGGTGCAGTGAGCCGGCACTTTCGTCTGCGAGAAGGTGCTGAGCTCGAGGACGGAGTCCGCGAAGAGCGCCAGCGGGTCCGCTTCGGCCGCCCGGGCGGCCGCGTCGAGCTCCTCGACCACCCAGGGAAGGTTCTTCACGCTCGCACCGCGGTAGCGGAGGACGAGGTCGTGGTCGAACTCGGATCCTTCGACGCTCCGCCCGATGTAGTCGCGTGTCGCCTCGCCGATCGCGGCGCCGGCCTCGCGGTGGCTGCCCGTGGCGCGGATGAGCGGGATGCTCACGGCAGCGTCTCCTGTGGCTCGAGCCGCTCCGGCAGCGGGCGCGCGAGCAGTTCGCGCACGAATTCGACACATTCCGCGACGGCCGCGTCGAGGAGCTTCCTGCCCTTCTCCGCGGTGGCCTTGCTCGCGTCCCCCTGGATCCCGGTGCGCGAAAAGGACGACCACCACGGCATCACCTTGAGAGGGCCGTCCGACCAGTCCATCGTTGCGTGCTTTCCCTGCGGGTAGCTGCGCTCGTCGACAGCCTTGTCCATCTCCACCGCTTCCGGCTCGATGGCGAGGTACATGGACGTCTCGAGCTCGCAGGCATGCGCCATGCCGCCCTGACCGGATTCCCGCAGCTCGGCGATCACGCGCGCAGAATTCTCGCCGGACGTGTGGAAGGCCGCCGCCGCGAGCACCGTGTCGTGCTCGAGCCCCACGAGGCGGGCAGCCATTTCGACCAGGTTCTGGTTGGAGCCGTGCCCGTTCAGGTAGAGGATCCGCTTGAAGCCGTGTCGAGCGAGCGAGCTGCCGACGTCGACGAGATAGCGCGTGAAGGTGTCCCAGCCGATCGTGATCGGGCCGGGGAAGTCCATGTGGTGCGGCGAGTAGCCATGCGGGATCGGCGGCAGGAGGACGATCTCCTCCGGAGCTGTCTCAGCGGCCCGCCGGCAGATCTCTGCGGTGATGCGAAGGTCGGTGTCGATCGGCATGTGCGGCCCGTGGTCTTCGAGCGTCGCGACGGGGATGAGGCACACGCGCTCCTCCGCCGCGGCGCGTCGGACCTCGGGCCAGCTCAGGCGCTCATACAGGAGCGGAGTCGTCCACACGGCGCATCGATCCTAACCTCGGCCGGACGCCTGGGCTAACCGAGGGGTTGCCGGAACGTCCAACCTGCTGGATACTCACGTGCCGTCCGCCTGGAGGGCGGTCGTACCGAAAGGAGAGAAGGGTGAGGGGAAAGCTGCTCAAGTTTGCCCTCCCGCTTGTCGCATTTCTCGCCCTCATCGCGGCGGGGTGCGGCGGCGGAGACAACGAATCCACCGGTGGCACATCGCCGGGCGAGACCACCGGCGGAGGCGGAGGAGGCGGCACGCTCGTCTTCGCGTCCACGGCCGACCCTGTGGCTCTCGACGGCATCCTGGTGTCGGACGGCGAGTCGTCGCGCGTGATCGAGCAGATCTTCGAGACGCTGGTCGACTTGAAACCGGGCACGACGGACATCGAGCCCGGTCTCGCCGAGAGCTGGGAGGCTAGTGACGACGGGCTGGAATGGACCTTCCACCTGCGTGAGGGCGTTAAGTTTCAGGATGGCACCGACTTCAACGCGGACGCCGTCTGCTTCAACTTCGACCGCTGGTACAACTTCAAGGGCTCCTTCCAGAACCCGAGCGCCACGTACTACTGGCAGACGATCTTCGGCGGGTTCGCGACGTACGACCCGAAGAGCGGCGCTCCGAAGGACAGCCTGTACAAGAGCTGCGAGGCGACGGACGCGAACACGGCCGTCATCACGCTGACGAAGCCATCCTCGTCCTTCCTCGCGGGTCTGACGCTGACGCCGTTCTCGATCGGCAGCCCAAAGGCCCTGACGGACTACAAAGCCGACGAGGGCTCCGTGGACGCCGACGGGATCTTCCATCCCACGGGCACGTACGCGACCGAGCATCCGACCGGCACCGGCCCGTTCATGTTCAAGTCGTGGACGCGCGGCGACAAGCTCGAGCTCGTCCGCAACCCGAACTACTGGGGTGCAACCTCCGACAACCCGACCGAGTTCAACGGCACGGGCGCGAAGCTCGACACGCTCATCTTCCGTCCGATCGCCGACAACGCAGCGCGTCTGCAGGCGCTGCAGACCGGTGAGGTCGACGGCTATGACCTCGTCGAGCCGCAGGACATCCCGACGATTCAAGGGAACGGGGACCTGCAGATCCTCGACCGGCCGCCGTTCAACGTCGCCTACGTCGGGTTCAACATCTCGATGCCGCCGCTGGACGACCCGAAGGTGCGCCAGGCGCTCGCCTACGGGCTCGACCGGCAGGGCGTCGTGGACTCGTTCTACGGCGGCCGCGGCGAGGTGGCGAAGGAGTTCATGCCGCCTTCGCTCTTCGGCTACGCGGACGATGTCACCGAGTACAACTACGACCCCGAGAAGTCGAAGCAGCTTCTCCAGGAGGCAGGCCTCACGCTTCCGGTGAAGATCGACTTCTGGTACCCGACCGACGTCTCACGGCCGTACATGCCCGACCCGAAGCGGAACTTCGAGGCCTTTGCTGCAAGCCTCGAGAAGTCCGGCTTCCAGGTCACGCCGCACAGCGCGCCGTGGAGCCCGGACTACCTCGGCAAGTCCGACGAGGGCCAGCTGCAGGTCTACCTGCTCGGCTGGACGGGCGACTTCGGTGATCCGGACGACTTCATCGGCGTCTTCTTCCAGAGCCCGCAGAAGCAGTGGGGGACGGACAAGAACGACGAGATGAAACCCGTCCAGGATCTCCTCGATCAGGCGGAGCAGGAGACGGACGAGGCGAAGCGGACAGAGCTGTACCAGGAGGCGAACCGGCAGATCATGGACATCCTGCCGGGCGTCCCCTACGCGCACTCGAGCCCCGCTCTCGCATTCAAGGCGACCGTCTCCGGGTACGTACCGAGCCCGGTCGACCTGCAGTCCTTCGCGACCGTCTCGGTGGGATAGCGAGGTAACAGAGAGCCGGCGGGCGGCGAGCACACATGCTGCGATTCGTCGTCCGCCGGCTCTTGCTTTTAATCCCGATCCTCATCGGCGTCTCGATCCTGGTCTTCCTCTGGATCAGGGCGCTGCCGGGCGGCCCGGCCGCCGCGCTCCTCGGAGAGCGGGCGACGCCTGAGGCCGTCGAGGCGATCGAGCACCAGTACGGGCTCGACCAGCCCATCTACGTGCAGTACGGCAAGTACGTCGAGCAGTTGGCGACCCTCGAGTTCGGCGCGAGCTCGACGTCCCGCCAGCCCGTCACGACCGAGTTCCGACAGCGATTCCCCGCGACCGTCGAGCTTGCGTTCGCAGCGGGGCTCTTCGCGCTCATCGTCGGGATCCCGCTCGGCTTCGTCGCCGCCAAGCGCTACCAGGGGGTCGTCGACCACACGAGCCTCGTGGTTTCGCTGATCGGGATCTCGACGCCGATCTTCTTCCTGGCGCTGATCCTGAAATACATCTTCTCGGTGCGGCTGGGGTGGTTACCCAGCGTGGGGCGGATGTCGGTCCTGATCGACATCCCGCATCCGACGAACTTCTACCTTCTCGATGCGATCCTGGCGGGGAACTGGGACGCGTTCGTGGACGTGTCGAAGCACCTCATCCTGCCGGCGATCGCACTCGGCTCGATCCCGCTCGCCATCATCGCGCGCATCACGCGCGCCTCGGTGCTGGACGTCCAGAACGAGGACTACGTGCGCACCGCGCAGGCCAAAGGCCTCGCGCCGCGGGCCATCGACGTCCGGCACGTGCTGCGAAACGCGATGCTGCCGATCGCGACGATCATCGGGCTCCAGGTCGGGCTGCTTCTCTCGGGCGCGGTTCTCACCGAGACCGTCTTCGCCTTCCCGGGGATCGGGTCCTGGCTCGTGGACGCGATCAAGGCGCGCAACTACCCGGTCATTCAGGGCGGCGTTCTCTTCGTCGCCATCATCGTCGTCTTCGTGAACCTGCTCGTCGATCTCTCGTACGGCGTGCTCAACCCGAGGATCAGGCTGAGCAAGTGAGCGTCGCGCAGCTCGAAGCCCGGGAAGTCCAGCTCGAACAGGCGGGCGGGGGAGGCCTGTGGGCCGACGCGTGGCTCCGGCTGCGGCGGAACCCGGGCGCCATCGTCGGGTTCGTGATCGTCGGCTGCATCATCATCATCGCCATCTTCGCCCCGTTGATCGCCCCGTACGAGCCGCGGGAGCAGAACCTCTCCCTCATCAAGGAGGGCTGCTGCCCCGGCCCCACGCGCGACCATCTCTTCGGGGTGGACGAGCTCGGCCGCGACGAGTTCTCGCGCGTGGTCTACGGCGCCCGCTACTCCCTCCTCATCGGGGTTGTCTCGGTCACCGTCGGCTTCCTGCTCGGGAGCATCCTCGGCGCGATCGCCGGCTTCGCGGGCGGCGCGACGGACTCCGTGATCATGCGCATCACCGACATCTGGCTCACGATTCCCGGCTTCCTGATGGCGATCGGGATCGTGGCGATGCTTGGGCCGGGCCTCTTCCAGATCATGATCGCGATCGGGATCATCAACGTGCCGTTGTTCGCGCGCCTGTTACGCGGCGCTGTGCTGGCGCAGCGGGAGAACGACTTCGTGCTCGCCGCGCGCGCCGTCGGTGTGCCGCGCAGATCGATCCTCGGCTCGCACATCCTCCCGAACGCGATCTCGCCGGTGATCGTCGCGGCGACCCTCGCGCTCGCGACGGCGATCATCGACGCGGCAGGGCTCGGCTTCCTCGGCCTGGGCCCGCAGGATCCCTCCACGCCGGAGTGGGGGACGATGCTGACGAACACGGTGCGCTTCCTGCAGACTGCGCCGCACCTGGCGATCATCCCGGGCATGGCGATCGTGATCACGGCGATCTCGATCAACCTCATCGGCGACGGCCTGCGCGAAGCGATCGATCCCAAGCTCCGCTCGCGGTGACGATGACGAGGCAGCCCCTGCTCTCGGTCGAAGACCTCCGTGTTCAGTTCTGGACGAGCCGCGGCACCGTTCACGCGGTCAACGGGATCTCCTTCGACGTAGCGCCTGGGGACACGCTCGGCATCGTGGGCGAGTCCGGCTGCGGAAAGAGCGTGACGTCGCTCGCCATCCTCGGCATCCTCCCGCGCGCCGGCAAGGTGACGAGCGGGACGGCGATGTTCGGCGACCGCGACCTCTTCCGCCTCTCCGACCGCGAGCTGCGCCGGATCCGTGGGCGCGACATCGCGATGATCTTCCAGGATCCGATGACCAGCCTGAACCCGGTGCTGACCATCGGGCGCCAGATCCGGGAGGCCCTGGAGACCCACTTCGACATGAGCAAGGCCGAAGCGAACAGGCGCGTCGCCGAGCTCCTCGACGACGTTGGGATCCCGAGCGCCGAGATCCGGCTCAAGGACTACCCGCACCAGTTCTCGGGCGGGATGCGCCAGCGGGCCATGATCGCCATGGCGCTCGCGTGCGAGCCCAAGCTCCTCATCGCGGACGAGCCGACCACGGCCCTCGACGTGACGATCCAGGCGCAGATCCTCGACCTGCTGAAGAAGCTCGTCGAGAACCGCGACACGGCGCTCATCCTCATCACGCACGACCTCGGCGTCGTCGCAGGCATGTGCGAGCGCGTGAACGTGATGTACGCCGGGATGTTCATGGAGACGGGGAGCGCGGAGCAGCTCTTCAACCGCCCGCGTCATCCCTACACCCTCGGGCTGCTGCAGAGCGTGCCCCGCCTCGACGCTGAGCGGAAGGCGAAGCTCCAGCCCATCGAGGGCGCTCCGCGCGACATGCTGCGCCCGCCCCAGGCCTGTCCGTTCCAGCCGCGCTGCCGCTTCGAGGTGGAGCAGTCCCGCGAGGAGGTGCCGCAGCTCCGCGAGCTCGAGCCAGGCCACATGGTCGCCTGCTTCAACCCCGTGCCGGTCGAGGAGTGGCATCGGTCGAGGGCGGCCGTTGTCGGCTGAGGCCGCCACCAACGGCCCGCAGGACGGCGCCCTCGTCGAGGTCGAGAACCTCAAGGTCTGGTTCCCGATCAAGAGCGGGATCCTCCTCGACCGCCACATCGGCGACATCAAAGCGGTCGACGACGTCTCGCTGAGCATCCAGCGAGGCGAGACGCTCGGGCTCGTCGGGGAGTCGGGGTGCGGCAAGTCCACCGTCGGCCGCACCATCCTCCGCCTCTACGAGCCCACCGCGGGGCGTGTGATCTTCGACGGCCAGGACATCACCGAGCTCTCCCAGAAGGAGCTGCGGCCGCTCCGGCGCCGCATGCAGATGGTGTTCCAGGATCCCTACGCCTCCCTGAACCCGCGGCACAGCGTGGGCCGCATCGTCGGAGAGCCGCTTCGCGTGCACGGCATCTCCGGCAAGAAGGACGCGGCGAGGCGCGTGCGGGAGCTGCTCGAGGTCGTCGGCCTTCCAGCGGATGCAGCATCTCGCTACCCCCACGAGTTCTCGGGCGGACAGCGCCAGCGCATCGGGCTCGCGCGCTCCCTCGCGCTCAACCCGGACTTCATCGTCTGCGACGAGCCCGTCTCGGCGCTCGACGTCTCGATCCAGGCGCAGATCATCAACCTGCTCGAGAACCTCCAGGCCGACTTCGAGCTCACGTACCTCTTCATCGCGCACGATCTCGCGGTCGTCCGCCACATCTCCGACCGGATCGCCGTCATGTACCTCGGGAAGATCGTCGAGATCTCCTCCGCCGCCGAGCTCTACGACGAGCCCTTCCACCCGTACACGATCTCGCTCCTTTCGGCAGTGCCGATCCCCGACCCGGTGGTCGAGCGCGAACGCGAGACGATCCTCCTCGCCGGCGACCTACCGAGCCCGGCGAACCCGCCTCCCGCCTGCCGCTTCCACACCCGCTGTCCCTACGTGCAGCCGACGCGCTGCAGGGACGAGGAGCCGCCGCTCAGGAGGGTGGCGTCGAACCACGTCGTCGCGTGCCACTGGGCGGAGGACATTCGGGCCGGGAAGATTCAGCCGCGGGAGATCAAGCCGGAGCTCGTGGAGCAGGTCGGCGCGCCGGCCTGGGAGCCCCCGCCGGTCTAGTCGAGCACGGAGGCTCGGCGCCTCGCGGCGCTAGCGAGCTCGGTGGCCCGGGCTTCGCCGCTCTGGGCCAGCTCGGTGGCCGGTGCTTCGCCGCTCTTGGCGAGTTCGGTGTGCCGGTGCTTCGCCGCTCACCGCCTCGTGGAGTGGGCGATCTCCACCCGACCCACACTCGGCGCCTTGTGTTTCACACGCACAAAGCCTTTCGCGTGAACCTCGAGGTGTGTCCTTCCATCCCCTGGTTCACCCGGAATTCGTTCGTGCGCTGCGGATTCTCGATGCCTTCGGGATGCCGTATGCCGAGGCGCTGAGGATGTTGGCGCCGGTCGCGGTCCGATTGGGGATTCCGCGGCCCAGCTACTTCACCGTGCGCCGGATCCTGATCGCCGAAAGGGCCCGAAAGCGGCGTAACGCCGACGATCTCGACAAGCTTCTCGGTGATCTCTTCGCGGGACGATCGCCGCTTGTGGCCGTGCAACACAAGGCCGTCGGGAGGCCTCGTTAGAGGAGTGCGGCGGTGAGCTCTACCGGGGTCGTGACCGGCGCCTGGCAGGCGAAGCGCTCGCAGACGTAGGCGGCCGGGAGTCCGTGCACCAGGCCCTTCCCCGCGAGGAGCGGCACCGCGTCGCTCGGCTCCGGCGCGAAGGCGAACACCGTATTCGGCTGGAAGCCCCCGAGGGCGGAGCGCCGAAGCTCGTCCGAATCGCCGACGACGGCGACCTCCCGCGGAGTCGAGAAATGGAGGTCGAGCGCGCAGAGCATGTGGCCGAGCGCCGTCGGGGCGCGCTCCATGAGCGGTCGCGCCAGCCGCATCGAGCCGACCGCGGCGCGCTCGAGGCCTTCATCCGCCCAGATGCGCGCCAGGCGGAGGGCGACGTAGGCCATCATCGAGTTCCCGGAGGGAGTCGGGTGGTCGTCGAACTCCTTTCGCCGCGCGACAAGACCCTCGTCGCCGACGAACCAGCCGCCGTGCTCCCCGTCGGCGAACGCCTGAGCTCGCCCGGCGAGGCGGTAGGCCTCTTCCAGCCAACGGAGGTCTCCCGTCGCCCAGTGGAGCTCGACGTAGCCATTCGCCACGTGCGCGTAGTCCTCGAGGTAGGCGTCGATCTTCGCGACTCCGTCCCGGTATGTCCGGAGAAGCCCGCCTTGCCCGTCCGACATCGTTTCGCCGAGGAAATGGGCGACCTCGAGCGCGACGTCCAGGTGGTCGGGCCGGTCGAGCCTGCGGGCGGCCTCCGCGAACGCGGCGAGCGCCATCCCGTTCCAGGCCGCAATCGCCTTGTCATCCCGGAAGGGCTGCGGTCGCGCTGCGCGCACCTCCATGAGCCGCCGCCGCGCCTCCTCAGGCACGTCCGCACGGATGACAGAGCGGCCGTGCTCGAAGGTCTGGAGCCATTCGGCATGCGGCTCTCCCAGCGCCTCCTCGATCTCCTCCGCGGTCCACGTGTACGTCAGCCCCTCGACGCCGTCCGTGTCCGCGTCCTGGGCCGACGCGAAGCCGCGCTCGGGAAGACGGAGGTCGCGCACCATGTAGTCGAGCGTCTCCTCGGCCACGCGGCGGTAGCGCTCTTCGCCGGTGACGAGCCACGCGTGGAGGTACGTGGGGGCCAAAAGCGCGTTGTCGTAGAGCATCTTCTCGAAATGCGGGACGAGCCAGGCCTCGTCGACGGAGTAGCGGTGGAAACCGCCGCCGAGGACGTCGTACATCCCGCCGGCCGCCATGCCGTCGAGAGTCGCGCGCACCATCTCGAGCGCGTCGTCGCGACCGGTGCGCAGCAATAGCTCGAGGTTCGAGGCCGGGGGGAACTTCGGCGCGCGGCCAAAGCCGCCGTGCGCTGGATCGAACTGCTGACGGAGTGCGGAGACCGCGTTCACGATCAGCTCGGAGGTCAGCGGCTCGTTCGACGGAGGCCGCGCGCTCGCATCCCGGATGGCGCCGACGAGAGCGTCGGCCTGCTGCTCGAGCTCGTGCCGTTTCTCCTCGTACGCCTTCGAGACGGCGTGGAGGAGCTGCGTGAAGCTCGGCATGTTGAAGCGCGGCTCCGGCGGGAAGTAGGTGCCGCCGTAGAACGGCCGCCCGTCGGGCGTGAGAAAGACGGTCATCGGCCAGCCGCCCTGGCCGGTCATCGTCACCACGGCGTCCATGTAGAGCCCGTCGACGTCCGGCCGCTCCTCCCGGTCGACCTTCACCGGGACGAAGCGCTCGTTCATGAGCTTGGCCGTCTCCTCGTCCTCGAAGGACTCGTGCTCCATGACGTGGCACCAGTGACAGGCCGCGTAGCCGACGGAGAGCAGGATCGGCTTGTCCTCGGCGCGTGCGCGCTCGAAGGCCTCGTCACCCCACGGGTACCAGTCGACCGGGTTGTCGGCGTGCTGGAGGAGGTAGGGGCTCGTTTCCTGGGCGAGCCTGTTGCTCACTCAGGCCAGCTTAGTGCCCCGCGTCTCCCGTCCGAAGAGGGTTGCGATCGCGCCCGCGACCATCACGAGGGCGATGAAGACCAAGGACCAGACCGTGTCGCCCGTGCGGTCGATGAGCGCTCCGAAGAGGTACGGCCCGCCGATCGCAGCTCCCTTGCCGAAGCCCTCGACCATCCCAAAGGCGCTCGAGCGCAGCCGCGTGGGGAAGAGCTCGGCCGTGTACGGATACACCGCGCCCCAGGCGCCGAGGTTGAAGAAGCCGACGAAGAAGAGCGAGGCGATGTACACCGCCTGCGTCTCGGCCAGCGCGAAGGTGAGGCCACTTGCGCCGCCGAGGAAGAGGAAGATCGTCAGCGTCGCTTTCCGCCCGATCCGCTCCACGAGCCAGATGGACGCACCGTAGCCGGGGAACTGCGAGAGGGCCGACAGGGCAAGCAATAGGTAGACGTTGATCGTGAAGTCCTTCTCGGCCTGGAGCACGAACGGAAGCCAGAGGAAGAGCCCGTAGTAGGAGATGTTCAGCGCGATCCAGACGAGGACGATCATGGCCGAGCGCCCGCCGAGCTTCTCCGAGACGAGCTCGCGGATCGAGCCGCGCGGCTCGTCTGCGACGACGAGCTCGTCGGCGGAAACGGGGCGGCCCGTGATCTCCTCGAGGACTCCGGCGGCCTCGTGCGTGCGTCCCTTGCGTGCGAGCCAGTAGGGGCTCTCCGGAAGGTTCAGCCGGGCGAGGAAGGCGAGGAAGGCCGGGAAGGAGGCCGCGAGGAAGAGGTAGCGCCAACCGTTGTCGCCGCCCACCTGGTCGAGGAAGACCCACGAGAGCCCGGTGGCGAGCAGCAGGCCGACCGGCCAGAAGAAGTCGAGGAAGACGAGGAAGCGCCCGCGGTTCTGGGGAGGCAGGTACTCCGAGAGCATCGACGGGTCGACGACGAGGAGCGCGCCCAGACCGATCCCGGCCAGGAAGCGGAACGCGGAGACCGACCAGGGCCCCCAGGCGAGTGCCGTCAGGGCCGTGAAGCTCGCGTACCAGAGGATCGCCGTGACGAAGATCCGTCTGCGGCCGATCTGGTCGGCCAGTCGCCCGAAGATGACGCTGCCGACGAGCGACCCGGCGAGCGCCGAGGCGGTGATCCACCCGGCCAGGCTGCCGGAGATTCCCCAGAGCGCCGTGAAGACCGGGACCGTGAAGCCGACGAGGAGGATCTCCATCGCGACGAACGTCCACGCGAACCCGGTCACCGCAACCGCGCGGCGATGGAAGCGCGTGAAGCCGCCGCTCCGCAGCACGTCTTCGACGTCGGTGCGGGTGGTGACGGGGGGTGCTGGTGCCTCGACGACTGCCATCTGCGCTAACCTCTCCTTAGGTTTACGACTGTGAGTCGATAACTGATGGCTAAGTCTACCACGCACGCAATCGAGCACGAGGCCCTGGCGGTCGTCCTTCAGGTGAGAAAGAACGATTTGCAGGTACTTCTGTGGGAGCGCGCGAGGCCTCCTTTCGAGGGCGCCTGGGCCCTGCCGGGCGGGCTCCTCGGCGCCCGCGAGACTTTGGAGGAATCCATCCAGCGCCACCTCGCGGCGAAGGTGGACGTCCGTGATCTCTCCCACCTCGAGCAGCTCGAGACGCTGAGCGATCCGAAGCGCCATCCCGACCGCCCGCTGCTCGCAACGGCCTACCTCGGGCTCGTGCCGGCCGGGATCGACCCCAAGATTCCCGCGGACACGACGTGGCACCCGGTCGAAGACCTTCCGGACCTCGCCTTCGACCACCTCGCGGTCGTTCTCGCCGGACGGGAGCGCCTGCGCGCGAAGCTGTCCTACACGAACATCGGCTTCGCCCTGGCGCCGCCCGCGTTCACGATCGCCGAGCTGCGCGCGCTGTATCGCGCCGCCCTCGGGCATGACGTCTCGGCGACGAATCTCCAGCGCGTTCTCCTCCGCCGAGCGCTGCTCGAGCCCACGGGCGAGCAGCGCCCGCCCGGTCGAGCGGGCGGGCGTCCTGCTGCCGTCTACCGGTTCCGCAACCGCTCGCTCGCGGTCACGGATCAGTTCGCGGTCCTACGGCCTCCGAGCTAGATGAGGCCGCACCACCGCGCCGTCAAGGGCCAGGGATAGAAGCCGCGGCCGGCCTTGACCGCCCGCTCGGCGACCCACATCTGCTCGTAGGGAGCCCAGTGGTTCGCGGTCCCTTTCCGCCGCAGGAGCTCGGGCCCGTACGTGCGCTGGAAGGAGATGTCCATCTGGAGCCCGCCGTAGTACGGCGCGTTCGGATCCGTCCAGGAGCCTTCCCCGCGGTGGATGCAGCGCCACTCCGCGAGATGCGGCGGATGGTGGGCGCGATGCCGGGCGCGGTAAGCCCGGATCCGCCACGCGTCGCGAAGCCAGAGGCGATAGCGGAGGAGCGAGTTGAAGTCGGCCTTCGTGCTGCCCACCTCCGGCCGCGAGTGCCGCGTCAGCTTCGACAGCTTGCGGGCGACGACCCTGAACCAGAGCGCCCGCTCTCGGAGATACCGGGTTCTCGGCGTCTCGGCCCAGGGATTCGGTGCCCGCTCGGTCGTTGGCTCGGTCTCCGTGGTGGTCGTTTCGGTGGTCTCCGTGGTGGTTGTTTCCGTCGTGTCTGTGGTGGTCTCTGTCGTTGTCGTTTCGGTTGTGGTGGGCTCGGTGGTTCCTTCCTGTGCGAAGGCCGCCTGGGCCCAGATGAGTCCAATCACTGTGGCGAGCACGAGTACGCCCGCACGCAATGACGTCACGCATTACCCCCTTGTAGGGAACGGGTTCGGGGCGGCCTCCATGGGCTGGGGAGGCTGCCGGGTGCGTCGCCGGAGTTGGCCGCAGCGGCGAACGCGCTCTTAGGTCTTACCAGAAGCGGGCTGCGTTACACTTAATGCAGATGCTCTGGTTCACCATCTTCTTCTTGGTGATCCTGAAGATCCCGGCCGCTTACCTCGGTTACGTGATCTGGTGGGCCGTCAAGGATCCGCCCGAACCGGGGACGGACCTCGCCTACGACCGGGTCTCGCCCGACGGCGAGGACGGCGGCAGCCCGGTCTGGCATCCGCCCTCCGGGCGGCGCTGGGTCCCGGGCCGGCGTCCTGGGCCTCACGGCTCCCCGGAACGGCGTCCGCGGCCGGTTCTCGCTCCCAGCAGGGCTGAGAAGAGGTCATGAGCGCCCACGAGAGCGATTCCCGGCCACGCGAGGGCGCGGCCTCGACCGTTGCGGGCTTTCTCGCGACGTTCGCGATCTTCGCGGGCGCCATCGGGCTCGTCTACTACCCCGGACGGGTCGGCGCCGCGGCTGTCGTCGTGGCCCTCATCTCGGCTGCAATCGGAGGATTTCAGCGAAATCTGGCCGCGTTTGCCGTTGCTTTCACGGGGATCTGCTGGTTCGCGGGGATGGTCATCGCGATCAGTCTCGAGCGCCAAGTTTTCTGAACACGCAGGCAGATCACCCTAAGGAGGGATTGCGGCGGAGCCGATAGACAGGTCGGGTACGTAGTTAACCCTCGAGAGGTAGGCGCGGCACTTGGGTAGTTTCAAGCTTCGACTCGTAACGTATTTCCTTCTCCTGGCGCTTCTTCCGCTGCTTGCTGCCTCCTGGGCGTTCAGCGAGGTCGCGACCAGGAGCGAGGTCAGCAACACAGACTCGCGTCTGAACGCCGCGCTGCGCGTCGCGATCAACGACTACTCGCGCCGCGTCGACGGGTTGGGGGTGACGGCGAAGTCTCTCGCCGGTGCCACGACCGTTCAGGGAGCGTTCCAAACAAGCAACCGTTCGGTTCTGGTCCGCCAGGCGCGTCTCGTGCCCGGTGCCTCCTTCTACGCAAACGGCCAGCTGATCGCCGGCGAGCGCCCTGTCGGCGTTCATGTGGAGCGCTCATCTTTTGTTACCTCAGAGGGTGCGGTCATCGGTCGCATCGTCGTCTCGCTTCCGCTCGACCGCGCCCTCCTCGCCGAGCTCGGTGCCGCGACGGGCCTCGAGCAGGAAGACCGCCTCCTTCTTGCCCAGAGCGGCCAGGTGTTCGTCGGCCCGAGCGACGCCGTCGGCTCGGAAGCGGCCCCGTTGCCCGATCCCAGCTACGCGAAGCTCGGCGAGACGCGCTACCGCGCCGTCTCCGCCCCGATCGTTCGGTCGAGCACACTCAGGCTTGTCGTCGCCACGCCCAAGGCCACGATCGACGACGCGGTCTCGTCGCTCCGCGAGCGCTTCCTGCTCTTCGCCTTCTTCGCTCTCGCGATCGTCGCGATCCTCGCCTGGCTCCTCGGCCGGACGATCGTGCGCTCGCTCCGTGAGCTCGCCGACGCCGCCGGCGCGGTCTCCCGGGGTCAGTTCGGGCAGCGCGTGCCGGTGCGCGGCCGCGACGAGCTCGCCACGCTCGGGCGCGCCTTCAACGAGATGTCCGGACAGCTCGCCGCCGAGCGCGGCCGCGTGCAGGACGCTGTCGATCGCTTCGGGAAGGCGCTCGCGGCCACGCACGATCCCTTCACGCTCCTGAACGTCATCGTCGAGAGCGCCGTCGAGGCCACCGGTGCCGCCGGCGGTCGGCTCGTCGTGGATGGGGAGGAGCAGGCTCGCGCCGGGAATCCGGACTCCGAAGATGGCGGAAAGCCGCTCGTCATCCCGCTCGGCCCCGAGGGCGGGGAGGACGCCATGCTGCTCCTCACTCCCGCCGGCGCCGACTTCGGCGACCAGTCCCGTGAGCTCGCGCTCTGGCTCGGGTCCCAGGCCTCGATCGCTCTCGAGAACGTCCGCCTCCACCGCCTCGTCGCACGCCAGGCGAGCACCGATGGGCTCACCGAGCTCGCCAACCGGCGCGAGTTCGAGGACTCGCTGGCCAGCGAGATCAGCCGCGCCGAACGCTTCGGCGGCAGCCTCGCGCTCATCCTGGCCGACCTGGACAACTTCAAGCAGGTGAACGACCGCTTCGGCCACCAGGCAGGAGACGAAGTGCTGCGCTCCTTCGCGGACATCCTCCGCGAGACCGTGCGCGACATCGACGTCGCGGCGCGCTACGGAGGCGAGGAGTTCGCCATCCTCCTGCCGCAGACCGACATCGGCGGGGCGGAGGCGCTCGCCGAGCGCCTGCGCGACGCGGTCGAGTCGCGCGCCATGGCGGACGGCATCGACGGCCCAGTGACCGTCACCTCGAGCTTCGGCGTCGCGTCATTCCCCGAGGCGAGTACCGGCCCCGGCCTCTTCGCCGCGGCCGACGAGGCGCTCTACCGCGCCAAGCGGGCCGGAAAGAACTGCGTCGTGTGCGCGGAGACAAACGGGCCTGTCCGCGCCCCTCACTAAGGTCTGTTCAAGTTCCCACAACCAACGCAGTCGTCTATGATCTGCCGCTGACCTTCGGCCCCCAGACGACCGACACGGAGGTGTGATGTCGTTCGACAAGGACTCGACTTTCGCGCGCGTGATCGAGGAGCATCTCGAACTCAAGCGCAAAAACACTGACTTGGAACGCGAGATGCCGATCTCCGGCTACCACGTCGATGATCCCTTCCAGAACCACCCGCTCTTCAAGACCGAAGAGCAAGCACGCATCGAAGACACGCTGAGCGGCGTCGAGCCCGGCCTCGATCCAGAGAAGGTGCTCGCGTGGCCGACGGACTCAGGCGAGTCCGAGCCGCAGGATCCCGAGGACACGCTGTGGGGCCGCTCGCGCGACTTCGACTGGGGCGACTAGCCCCGTTCTCTAGCTCGCCCAGCTAGAGGTACGGCCCGAGAAAGGCCAGGGACTCAGCCGTATCGAGCCGGTACGCGAACGCGTTGCCGGTGCAATTGCCGTTCGACACGAACGACGCGATCCCGACGACGAGGTCGCTGTCGCCGAGGAGCACCGGACCGCCCGAGTCGCCGAAGCAGATCCCGGACGACATGCGGAGGTTGAACCCGGTCTTCTCGAGCTTCGAGATCCGTGAGTCGCCGACACTGCGGACGAGCCGGAAGTCAGGCGCGGGCTTGCCGCTGCCCTTCAGGAAGCCGTTCGCCCCGTAGCCGACGATCGTGAGCGGCTCCTTCTTGGCCGCGTTCGCGAGCTCGCCCGCTGTGGGCAGCTCCGCATAGCCGCGGTCCGTCACCGGAGTGTCGAGGAGAATCAGCGCGATGTCGTGCGTGTCGGCCTCCGGCGAGCCGAAGTCGGGGTTCGGGACCGGGCTGCCCGTCACGACCGGCGAACTCGGTGTGAACCGCTGGTCGAAGGAGACGTAGGCAGGCAAATCGCCGAGATCATCGACGCAGTGCGCCGCCGTCACGAAGGCGGTCGAGTTGACGAGGAAGCCGCTGCAGACGGGGACGCGCTGGCCGTCGATGTCGGTCACGAGGATGCCGACGTACGGATGCGCCGTGTCCGGCTTGCCGTTCAGGATCGCGGCCGCCGGCGCCGCAGTGGCGAGCACGGCGACGACAATTCCCAGAGTCCGCAGAGACCGCCGCATGAGCCTTTCTTCGGCGCGGCGCTCGTTTTCCTTCCTCCCCAATTCGGGTATTCGCTAGGCATGGACAGGAAAAAGCTGCTCGTCGTCGCTACCGCGCCCGTCGAAGCGGGCCCGCTGCGCGAGGCCGTCCGCGAGCACGCGGGCGACGAGGCCGAGATCCGCGTCGTCGCGCCGGCCTCCGACGTCTCACCGCTCCAATGGCTCGCGAGCGACGAGGACAAGGCGCGCGAGAAGGCCGCCGGGATCGCCTCCGAGGCCGCCCAGACGGTCGAGCACGAGGCGGCGCGCACGGAGACGGAGGTCGGGGATACCGATCCCGTGCAGGCGATCGAGGACGCCCTCCGTACCTTCCCCGCCGACGAGGTGCTCGTGGTGACGCGGCCCGACGACGACGCGAGCTGGCTCGAGCAGGACTCGGCGGAGGAGGCGCGCGAGCGCTTCGGCGTGCCCATCACCCGCCTGACCGTCTAGCGGGCTACAGTTGAGTCGAACGGGGCGTTAGCTCAGCTGGGAGAGCGCCGGCTTTGCAAGCCGGAGGTCACCGGTTCGATCCCGGTACGCTCCACTCTCGGACGGCGGCACCGTCGATCCCGCGCCGCGGTCACCGGTTCATCCCTGAACGATCCATCGCCCGCCGGCAAGACGGGGCTACCGGTGGCGCCCTAACCTCGAAGCCGCCCCGGACCGGCGGTGGGCTGTTGGGACGAGGACTGCGCCGCCTGCGCGCGGCGCGTATCGCCGAGATCGTCACGGCGCTGCGCCCGCCTGGAAGTGCGCCGCCACTTCTGCGGCGGTGAGCGCGTAACCGTAGAGAGCGAGGTCGTCGATCGACACTCCTGCTGACGTGTCGACTTGGCCAGTGAGCACGCGATGGTTGGCCGTGTTGAGAGCCAATGCACCGACCGCGCTCGACGCCACGAGAGCGCCGTTCACAAACAGACGTAGGGTGCCGCCGTCGTACGTCCCGACCGCGTGGTACACGACGTTCGTCTTCAGGCCGGGGTAGCTCACGAGCCGCTGGGGGCTGCCACCTTGCCAGAGGCCCCAAGAGAGCTTGCCTGTCGAATCGCTGAATAGCGTCCAGCCGTGGCCCCCGGTCCCGCCCCAGGCATGGCGGACGTAGTCGATCCAGTTGGCGTGCGCGCCGATCCGGAACCACGCTTCGACCGAGATCGAGGCGGACGGAAGGCCGGCGACCGCTCCGTTTTCGACCGTTGTCGAGGGGTTCGTGAACTTGAGCGACCCAGTCGGATCGCCGGCGAGAAGGCTCGGCTGGCCGCGCGCCGCGCCTGTTCCGTTCAGCGTTCCCGCATTCCCCCTTCCACTCGAATCAGCGAAGGCGCCCGACGTTTCCCCGAGTCGCCAGAAAAGGAAGGGTGTGTCCGCGATGACCGTGGACGCATACGTCGTGGTTCCCGCCGCGTAGCTCGCCGAGAGGCTCATCGCCGTGTTCGCGACGATGTCATGGGAGCGGGCGCCGCCGTCGGACCACGAGACGAAGGAATACGTCTGTCCGCCACTCGTCTGGCTGGCGGGGGCCGTGACCGTGTTGATGGATCCCATCACCACCGTTTTCGTGGCCGGCGTCGTCAACGTGTCTGTATTCACGTCGACCTGCAGTCCGGAGGGGGCCGTGTCGAAGCTCAGCACGACGGTCGCAGGATCGATCACGACGGATGTGGTCTCGCTGAGGCCGCGTGAGTCGGTCACCGTGAGCTGAACGACGATGTCCGATGGATAGCCGTGGTCGGGTGCGGTGAACGTGCCGCTTTTCACGCCGGAGAACGTCTCGAGAACGTGGGTGTGGCAGTTGGAGGGGCAGTGGTGGATGAGCACGGTCCAGGAAAACGCCGACGCGGGCAGCGTCCCGTCCTCGTGGTCACCGGCGGACCCGCTGAACGAGATCACGTCGCCGACCTTCCACCTCGTCGTGGGAAGCGGCGCGGAGATGGTCGGCTGGGGCGCCGTGTCTCCCGCCCAGATCGTTTGCGAGTCAATGCTCGATGCCCCGTGGGAGTCGGTCACCCGTAAGCGGACGGTCACGTTCGCGCTCTGGGTGTAGGTGCGAGTAGGCGACAGCGCTGTCGAATCGTCGAACGCGCCGTCACCGTCCAAATCCCATGCGTAGGAGACGGTGTCGCCCGGGTCCGGGTCAAAGGAGCTCGCCCCACTGAAGGTGACGGCAAGAGGCAGCGGCCCGCTCGTCGGGTTCGCTGTCGCGACGGCGACGGGAGGCTGGTTGCCCGCCGTGTACCGAATCCGATGAATCGTTCCGCCCCCGAAGTCGACATAGAAGATGTCCCCGCCGGGGCCGACCTCGAGGTCGACCGGAGTGGCGGCCTGCGCGGCGAAGGTCTTGACGTTCGCCTTGTCGGGCAGCCCGTTCGTCCCCTCCGGCATCGCCCAGATGCAGTTCCGTGCGTAGTCGGCGAAGAGAAGCGCGCCGCCCCAGGGCGCCGGATAGTGCGGCGCAGGAGCGAATGCGAAGCCGGAGATCGCGGAACTGCCCGTAGGGCACGTCTCGCCGGCAACGACCTTCTGCGTATGGTTGTAGGCGAAGTACGGCGCGGTGGCCGCTCCCGTCTGCGTGTAGAGGTTCGTGCAGATGTTGGCGCCGAGAGCCTCGAAGCTCTTGTTGTGATTCGACCCGTCGTAGCACGGCCAACCGAAGTTCTCGACAGTCGAGTCCGTCGGGCTGGGGATCCGGTCGATTTCTTCCCATGGCCCCCCGCCGACGTCGCCGACCCACAACTCGTTCGTCCCGGGACGAAACGTGAAACGGAATGGATTCCGAAAGCCGTAGGCGACGATACGACGAGTGTTCGCGTCGGAGCTTCCGAACAAGGGATTCGTTGACGGAGCCGCCCCGGTCGCTGGGTCGATGCGGATGATGCTGCCGTCGAGCGTGGCGGGATCGGCGGTCGTGCGCAGATCCTGGCTTCGAAACGAGCCTCCCTGGGCCGTCGGGAGCGTCTGGTTGCCGCCCACCGGTACGGGAGGATCCCCGCAAGGATTCGGTGGGTCGCCCTTCTGCCCGTAGTCGATGAAGCTGAAGCTCGCAGCGTCTCCGGCGCCGACGTACAGCATGCCGTCGGGTCCGAATTGGACCGTGCCGATGGAATGGCTCATGTACTGCTGGCACCAGTCGTTGATCAGCACCGTCTCCTGCGCGAGCCCACCGCTCGTCGGAACCGAGAGGCGCGATAAGCGGGCACTGGCGAGGCAGCCGTTTTCGGTTGGACCCGGCGGAGTGGGGCAGGCGTCCTTCCAGTACGGTGCCGTCCCACCGATGGGGGCGTCGTACGTATAGAGCGCGTACACGAACGGTTGGGTGGCGAAATTCGGGTCGAGCGCGATCCCCAGAAGACCTCGATCCGACGCGTTGTAGACCTTTTGGCGTAGATCCGCGTACGTCGAAGGCGTGGTGTCGGCGAGATTGTCAAAGACCTTGATGGTCCCCTGCTTCTCGGCCACGAAGATGCGGCCGTCGGGAGCGAACCGGACCGCGGTCGGAAACGTCAGGCCGCTGATAACCGTGGTGTCCGAGAACCCGGGCGGCAGGACAGTCGTCCGAGCGGAAGGAGCGGTGAGCCACATTCCCACGAGCACCAGCCCGCAGACCATGGCTGTTTTTGTACGGACGCAAGCGAGGAGTGGCGAGACCCCCCTCGCGCCCGTATTCGCATTGCAGGGTCGAATCCGCATCGGGCCGACGATCGACGCCAAGGATGTCGATCGCTCCGGACCATAGCCGAAGTTCTCACATCGTTTCCGCGGCGTTGCATTCTGCTGACCTGGGCGGGTTAGCGTGCGTGCATGCCCCTCCGCTTCATGGCCGCACTCGTGTCTGTCGCAGGCCTTCTATCGATCGCGCCCGCGACGGCGCCGGCTTCCGCGACCCCTTCCCTCAAGCACCTGATCGGCCAGAAGCTCGTCGTCTCGATGGACGGGCAGACGCCGTCGGCGTCGCTCCTCGACCGCGCGCGGCGCGGGCGGATCGGCGGCGTGCTGATCCACAAGTGGAACTTCTCCTCGGCCTCGGAGCTCCGCAGCATCGCCACGAAGCTCCAGCAGGCTGCTGCGGACGGAGGACAACCGCCGCTCCTCATCGCGGTCGACCAGGAAGGCGGGCAGGTGAAGACCGTGTCCTGGATCCCGCCGACCCTCTCCCCGCCCGAGATCGGCTCCGCGGACATCGCCCGTTCGCAAGGCCGGAAGACGGGCGCTGCCCTCCTCAACCTGGGCATCAGCACGGACTTCGCCCCCGTCGCAGACGTGCCGGCGTCCACTTCCTCCTTCATGTACCAGCAGGGTCGCACCTGGTCCTTCAGTGCGCGGAAGACCTCGCGCCGCGCAAACGCTTTCGCACTCGGGCTCGGCGACAAAGGCTCCCTCGCCACGATGAAGCACTTCCCGGGCCTCGGATTCGCGACGAAGAACACCGACGACTTCGTGGTCCACATCGGCGCCACGAAGAGCCAGCTCGCCCCCGGGCTCAGGCCCTACCGGCGCGCGGTGGCCGACGGCGTGCCGCTCGTCATGCTCTCGAACGCGGTCTACCCGGCCTATGACCGGAGCCACGCCGCCGGCTGGTCGCACGCGATCGGCACGACCCTCCTGCGGGGGGACCTCGGCTACGAGGGCGTGACGATCACGGACTCCCTCGACGGCGCCGCGGGCGCGCGCGGAATTCCCACGAACCCGCTGGCGCTCAAGGCCGCCAAGGCGGGGACGGACATGCTCCTCCTGACCGGCTCCGAGGCCTCCGCGCGGAGCGTCTTCCACACGCTCCTCGACGCCGCCAAGACGGGGCAGATCCCGCAGCAGCGGCTGACGGCCTCCTACGACCGCATCGTCGCGCTGAAGGCGACCCTCTAGCTAGCCGGCGACGGCCTGCCCGGTGGCCTGGGCGATGTAGCCGCGCACGTCAGCGGCCGGCTCGCTGTAGGCATCGCCGAGCGCCGACTCGACGCGCTGCAGGTAGTCCTTCAGCCAGTCGGGAAGCTCGATGTCCGTGACGGCGAGGAACTCGAGCGTGCTCGCCAGGCGGATGTCGGCGATCGAAGGCTCGTCGCCGCCGATGAACGGGCTGTCGGCAAGGAAGAACTGGTTGTAGACCTCGAGGATCGCGGGGATGGCGTCCTCGGCGGCCTTGCGCGCGGTCTCCTTGCCCTCGTCACTCGCGTCGGAGGTCGACACCTCGCCCGGGTAGCCGGAGAAGCTGAGCCGCGGATAGGTCGCGCGCGCGACGAGCGGGTAGAGGATGCTCAGCGTGTAGAAGTTCGCGCTGTCGACGAGCGACCGGCGCTCGAGATCGGTGGGGTAGAGGTTCGAGAGCCCCTCGCGGCTCGCGAGGTACATCATCACCGCGCAGCTCTCCCACATCGCGCCCTTGGGAAGACCTTCCGCCTCTATCGACGGGGTGAGGCCGGAGGGGACCTTGGCGCGGTAGTCGTCGGACTGGGTCTGCCCCCAGACGTTCTCCTCCTCGTAGGGGAGCCCCGCGGCCCGCACGAAGACGCGAACGGACATGTTGTTCACGCTCGGCGGGAGCATGTTCAGCTTCAGCGTCATCACGACCTCCCGTGGTTGCCGCCCAGCATAGTCCTGTGTCAGAGTGGTTGGGATTGACCGACTAAGTCGTTGACTCTGCGGCCGACGGCTTCGCGCCCTGGGAGGTGCGCCGTGGCTGCACAAGAGCTCTACCGGAACTACTGCGACCTGGTTTGCGAAGGCGGCGGGGTCAAGGGCATCGGTCTCGCCGGGGCCTTCTCCGTGCTCGAGGAGCGCGACTTCCGCCCGCAGAACGTCGCGGGCACCTCGGCCGGTGCGATCACCGCTGCGCTGATCGCGGCGGGCTACAACTCGGCCGAGCTGAAGGACGTCATCTTCGGGATGGACTTCCTCAAGTTCCGCGACACGGCCTGGGAGGACAAGATCCCGCTGGCCGGCAAGGGCGTCAGCATCGTCAAGGACCTCGGCATGTACGAGGGCCGCTACTTCGAGAGCTGGATCGGCGAGCTCCTGAAGGCGAAGGGCGCCGAGACCTTCGCCGCGCTCGCGACCGACGACTACGGGGACGACCCTCGCTACCGCTACAAGCTGCAGGTGATCGCGTCGGACACGACGTCGCACCGGCTGCTCGTCCTGCCCCGCGACGCCGAGCAACTCGGCATCGACCCGGCCGAGCTCGAGGTCGCACGGGCCGTGCGGATGAGCATGAGCATCCCGATCTTCTTCGAGCCGGTCTCGATCACGAACGGGAAGACGAACCGCGAGCATGTGATCGTCGACGGCGGGATGCTCTCGAACTTCCCGGTCTGGCTCTTCGACTGCGAGGCCGACGAGGTGCCGAACTGGCCGACCTTCGGGCTCCTGCTCGTCGAGCCCCACCCGCAGACGCCGATCGGCGCGCGCTTGCCGGCCCCGGAGCGAGTCCCGCACGGGCTCGGCGGTCTCTTCAAGTACGTGAAGGCGATGGCGGACACGATGATGGAAGCCCACGACCGCCTTTACGTCGAGAAGGCGAACTTCGCACGCACTATTCCCATCCCGACTCTCGGGATCGGGACGACCGAGTTCGACATCACGCCGTCCCGCAAGGAGTCGCTCTACCAGTCAGGCCGCGACGCGGCGGCGCAGTTCCTCGACACGTGGGACTTCGACGGCTACGTCGAGGCCTTCCGCAAGGGCAAGGAGCACCACCGCCGCGAGGAGGTCGGCGAGCAGATGCAGGAGGCCGCCCAGGAGGTGGAGGCCTAGGCGCCGTCGTCCGGATTGTCCACGGGCACGTCAGGCGTAGGCGTCTCGGGAATCGTCGAGCCCCGTCCTGACGGGCTGGCCCCGAGCGCCTCGGCGACGGTCAACTCCGCCTCGCCGAAGATCACGTGCGTGAAACGCTCGCTGAAGCCTGCGAGGAAGCCCACGAAGGCATAGAAGGTGAACGTGTTCTGCTGGGTGATCGTGCCGAGCTGGATGAAGTCGCTCTCGAGCGCGAAGTAGAGCGCCGAGGCGAAGATCGCTCCGATCACCGGCCGGAAGGCCCCGAGCCAGAAGATCGGGCCGCGCCCGACCTCGTAGTCGACCGAGAAGCCGCTGCGCGTGTCCGGCCGCATGCGCAGCATCACGCTCACGAGCGCGCCGACCGCGCCGGCCCCGTAGGAGGCGAAGAAGTTCTGGGTCGGCGTCGAGCGCAGGTTCAGCTCGGTGGACACGCCGAGGATCCCGGAGATGGCAAGGCCGAGCGCTGCGAGCAGGAGGATGCCGACGATCATCCCGACGAAGTACACGAGTCGCACGCTCTTGCTGGCGGCGCGGTCGTAGTAGCGCTCGATCCGCTTGATCTCCTCCGCATGCTCGGCGACGACCGCGTCGAGGTCCTTCTCGCTCGGCTTTCCGTCCGTCCGCTCGATCACGCCGAGGAGGAAGCTCTGCTCGGAGAAGATCCAGTTGAGTGCGATCCGCTTCGGCACCGTCGGCAGGATCTGGTTCGCCTTCATCGCGAGCGAGTCGGAGTGGTGGAGCAGCGCGGCGATCCGCGGCGCGGTGCTCGTCACCCAGTCGGTCGCGCGGTACAGGCGAAGGTCGTGATGCCGCCACGGCCAGCGCCTGACCTGCTTGCTCGTGAGGACGACCGCGGAGGCGTCGGTGACGCACCAGTACGCATCCACGATCTCCCCGGCGTCGTCCTCGAACCTGTCGAGCGCCGTTCGGTACGCGCGGTAGAGCTGGCGCGCGTCGCCGTTCTGCGGTCGGTGGCCGTTGCGTCCTTTCGCGTAGCGCTCGGGATGGACCGCGTGCTGCCAGCAGTAGTGCTTCCAGATCAGCTCGGGGAAGACGAGCGCGCCGTGCGACGGCGACCCATCCTCGCCTTCTTCGAGCGTACGCAGTTCTGCCTGGGACACGGATGCCCCTCCTTCCCTGCCGCAGACAGACTGTTCGTTGCCGCCATCGAGGCTACGCCTCTGCGCCCCGCTTGACAAGCGCGGCGCGTCGTTATTGGCTGGTTGTCTCGCCTCTGCGGTCGGCGAGGGCTGGCGACCGCTACCCGGGATTGGAGGCGAGCATGGCAACCACGACGACCAGGCGCCGCACCGCATCACGTACGGCTGCGGCACCGCGACGGCGCAAACGCAAGCTGAGCAAGGCTGGCGTGCGGCTGATCGCCGGCTTCGAAGGCTTCAGGTCGGATCTCTACAACGACGCCGCCGGGCACTGCACGATCGGCTTCGGGCACCTGGTGCACTCGGGGAGCTGCAACGGCTCCGAAAGCGCCGAGTTCCGGAAGGGCGTAACGCGCGAGCGCGCACTCGAGATCCTCGGCGAGGACGCCGAGTCCGCCGCGGCGGCGGTGAACGACGCCGTCAAAGTCCCACTGGAGCAGGACCAGTTCGACGCGTTGACGAGCTTCGTCTTCAACGTCGGGTCGGGGGCCTTCCGCGAGTCCACGCTCCTGAAGCTGCTCAACAAGGGCAAGTACGACGAGGTGCCGGAGCAGCTGAATCGCTGGGTGAAGGCCGGCTCGCGGACGCTGGCCGGGCTCGTCACCCGCCGCAAGGCCGAAGGCGAGCTCTTCGCTCGGGGCACGGTCCAGCCGGCAGACGCTGGGGCGATGACCACGCGTGAGGTGCAGAAGGCCCTCAAGCAGCTCGGCTGGCCCCTGAAGGTCGACGGTGCGTGGGGCGGAGACACGTTCTCGGCGGTCGAGGACTTCCAGCGTGGGTTCGCCTTCTGGAAGCTCTTGATCGATGGGCACGCGGGGCCGAAGACGCAGGAGGCCCTCAAGGCGTCGGTCGACCAGGGAGGGAAGTGCTCGCCGAACTTCGCCTTCAGGGAGTTCGCTTCGAGCGGGAACGGCTGGATCAAGGTCAGCCGTGAGCTCGTGCTCGGCCTCGAGGAGTACCGGGAGCTCGTGGGCAAGCCGGTCGCGGTCGTCTCCGGCTACCGGGACCCCGAGAAGAACGCGAGCGTCCCGGGCGCAGCGAAGAACTCGCAGCACATGTACGGGAACGCCTGCGATCTCGAGCCCGTCAAACCGACGGCCGCGGTGAAGGCGCTCAAGCGCTTCTCCGGGATCGGCTATCAGGGCGCGTCTGGCCTCGTCCGCCACGTGGACGTGCGCCACGTCGGCCCGAACACGACGAAATCGAGCGTCCGCGACCCGGCGATCTGGATCTACTAAAGGAGGCTGACATGGCCCGACCACGGAAGACGACGCGCCGCCGGACGGCGAGGCCGCGCCGGCAGAAGCGGATCCTGAACTGCAAGCCCTCGCCGAAGACCGAGGACGACTGGTCGTACGACGACGCGGCGCGTGCCGACGTCGCGGCGGCGGCCAGCGCAGCGATCCCGAACTCCAAGGATCTCCGTGCCAGCTGGTGGACGATCGCGGACCAGGGCTCGACGGGATCCTGCGTCGGCTGGGCAAGCGCCGACTCGCTCCTGCGCTGGCACTTCGTCAAGGCAGGCAAGCTGACGACGAGCCAGCCGCTGTCTCCCCGTTTCATGTGGATGGCCTCGAAAGAGACGGATCCGATCGTCACGCGGCCGACCACGTTCATCGAGACCGAGGGCACAAGCCTGAAGACGGCGCTCGACGTCGCGCGCAAGTTCGGAGTCGTGCGCGACACCTACCTCCCCTTCGCGAGCGGAAAGCTCTACGGAGGGCAGGCGAAGACGTTCTACGCGACGGCCGCGCTGCGCAAGATCCTCGCCTACTTCAACCTCGGGACGAACCTGTCGAACTGGCGCTCCTGGCTCGCGAACAACGGGCCGATCATGGTGCGCCTCGACGTGGACTCGACCTGGGACGACGCGAGCTTCACGGGGGGGAATCTCGACACGTACAACCCGAACACCACGCGCGGTGGTCACGCGGTCGCCCTCGTCGGCTACACGGCCGACCGCTTCATCATCCGCAACAGCTGGGGCACGGGCTGGGGAGACAAGGGGTTCGCCTACGCGTCGCTCGCCTACGCGCAGGAGGCGTTCACGGAGGCCTATGGCGTGGAGGTCTAGAGCCGCGCCTCCGGGCACGGTACGATCGCGCTTCTGAGCGCTTTCGAGCAAACGAGCAAGGTCCAGCCCCAGAAGATCTGGGATGGAGTCGCCGGCCGGGTCGTCCACGGCGAGCGGCTCACGCTCGGCCTCGTCGAGCTCGAGCCTGACAGTGTCGTGCCGGAGCACCAGCACGAGAACGAGCAGCTCGGGATCCTGATCTCCGGCTCGTGCGCATTCCGGGTCGGCGACGAGACGCGGGAGCTCGGTCCCGGCGACACGTGGTCGATCCCGGCCAACACGCCGCACGAGGTGCACACGGGGCCCGAGGGCGCGGTCATGATCGACGTGTTCTCGCCGGTGCGGGAGGACTGGAAGCCGCTCGAGCGCTTCGACCGCGATCCGTACTGGCCGTAGGCTCGTCTGATGTCCGCCCCGACCCGGCGGTATCACCTTCCTTCCGCGGTCCGCCGCTCGTCGCTGCGCATCTCGCCCGCTGAGGCGCACAGGCTCCTCGCGGACGGCGCGGTCCTCGTCGACGTACGCCGACACGAGGACGACTCGCTTCGGATCGCGAATGCGGTTCGGATGCCGCCCGACGAGGTTCCGGGCCGGCTCGGGGAGCTGCAGGTCGACCGGGCGATCGTCCTCGCCTGCACCTGACTGCGCGAGGCGACGAGCGTCCGTGTGGCGCATTGGCTGAGGGACAGGGGCTTCGACGCATACGCGGTCACGGGCGGCGTCCACGCGCTGCTCGGCGCGCCCCTTCCGGAGACGCAGGAGGACGAAGCCGACCGCGGCCGCGACTGGAAAGCGGGAGCGTCCGCGCTCCGCCACCGGCGCTTCCAGATCTACTTCGGCGGCGTCCTGCTCTCGCTGGCGGGCAGCTGGGTGGAGGCCGGCGCGTTCGGCTACGTCGTGCTGCTGCTCGGCGGCTCGGCGGCGACGCTCGGGATCATCGGCTTCCTCAACACGATCCCGAACCTCGTTTTCGCCCTGCCCGCGGGGGTGCTCGCGGATCACTTCGACCGCCGCAAGCTCCTCCTCCTCTTCCAGGGCGGGAACATGGGCGTCGCGATCGCGCTCGCCGTGCTCTGGGCGTCCGGCGACCTGACGGTCTTCCTCATGGGCCTGCTCGCCTTCATCGGCGGCACGCTGGGCACGCTCAGCTTCCCGGCGTTCCAGTCGATGCTCGCCTCCACGGTCCCGGACGAGGATCTGGAGAGCGCGGTCGCGCTCAATAGCCTCGCGCTCCAGGTTGCGCGCTTCGTGGGCCCTGCGATTGCGGGCGTCCTCCTCGCCTCTGCCGGTCCGACATGGGTCTTCGGGCTGAACGCGTTCAGCTTCCTCGCCGTGCTCGGCGCGCTGTTCCTGCTCCCCGGCTCACGGGCGACGATCGCCGCGGCGAGCGCCGGGGTCCGCGGGGCGATGGCCGACGGCATTCGCTACGTGTTCGGCCAGCGCAGCCTCGCCTCGCTGATGCTCCTGATGGTGTTCGCAGGCATGTTCGCGACGCCACCCGTGGCGTTCATGGTTCCCGGGCTCGTCCGCTTCCAGCTGCACGAGGGCCCGAAGACGCTCGGAATCCTCATCTCCCTGATCGGCCTCGGCTCCGTCCTCGGTTCCGTCGCCCTGCTCGCCCTGTCGCGGCGTGCGAACAAGGGGGAGCCCGCGATCCTCTGCTACCTCGTCTGCGCCGCGGCGATCGCCGTCATCGGGCTCTCGACCTCGGTGCCGCTCTCCTTCGCTCTGGCGCTGATCGGAGGCTTCACGGGCGTCGTCTTCATCGGCCTCTCGACCGTCGTCGTGCAGGCGGCGAGCTCGGAGGAGATGCGCTCGCGCGCCATGGCCATCTGGGCCGCGGCGTTCGTCGGCGTCCTCCCGATCGGCGCGCTGATCACAGCAGCGCTCGCCTCGTGGCTGGGCGCGGGAGGAGCAGTCGCGGTGGACGGCGCCATCACGCTCGCCGGCGGCCTCGGGATCGTCCTCTGGCGGCCGGAAGTGCGGTGGCTCGGCTGTGCAGCCCTCCCGGAGGAGTGCATCGCGGCGATCGATCCCGCGGCCTTCGCCTTCATGGAGGAGGCCGAGGCGGTGAAAACGGCCTAGTCGTCCTCGGCCGGTGCCGCCGGTACGTCGAGGCGGCAGAGACCGCCGGCGACGCCCGCGCCCTCTTCCTTGCCTTCGTCCCTCTCCTCGTCGAGATCGAGCTCTGGTCGCCCTGCGGAGGAGCTTTGCTCTTCAGGTGTCATCGCTCTACCAAAGCGATACCTTTCGGCCCTGGCGATAAACCTCGACAACGAGATCGACCGCCTCTACGGGCTGCCGCTCGACCGCTTCACCGAGGCCCGCGACACGCGTGTGAAGGAGCTGCGAAGCGGTGGCGAGCGCGAGGCCGCCGATCATCTGAAGCAGGCTCGCAAGCCGACCGTGACGGCCTGGGTGGCCAACCAGCTGGCGCGCAACGAGCGCATGAACGTCAGGGCGCTCCTGACCGCAGGAGAGCAGCTTCGGGAGGGCCAGGCGGAGCTCATGCGGGGAGGAAAGCCGGACGAGCTGCGCCGCGCCGAGGAGAGCGAGCGGCGCGCCATCACGGCGCTTCTCGATGCAGGCCGCGAGCTCGCTGACGGCGACGCCACTCTGAGAAAGCTCGAGTCGACGCTTCGCGCGGCCGCAATCGACTCCGAGGCGCGCTCGCTCCTCGAGCGAGGCCGCCTCACGAAGGAGCTCAGCCCGTCGGGGTTCGGGCTCGCCGGGATGCCTGCGCCGCCGAGGCGCCGCACCACCGCCAAGGCCAAAAAGCCCGACGCAGCGGCGGAGAAGCGCAAGCGCGATCTCGCCAAGGCCCGCACAGAGCTGCAGGAGGCGCAGAAGCGCTCTCGCGCGGCCGAGCGAGAGGCGGGCAAGGCCCGAAAAGACGTGGCCAAGGCCGAGGAACAGGTGCGGACTCTCGAGCGTTCGAATAGGTGAACACGTCGAACGAGTCAAGGAGATGAGCTTGGAGAAGGCAACGTTTGGAGCAGGCTGCTTCTGGGGTGTCGAGGCGGCGTTCCGCCAGATCCCCGGCGTCGTCGCGACGCGCGTGGGCTACACGGGCGGTGACGTCGAGAACCCGACGTACGAGCTCGTGTGCTCGCACAGCACGGGTCACGCGGAGGCGGTCGAGGTCACGTACGACCCCGAGCGGGTCTCGTACGACGACCTGCTCGATGTCTTCTGGATGAAGCACAACCCGACCACGAAGAACCGCCAGGGCCTGGACATCGGCTCGCAGTACCGCTCGGCGATCTTCTTCCATTCCCCGGAGCAGGAGGCCGCGGCCATTCGGACCCGCGACGAGCTCCAGGAGACGCTTCACTGGCCGAAGAAGATCGTCACGGAGATCGTCCCGGCGACCGAGTTCTACGAGGCCGAGGACTACCACCAGCAGTACCTCGAGAAGCGTGGCCGCTCGACATGCACGGTCGAGCTGGCCGAGTCGAGCGCCTAGCGCACGGCGCGAGAGGTGACTTCCGGCGGCGCCCTTCGGGGCGCCGCTTCGTTTCGAGTTTAGGAACTCATCGTAGGGCTATGCAGTTTCCATGGGCGCCCCGCGGGTCAAGGAACTGCTCGCGTCCTGGCCGGTCGTCAAGCAGATCCGCGATGGAGATCCCCTCGGGCTCGGCAAGGCCGCGCAGTCGGGTCGCTCCGCCGCGCTCGAGCCGAGGATCGCCGCAGCCGACCGCGTCGTCGACTCGATCTGTCCCTATTGCGCCGTCGGCTGCGCGCAGCACGTCTACGTCAAGGACGGCGAGGTCACGCAGATCGAAGGGGACCCCGCCAGCCCGATCTCCCGCGGCCGCCTCTGCCCGAAGGGGGCGGCGAGCAAGAGCCTCGTCCAGGGGCCGCTCCGGGAGTACAAGGTCAAGTACCGCCGGCCTTTCGGGAGGAAATGGGAAGAGCTTCCCCTCGACAAGGCGATGGACATGATCGCCGAGCGGATCCTGAAGACGCGCGAGGAGACCTGGGAGGAGACGGACGCCGAAGGGAACCTCCTCCGCCGCACGATGGGGATTGGGAACCTCGGCGGCGCCACGCTCGACAACGAGGAGAACTACCTGATCAAGAAGCTCATGGTCGGGCTCGGAATCGTCCAGGTCGAGAACCAGGCCCGCATATGACACAGCTCCACCGTCCCCAGTCTGGGGACGTCGTTCGGGCGCGGAGGCGCCACCGACTTCCAGCAGGACCTCCAGAACGCGGATTCCATTCTGATCATGGGGTCGAACATGGCCGAGAACCACCCGGTCGGCTTCCAGTGGGTGATGGAAGCGCGCGAGCGGGGGGCCGAGGTCATCCACATCGACCCGCGCTTCTCGCGCACGAGCGCGATGGCGACGAAGCACGTTCGCATACGCGCGGGCGCTGACATCGCGTTCCTCGGCGGCATCGTCAACTACATCCTCGAGAACGACCGCTGGTTCCGCGACTACGTCGTCAACTACACCAACGCGCCTGTGATCGTGAACGAGAACTTCGAGGACACGGAGGACCTCGACGGCCTCTTCTCCGGTTGGGACGCGGAGAAGAACCAGTACGACCTCGAGACGTGGCAGTACGCAGGGATGGAGGTCCACGGGGCAGCCGGCCAGCGTGAATCCGGGATCAGCGCCGAGCGGACGCTCGGCGCGGCCGGCGCTCCGCTGACCCACGGCGACCCGCCGGAGACCGACGAGACCCTCGAGCACCCGCGCTGCGTCTTCCAGCTCCTCAAGAAGCACTACCGCCGCTACACGCCGGAGACCGTCGCCGAGATCTGCGGCTGCTCGGTCGACGACTTCCTCGACGTCGCCGAGAAGCTCTGCGACAACTCGGGCCGCGAGCGGACCGGCGCCTTCGTCTACTCCGTCGGCTGGACCCAGCACACCGTCGGCGTGCAGTACATCCGGTCGGCGGCGGTGATCCAGCTCCTGCTCGGGAACATGGGGCGGCCCGGCGGCGGCATCGTCGCGCTGCGCGGGCACGCGTCGATCCAGGGCTCCACCGACATCCCGACGCTCTACAACCTGCTGCCCGGCTACCTCCCGATGCCGCACGCGAAGCCCTACAAGGACCTCGACGGCTACATCGCGGCGAACTGCTCGCCGAGCGGCTGGTGGGGCCACATCAGGGCCTACTTCGTCAGCCTCATGAAGGCCTACTACGGGCCGAACGCGACCGCGGAGAACGACTGGGGCTTCGGGCTCCTCCCGCGGATCGACAAGGACGACTCCGTCTACCGGACCGTCCTGCAGATGCTCGACGGCACGGTGAAGGGCTACATGATCGCCGGCGAGAACCCCGCGGTGGGCTCGGCGAACTCGCGCGCGCACCGGCTCGCGCTCGCGAAGCTCGACTGGCTCGTCGTCCGCGACTTCGTCGAGATCGAGTCGGCGTCGTTCTGGTACGACGCGCCCGAGATCGAGTCAGGGGAGTTGGCCACCGACCAGATTCCTACCGAGGTCTTCTTCATGCCGGCGGCCGCGCACACGGAGAAGGACGGCTCGTTCACGAACACGCAGCGGCTCCTCCAGTGGCATTCGACCGCCGTCGAGCCAAAGGAGGACTGCCGCTCCGAGCTCTGGTTCTACTACCACCTCGGACGCATCATCCGCGAGAAGCTCGAGGGTTCCGTGCATCCCCGCGACGAAGGCATCCTCAAGCTCAACTGGCACTACACGACGCACGGCGACATCGAGGAGCCCGACGCGGAGTCAGTGCTGGCCGAGGTCAGCGGCTACAAAACGGAGACGCACGAGTACGTCTCGGGCTACCCGGAGCTCAAGGAAGACGGGTCGACGACCTGCGGGTGCTGGATCTACAGCGGCTCCTACGCGGAGGGCGTCAACCAGCCCGCCCGACGCAAGCCGCACTGGGAGCAGAGCTACGTCGCGCCCGAGTGGGGCTGGGCCTGGCCGAACAACCGTCGAATCCTCTACAACCGCGCCTCGGCTGACCCCGAGGGCCGGCCCTGGTCCGAGCGCAAGAAGTTCATCTACTGGGACGAGGCCAAAGGGGAGTGGGCCGGCGAGGACACGCCCGACTTCGAGAAGACGAAGCGGCCCGACTACGTCCCGCCCGACGGCGCGACCGCCGAGGACGCGATCTCGGGCACGCATCCGTTCATCATGCAGGCCGACGGCCGCGGCTGGCTCTTCGTCCCCAACGGGCTCACGGACGGCCCGATGCCGACGCACTACGAGCCTCACGAGTCGCCCTTCGACAACCTGCTCTACGGCCAGCGGTCGAACCCCGCGCGCCAGCGTTTCCCGCGGGAGGAGAACCCGTACAACCCGAGCGACGGCCAGCCGGGGAGCGACGAATACCCGTTCGTCCTCACGACGTACCGGCTGACCGAGCACCACACGGCGGGCGGGATGAGCCGTTTCGTCCCGTACCTGTCGGAGCTGCAGCCTGCGCTTTTTGTCGAGGTGAGCCCGGAGCTGGCCGAGAAGCGCGGGCTTCATCACGGAGGCTGGGCCACCGTTCTCACCTCGCGCTCGGCGGTCGAGGCGCGCGTGCTGGTCACCGAGCGGATGAAGCCCATCGAGGTGCAGGGCCGAGTGCTCGACCAGGTCGGCCTTCCCTGGCACTGGGGATCGAGGGGCCTGACACGAGGCGATTCGGCCAACGACCTCATCTCGATCGTCCTCGACCCGAACGTACACATCCAGGAGGTCAAGGCGGCGAGCTGTGACATACGCCCGGGCCGACGGCCGCGGGGGTTCGCGCTCCGTGAGTTCGTGGAGGCGCTGCCGAAGATCGAGCACGGCGAGGAGCGCGCATGAGCGTGACCGAGCTCGGCTACGCGCCCGAGGAGGCCAAAGAGCGGGTCGGCTTCTTCACCGACACGAGCATCTGCATCGGCTGCAAAGCCTGCGAGGTTGCCTGCAAGGAGTGGAATCTCGTTCCCGAGGACGGTCTCCTCTGGACCGGCGAGTCCTACGACAACACGTCGACGCTCGGCGCGAACACCTGGCGCCACGTGGCCTTCATCGAACAGCGCAAGCCTCTGCGTGTCCACAACGGCCATGCCCCGGGGTCAGACCCCGGGACCGGTCCGGAAGGGACAG
>JBKPRJ010000089.1:0-8340 GCA_046734455.1 Actinomycetota bacterium | reverse complement strand
CCCGGTCTTGCCGGCGACCTGGATGCCGGGAATCTGGGCCGCTACACCGGTCCCACCCTGAACCACCGCGGTCATCATGGCGGTCAGCTCGGCTGCCGTCTGCGGCTTCATGGCCTCCTTCCAGGTGTCCGGGTCGGTCCTCTGGATCACCTTCCCGTCGGGATCGACGATGCGGTCTACGAGCGTCGGCTCCATGATCGTCCCGTCGTTTGCGACAGCCGCGGCCACGAGTGCCATCTGGAGCGGCGTGACCTGCAGCCGCTCCTGGCCGAAGGCAAGGCGGCCCGGGTCGACGGCGTTCGGGTCGCTCGGGTCGTAGAGCCGGCCGTTTCGGTAAAGGCCGCTGACCGAGATCTCGTCGGAGGGGAGCTCGACCGGCGGCTTCTCGTAGAAGCCGAACTTCTTCGCCTGGTCGAGCACGGCACGCGCGCCCAGCTTCTTGCCGACATCGCAGAAGACGGCGTTGATGGAATTCTCGAGCGCTTCCGCGAAGGTGACGGTCCCGAAGACCTCCGGCCCGCTCTGGTCGGCGAAGTTGAAGACCTTCTTCCCGTACTCGATGCAGTACCCGGGGTCGTTGAACGTCGTCGAGGGCGTGACCTTGCCGGAGTCGAGCGCGGCGGCGGCGGTGACGACCTTGAACGTCGAGCCCGGGATGAAGAGGCCCTGCGAGACGCGGTCGAGGAGCGGCGCAGCGGGCTCGCAGGGGGCTCCCGCCGCATTCGCCTGGATCTGGTTGAAGTGCCCCTCGACGAGGTTGGGGTTGTAGGTCGGCTGCGAGGCCCAGACGAGCACCCCGCCGGTCTTCGGGTCCAGCGCGACCGCGGCGCCGCAGTGGCCGGCGAGTGCGTCCTGAGCGGTCTTCTGGGCCTGCGCATCGATCGTCGTGATGACGTCGTTGCCCCGCTGCGTGATCCCCCGGAGCTTGTCGACCGTGTTGTTGAACAGCGTGTCGAGGTTCGCGTTCGAGCCCGTCAGGTAGTCGTTCAGGGACTCCTCGAGCCCGGTGCGCGAGCGCTCGATCGTCGAGTAGCCGACCGGCCGTGCCGCCAGCTCGCCGCTGGGATACGTGCGGATGTACCAGGTGCGGCCGAGCTGTTTCTTCTCCACCCTCCGGTTCCGCGCGAAGGCGGTCTTCCCGTCCGCGGCGAAGATCGAGCCCCGGTCGATCGTGAGCTGCTGGACGATCAGCTGGGGGTTGCCCTGGCGCGCCTCGAGGTCCGGCGCCTTCCAGAGCCAGTACGTCGTCATGACGATCAGCGCGACGAAGAGCCCGACGAGGACGAAGAAGAGCCTGCGAACTTGGGCGTTCATGCGTGCTCCCGGTTCACGCGGTCGGAGATCATGAGGAGCAGGGCGAGGATGATGAAGTTGGCCACGATGCTCGACCCTCCGTAGGAGACGAAGGGGAGCGTGATGCCGGTGAGCGGGATGAGGCCGCTCACGCCGCCCATGATGATGAAGGCCTGGATGCCGAGGGCGGCCGTCAACCCGGCCGCGAGCAGCTTCGAGAATCCGTCCGCAGCCTGCAGCGCGATCTTGAAGCCGCGGTAGGAGAAGACGAGGTAGAGAAGGACGAGCCCGGCTGCTCCGGCGAGACCGAGCTCCTGGACGACCGCCGCGTAGATGAAATCGGTCTCCAGGTACGGGATGTACGTGTTCCCCTCGGCGGTCAGGAGGACCCCACGGCCGAGCCCCTGTCCGAAGAAGCCGCCGCCGGAGATGGCGTAGATCGACTGGGCGAGCTGGTACCCCTGGTCGTAAACGGGGCACGCCTGTGAGAAGCCCCAGCTGCAGTCGAGCCAGATCGAGACGCGCTCACGCACGTGCGGAGTCACGTGGTAGAGCGCATACGCGCCCACGGCGAAGAGCCCGAGACCGACCGCGACGTACTGCCAGCGCGCGGTCGCCACCCACAGCATTGCGAGGAAGATCGAGAAGTAGAGGAGGCCGCCGCCGAGGTCGTTCGTCTGGAAGAGAACGAGCATCGCGCCTCCCCAGATGACGAGCAGCGGGCCGAAGTGCTTCAGCGAGGGCATCCCGAAGCGCCCCGTCCCCATCGAGAGCAGCTCGCGGTTGTCCCGCAGGTAGCCCGCGAGGAAGATGACGAGCAGGACCTTCGCGAACTCGCCTGGCTGGAACACGAGCCCTCCGAAGCCGACCCAGAGGTTCGCGCCGTTGATCGTGCGCCCGAGGCCGGGCACCGCGGGCAGCGCGAGCAGGAAGATCGCGGTCAGGCCGAGGACGTACTTGTAGCGGTCGAGCGTCCGGTAATCCCGCACGAAGACCACGAGGAGCGCGAAGGCGGCGAGGCCGACGACGACCCAGAGCCCTTGCCGCAGAGCGAGATTGGGGTCGATCCGGTAGATGAGCGTCAGCCCGACCGCGGTGAGGAGCCCGCCGAGCGGGAGCAGGAACGGGTCGGCGTTCGGGAGGGCGAAGCGGAGGATGACGTGCGCCGCGACGAAGAGGGCGAGGAAGAACGCCGCGTACGAGAGCGACGCGGCCGAGACGACGTCCGACCGGGCGATGTAGACGGCCGTGAAGCCCGCAGCCGTCAGGAGGCCGACGAGCAGGAGATTGACGAGCTCGCGGTTCCGCAGGGTCAAACTACGGAGACGCCTCCTGCTCGTAGGGGGCGAGCCTGTCGCGGGCCGAGTCGTACGAGGTCAGCTTGTGATCGAGAAGGGTCGCGCGCTCGGAGGGCGTGAGCTGCACGGCCTGGAGCTGGCTGACGTACTTCGCGCGGTAGAGGTGCACGCCGCCGCCCAGGTCCCAGGGCACGCCCTGGTAGACGGCCACGTTCCCGTCCTCGTCCACGCCGATGAAGTTCGCGCGGGTGAGGGCCCAGAACGCGGCCGCGAAGAGCACGGCGACAAAGGCGAGCGCGAGCGCGGCGAGCACGGCTCGGCGGCCCCATCCTCGCTCCTCTCGGACTGCGGGCTGTGGCCGGGCCCGTTCGTCGTCGTCCAGCGCCGGGCCCCACTCCGCACGCTGCGCGACCGCGGTCGCCGCCGGTGCGGCCATCGTGGGAGCGTCCAGGCCGGTGAGCGTGTCCTCGAGGTCCTCGTCCTGCGCACGGCCGTTCCCCGAGACGACTGCGGTTTCCTCGAGCTCCGCGGCGCCGTCCGAGACGCGGAAGAGGACGACGGTCACGTTGTCCTCGCCGCCGGCCTTGTTCGCCGCCTTGACGAGCCCCTTCCCCGCCTGTTCGAGGTCCTTCGCGCGCGTCACGAGGTCGCGGATCTCCTCGTCGTCGACCATGGTCGTGAGGCCGTCCGAGCAGAGGAGGAAGAGATCGTCGCTCTCGACGGGAACGGTGAACGTGTCGACGTCGACCTGCGGGTCGGTTCCGAGCGCGCGCGTGATCACCGAGCGCTGCGGGTGGACGTCGGCCTCCTCCGGCGTCAGCCGCCCGCTCCGGACGAGGTCCGCGACGAGGGAGTGGTCGTCGGTCAGCTGCTCGAAGCGGCGGCCGCGCAGCCGGTAGGCGCGCGAGTCGCCCACGTGGCCGATGGCGAGACCGCTGTCGCCGACGAGCGCGGCGGTGATGGTCGTCCCCATCCCCGAGACCTCCGAGTCGTCCGCCGCGCGCTCGTAGATCCGCCGGTTCGCCTCCTGGATGATGGCCACGAGCCGCTCCTCGGGATCGAGTCCGTCGGCGTCGTGGAACTCACGGAACGCCGCTGCGGCCAGGCGCGAGGCGACCTCGCCGGCCTGCGCGCCGCCCATGCCGTCCGCGACGGCGAAGAGCGGTGGCTCGATGAGGTAGGAGTCCTCGTTCCGCCGCCGCTTGCGGCCCGGATCGGTGAAGCCTGCTGTGTCGATGACCTTCATCGTTCGAATCTGAGCTCCGTGTCGCCGATCTGGACGAGATCGCCGCGATGGAGCTGCCGCCTGCCGTCGACGCGCTCCCCGTTCACGAAGGTGCCGTTCGTCGAGCCCAGATCAAGAATCCATACCCCGTCGCGCTGAGATTCGATCCGCGCGTGGTGTCCCGATGCGAACTCGTCCCCGTCGAGGGTGATCGTGTTCTCGCTGCTGCGCCCGATGGTCACGGGCACCGGGCCCGCGTCGAAGGTTTTCCCGGCTTCGATCGCCTTGCTCCGCTCCACGACGAGCCGCCCGGGGTCCGAGACCTGGTGCTCCGCCGCGAGCTGCGACGGCGCAAGGATGAAGCTCTCCTGCGGGGCGACCTGCATGTCCCGGCCCGCCGAGCGCACGACGCGCCAGATGAAGACGTAGAGCAGGATGAGGAAGGCCGCTTGCAGGGCCAGCAGGACGGGCTCGACGTTCATGACCTCTCGAACGTCACTTCGGTCTTGCCGAGCAGAATCCGGTCCTCGTGCTCGAGCTTGGCGCGGTCCGTGCGCTTGCCGTTCACTTCGATCCCGTTCGTGGAGCCCAGGTCGACGATGAACCAGTTTCCGTTCTGGCGTCTGACCTCCGCATGCCTGCGCGACACGTTGGCGTCGTCGAGGGTGATGTCGCACTCGCGCGAGCGGCCGAGGACGACCACGTCGCGGGAGAGGTCGTAGGGCTTCCCACCGACCTTGAGCCGCGCGCGCGACTCGTGCGCGAGTCCGAGCTCCTCGGCTTCTTCGGCGGACACCGCTGCGGTTGCGGAGGGAGGCGGTGTGAAGACCTTCGTTCCGCCGGGGATCGCTCCCGGAGCCGGGACCGGCGGGGCGGCTCCCTGCTCTCCGCGCGGCGGCTGCACCAGCCGCGTCGCGATCCCGAACTCGCCCATGGCCAGGTCCGCGTCTTCCTCCATCGTCACCTTCGGCGTCGAGAGGAGCGAGTAGCCCTCTCGCCGCGCATGCTCCGAGAGGTAGTCGCCGAGCTCGGTGAGGAGCGAGGCCTCGTACGAGGAGAACTGCTTACGGTCGTTCGGGGCCAGGTAGAGGACGTATTCGTTCGGCACGTAGACGCGTGAGATCGACACGGTCTTGTGCTCGTCCATCTCCTTGGCGAGCTTCCGGGCGAGCTCGACCGGCTGGACGTGCGTCCGGAAGGCGCGCCCGAAGACCCCCTCCACGAGTGATTCGAGGCGGTGCTCGATGCTCCGCAGAACGCTCATGGAGGGCATTTTGCCCTGAGCGGCGTCTCTAACGCGCGCGGAGCAGCGGCACGGCGAGGACCGCGGCCGCGAGCCAGACCCAGAGCACGAGCGGAAACGGGCTCACCGCGCCGCCTGTCGCCACGAGCGCCGCAGCGAGGAATCCCGAGCCCCAGGCGGCGATTCCCCAGAGCCCTCGGCTCCGGGCGAACGGTGCGGCGAGGGTTGCCGCGATCAAGACGACGGCGCCGATCCAGATCTCCGGGCTCCCCGCGAGGTACGACGTCAGAGCGCCGAAGGCTTCCCCCGGAGACGACGTCGCGTGCAGGTCGAGCGACTCCCCGTTGCGGATGCCGGCAACGGTCGCCGCGGCGAACGCGGCCGCGGCGGTGAGGGCGCCGCGCCGGATCAGGCCTCTCGCATCCGAGAAGGCGATCGTGGCGAGCGGGAGAGCCTGGAAGGCCGCGAGCGGCGGCCCGATCAGGAAGAGGAAGCTCGAGCGCGGGTCGCGCCAGAAGAGGGCGAGCCATACGGCGGCGATCGCCGAGTACACGACGGCCAACCCGAGTGAGACGTTTCCGAGCGGGAGGACTGGGATGGCCAGTGCGAGTGCGAGGCCCGCGGTCGGGCTGAGGAGCGCGGCGAACGCGACGAGCGCCGCGAGCAGGACCGGCCAGCCGGCCGGGAAGAAGGGGAGTAGCCAGGTCGTCACACCGGCGAAGAGCGCGGAGAGGCCCGCGTGACCGGCACGCTCGGCGAGCGTGGTCCGCGACGTGACCGCGCGCGGCCGCTCGCCGACCTCCTCCCAGGCGATTCGCAGCCGCGCCGCGGCGGCTTTCGCGCTCGGCCTTCGCGCCGCCTCGGGATCGAGCATCCGGTCGACCGTTGCGGTCAGCGCGCGGGGAAGATCGGGACGGAGCGACGCGAGCGGCGGCGCACCGTCCTGCACGCGCTTGGCGGTCTCGAGCGGCGAGAAGGAGGAAAACGGGTGCCGGCCGGCGAGCGACTCCCAGAGGAGGACGCCGACGGACCAGACATCAGCGGCGCCGTTGGCCTCGCGGCCGGCGAGACGTTCGGGGGCGATGTAGGCGAGTGTCCCGGGCACGTCGCCGGCGGCGGTGAGCGTCTCGGCCTCCTCGAGCTGAGCGAGGCCGAAGTCGAGGAGGCGGACAGAGAGCTCCTCGCTGTCCTCGACCATGACGTTGCCCGGCTTCACGTCTCGGTGCAGGATGCGCTTCGAGTGTGCATGGGCGAGGGCGTCCAGGACCTGGGCGCCGACCTCGACCGAGGCGGCGTCGTCCAGCTCGCCACTGCGCAGGCATTGCCGAAGGGTCTTGCCCGGCACGTACTCGTACGCGACGTAGACGTGAGCCTCGTCGCGCTCGAGCGCGAGCGCGCGGAGACAGCGCGGGTGGCGAAGCCGGGCCGCGGCCTCCACCTCCCGCTCGGCCCGCGACCCGGCCTTGCCTTCTCGGGGGACGACCTTGAGCGCGACATCGCGTGCGGACCGTTCGTCCCTCACGAGCCAGACCGACCCCGAACCTCCGCTGCCGAGCGGCCGCAGGGGTCGGAATCGCCCGAGGACGAGGTGATCGTGGTGGAGGGCGACGGCGTGCTCCACGGCCCCAGCACCTTGGCTTTTCGGCTGCAAACTCCTGCAATCTCCGGGCACGGTGCTAGACTCCGGCGTTCTTCGGCCCCCATGTCGCGGTCATGGTCGAGCGCGAGCGCCCCGATCCCCAATCAGACATCGAGTTCGACTTCTTCGACGAGTCTCCGACTGTCGAGGGCGAGCGCGAGGGTGCGCCCCCGCGCAGGCGCCGGAAGATGCCGACGCGCCCGCCCGGAGGGCCGTCGCCCTCCTTCATGCGGCTGGCGCTGCTCATCGCGGGCGCGATCCTGCTCGCCGTCGTCCTCGTGCTCGTCGTCAACAACTGCCGCGGGAACCAGAAGAAGGCGAAGTATCAGGACTACATGGAGGCCGTGAACGGCCCCGCTTCCGAGTCCGCGCAGATCGGCAAGCAGTTGGACGAGACCCTGACGACGCCCGGCATCAAGCTCGCCGAGCTTCGGGATCGGCTCGAAGGTCTTCGCCAGCAGCAGGCGCAGATCGTCGCGAACGCGAGCGCGCTCGATGCGCCCGGGCCGCTGCGTGAGGAGCAGCAGAGCCTCGTCGAGGCGATGCAGTTCCGGGTCAACGGGCTAACCGGGCTCGCGGCCGCCTTCGGGGCGGTGCAGGGAACGCCGAGCACCTCGGTCTCGGGGCAGCGTCTTGCGACCCAGGCCCAGCGCCTCATCGCGAGCGACGTCGTCTACCAGGATCTCTTCCAGCAGGGCTCCGCGTCCGTGATGCGCAAGGAGGGCGTCACCGGCGTGCCGGTTCCGGACTCCGTCTTCGTGACGAACCCGGACTTCGGCAGCCCGACCTTCTGGAAACAGACGGTCGACCGGCTCACGCAGAGCCCGCAGTCGGGCGGGCTGCACGGCAACCAGATCACGTCGGTGGTCGCCCAGCCCGGGAACCAACGCCTCTCGACCACCGAGGACAACACGATTCAGGTCACCGACAATCTCTCCTTCCAGGTGAACGTGAAGAACTCGGGAGACAGCCAGGAGACGCAGGTCGTCGTCACGCTGACCATTCAGCAGCAGCCGGTGATCCGAGAGGAGAAGACGATCAGCGTGATCAGCCCGGGCGAGACGAAGACCGTCATCTTCTCCGACCTGCCGCCGCCGACGTTCGGGGCCCCCGTCAAGCTCAAGGTGAACGTGGAGCCCGTCTCGGGTGAGTCGAACACGGCGAACAACAGCTACGAATACCCAGTCATCTTTAGCATCGGATAAACGATGTCTGGTCTCTCCGCCGCTGCCTGGATCGCAATCGGCGCGGCCGCCGTTTCGGTCGCGGCGCTCGGCCTCGCGATCGCCTTCTTCGTGCAGCTCCGGCAGGTGCGCCGCGCACAGAAGGTGATGATCGGCCGCGGCACCGACGACCTGGTCGACTTCGCCGTCTCGCTGCAGGCACGGATCGACGACTTGCATCGCGCGGTGGACGAGGTCGCCGCCGGCCTCTCCCGCATCGACAAGCGCGTCGACGGCTGCCTATCGCACACCTCGATCGTGCGCTACGACGCCTACGAGGACGCGGGAGGTCACCAGTCCGCGTCTCTCGCCTTCCTCGACGCCGCCCGCTCCGGGGTCGTCGTGAGCGCGATCCAGGGTCGCGACTACGCGCGCATCTACGTGAAGGAGCTCGACCGGGGCCGCGCCCCGGTCGCTCT
>JBKPRJ010000088.1:0-15856 GCA_046734455.1 Actinomycetota bacterium | reverse complement strand
GGTGCGCCTCCTTCGCGGCTTCACGGGCGCGCACGGCCCGACGGAGGCGAACGCACGCTGCTCGACGCCCGGGTCGCCGACGCTGGCTCGCTGTCTCGTCCTCTACGGGTCGCCCTCGAGCGACCACCAGGGAGACGTCGTCGAGTACTGGCTCGGCGCGTTCCTGAGCAACGAGGCCGCCGGCTTCGACGACGACGGCAACAACCTCGACGTCGTCGGCATCAACACGCCGTTGACCGGAGCGTCGATGTCCTTCAAAGGGGCCGACAGCGCAATGAACCAGGTCGGCGAAGACGCGTCGTTCATCGCGACGAGCGGGATACTCGATCCCGCGACGTATCCGCAGTTCGAGAGCTGGGTGGCGGCCAAGTACGACCGCCCGGGCGGGCCCTTCGATCCGCATACCGGTGCGAAGTACGCCTACTCGCAGATCGCCGACCAGACGTTCAAGCGGCTGACCCACACCATCGACGTGCCGGCAGGCGGCGCGACGATGTCGTTCTGGACGTCGTACAACACCGAGACCGACTGGGACATGCTCTTCGTCGAGGCCCACACCGTGGGGCAGGACGACTGGACGACGCTTCCGGATGTGAACGGGCACACGACCCAGTCGACCGGCGAGAGCTGCAAGCCCGAGAACGGGCCCGGCGGCTGGCGGACGATCCACCCGTTCATGGACCATTACCAGACGATCGTCGGGGACGACTGCGAACCCCACGGGACGACCGGGGTGGGGAATGCCTCGAACGGAAACTCCGCCGGTTGGCAGAACTGGCAGGTCGACTTCTCGGCATTCGCCGGGAAGCAGATCGAGGTCTCGATCACGTACGTGAGCGACTGGGCCACACAGGGCCTGGGCGTCTTCGTCGACGACATCGTGGTCTCGACCGGGGAAGGCTCCACGAGCTTCGAGAGCGGTGACGACGGCTGGGCGACTCCGCCCGCTCCGGCCGGGAGCGCTCCGAACACGAACACGTGGATCGTGACCGACGCGACGGGCTTCCCCGAGGGAGCCGTCATCGCGACGCCCGACAGCCTCTACATGGGCTTCGGGTTCGAGGGGATCACCGACGCCGCGACCCGCAACGACATCATGGGTCGGGCGATGCACTACCTCCTCAACTAGCCGACCTCAGCTGATGGGGCCCTCGCCGCGAATCACGGCGAGGGCCTCGTCGCGCTTGCGCTCCATCAGGTCCGGCGCAAGCGCTTCGAGGTTGAGCCGCAGCAGGGGCTCGGTGTTCGACGGGCGGACGTTCATGTGCCAGTCCTCGGCGGTCACGGAGATCCCGTCCAGGTGCGAGACCTCGCCCTCGTCGGCGAAGTGCTCCTTCAGCTCCTGCAGCTTGAGGGCCACGTCCGGCACGGGCGTGTTCAACTCGCCCGTGATGAAGTAGCGCTCGGTGAAGGGGCGGAGGATCTCGGAGAGCGGCTCGCCGCGCTTCGAGACGAGCTCGAGCATGAGGAGCGCCGGGATCGTGCCGGAGTCGGCCTGGTTGAAGTCGCGGAAGTAGTAGTGGCCAGAGACCTCGCCGCCGAAGAGCGCGCCTTCCTTGCGCATCCGCTCCTTGATGAAGGCGTGCCCAACCCGGTTGACGAGCGATTCACCTCCGTGTCGCTCGACCACATCGGGCACCGCCCAGCTGGCGCGCACGTCGTAGATGATCTTCGCGCCCGGCTCCTTCTCGAGCATGGACTCGGCGAGGAGGGCGGTGGCGAAGTCGCCCGGGACGAACTCGCCGGTCTCGTCGACGAAGAAGCAGCGGTCGGCGTCCCCGTCGAACGCGATGCCCAGGTCGGCTTGCTCCTCGCGGACCTTGGACATGACGAACTCCCGGTTCTCGGGCAGGAGCGGGTTGGGCTCGTGGTTCGGGAAGCTCCCGTCCGGCTCGAAGAAGCACCGCACCGCCTCGACCGGGAGGCGCTCGAGGATCGGCGGCAGCATCGCGCCCGCCATGCCGTTCCCCGCATCGATCACCACCCGGAGCGGCTTGACCTGTTCGATGTCGATGAAGGAGAGGACGCGCTCGACGAAGGCGGGGTAGATGTCGACCGTTTCGGCCACGGCCGGGGTCTGACCCCGGTCATGGCCCGAAAGGCCAACGGCGCGGTCGCGGATGTCGAGGAGGCCCGAGTCGCCGCCGACCGGTAGCGCGCCCCGCCGGACGATCTTCATCCCGGTGTACTCCTTGGGATTGTGGGAGGCGGTGACCATGACCCCCCCGTCTGCGTCGAGCTCCCCGACGCCGAAGTAGAGCATCTCCGTCCCGATCATCCCGACGTCGACAACCTGAGAACCCGCGTCTGAGGCTCCTCGGATGACCGCCTGCGCCATGGAGGGGGAGGAAACCCGCATGTCCCGGCCGACCGCGATCTTCCGGGGCTCGAACTGCTCGACGTAGGCTCGCCCAACGGCATAGGCGCCGGCCTCGTCCAGCTCGGACGGGTAGAGCCCGCGCACGTCGTATGCCTTGAAGACCTTCGGGTCTAGGGCCATGCAGCCGCGATCTTACGGCGGGTGTCTTCGAGCGCCTCCGGAAGAACCTTCAGATCCGCCAGGACGGGCATGAAGTTCGTGTCGCCGGCCCAGCGTGGAACGACGTGCATGTGGACGTGGTCGACGACGCCGGCGCCGGCGATCCGCCCGAGGTTCCAGCCGAGGTTGAAGCCGTGCGGGCTCATCGCCTCGGTGAGTGCGCCGAGCGCCGCCGAAGCAAGCTGGTGCACCTCCGTCGCCTCGTCGCGGTCGAGCCCGCCGAAGTCCCCTTCATGCCGCATGGGCGCGACCATCAGGTGGCCCGACGCGTACGGGTACTTGTTCAAGAGGACGAAGGCTCGCTCGCCCCGGTGGACGACGAGGCCCGCTTCGTCGTCGGCTTCGAGGGCGCGGCAGAACACGCAGCCGTCCTGCTCGTCCGCCTGCTGGATGTACTCCAGGCGCCAGGGAGCCCAGAGCTGCTTCACGCCCGGCTCACAACCAGCGGCGCCAGCGGAAAACGCCGAGGAGTGCGACGCCGAGCACGACCATCAGGCCGATCACGATCCAGAACCCCGCCGTGCCGTTCTCACCCGGGACGTGATTGTTCATCCCGAAGATGCTCGCGATCAGCGTGAGCGGGAGGAGGATGACCGAGACGACGGTCAGGAGCTGGAGGCGGTACTGCTGGCGGTGCGAGATGATCGATTCGTTCGTGTCCTCGAGCGCCTCGACGACCTCCTTGTAGTTGTCGAGGAGGTCCCAGATCCGCTCGGCGGCGTCGACGATGTCGTCGAAATAGAGCTCGAGGTCATGCGGGAGGAAGCGTTGCGTGTGGCGCTCGAGCAGCCGCAGCGTCGCGCGCTCGGGCTTGATGATCTTCCGATAGGCGATGATCTCCTGCTTCGCGTCGGAGATGTCGCGGACGATCTCCTCGCTGCGCCGCTCCTCGAGCTGGTCCTCGATCGCGTCCAGCTTGTGCCCGACCTTGTCGAGGATCGGGAAGCAGTAGTCGAAGAGGTCGTCGAGGACGTGGTAGAGCAGGAAGCCCGAGGCCTTCGAGAAGAGCTCCTCGCGAAGCTCCGCGTCCTCTTCGCACCGCCTGAAGAGATAGGTGACCGGCAGGAGCTCGACGTTGGCGAGCGTGATGAGGAAGTCCTGCCCGAGGAAGACGTCGAGCTCGGCGGCGTTCAGCCGCTGGACCGTCTTGTCGTAGATCGGGAAGTGGAGGACGATGAAGAGGTAGTCCGGGTACTCGTCGATCTTCGGGCGCTGGCGCTTCGAGAGGACGTCCTCGATGTCGAGCTCGTGGAAGCCGAAGCGCTCGGCGAGGACGGCTGCCTCGAGCGGCCCCGGCTCGTTGATGTGGATCCAGGTGAGGCCGTTAGCGGAGAGCTCGGCGATCCGAGGCTCGGTCCGCTCGACGAGAGGACCCGCTTCGCCGCGGGCCCGTCCACGCCTGATGCGGGGCAGAGTCGGCCGTGCCATCGGTACTGAGGGGATCGTCGAGTTGCATGCCCGGAGTACGAGATTGTACTCCGAACCCCTCGTTCTGCCTGCAAATCCCGGGCTCCCGCGGGCAGTGCCGCTTCCCTACGGGAGTACACTCAAACGGTGAAGATCTGCGCCAATTGTGGCGAGGAAAACCCGGATCGCTTTCGTCTTTGCGGGTTCTGCGGGACCCCCTTCGCTGCGGCCCAGGCCGCGCAGGAGGTGCGCAAGACCGTCACCGTCGTCTTCAGCGATCTCGTCGGCTCCACGAGCCTCGGCGAGTCGATGGACTCGGAGACGCTGCGGGAGATCCTGCAGCGGTACTTCGAAGCCATGCAGACGGTCCTCGAGCTCCACGGTGGAGCCGTCGAGAAATTCATCGGTGACGCGATCATGGCGGTTTTCGGGCTGCCGAGGCTCCGCGAGGACGATGCCCTTCGCGCGGTGACCGCGGCGGCCGAGATGAAGGCCGCCCTCGAGAACCTGAACGAAGAGCTCGAGCGCGGCTGGGGAGTGAGGCTCGCGAACCGGACCGGCGTCAACACCGGTGAGGTCGTCGCCGGCGACGTGACCGCGGGCCAGCGGCTCGTCACCGGGGACACGGTCAACGTCGCCGCTCGCCTCGAGCAGGCCGCCGCGCCCGGCGAGGTGCTTCTCGGAGATCTGACGTATCGCCTCGTCCGCGACGCCGTCGATGTCGAGCCCGTCGAGCCACTCGAGCTCAAGGGCAAGGCCGAGCGTGTTCCCGCCTACCGGCTCCTCGGTCCCGCGAAGACCGAGTCACGGGTCGCGAGCGAGCACGGCCCGCTCGTCGGAAGGGAGCACGAGCTCGGGCTCCTGCTCGCGGCCTTCTCGGACGCGGTCTCGGCCGGCCGCTGCAGGCTCGCGACGATTTTCGGCAGTCCGGGCATGGGCAAGTCTCGTCTGGCCGAGGAGCTCATGGCGCAGGTCGATCGGGCGGCCGCCGTCGTTCGAGGACGCTGCCTCTCGCACGGTCGCGGCATCACCTTCTGGCCCGTCCTGGAGATCGTCCGAAACGCGTCCGGCATCCTCGAGGAGGATCCGCCGGAGATGGCGCGCGCGAAGATCGGCGCTCTCGCGAAGGACGACGCCGTTGCGCGGCGCGTCGCCGCCGCAGTCGGCCTTTCCGCCGAGGAGTTCCCCGTTGAAGAGACCTTCTGGGCGGTGCGAAACCTGCTCGAGACGATGGCGGCCCTCAGGCCGCTCGTCGTCGTCATCGAGGACATCCACTGGGCGGAGTCGACGATGCTCGACCTCATCGAGCACGTCCTCAGCTCCTCCGAGCGCCCGATCGTGCTGGTGTGCCTGGCTCGCCACGAGCTGCTCGACATCCGGCCCGGCTGGGAGGACCTGCCCGCAGCACGCATCGTGTCGCTCGAGCCCCTTTCTGCGGACGATGCCGCGCGGGTGGCGGAGAACCTTCTCGGTGACGCCGGCCTCGATGCGGAGGTTCGTGCTCGCATCGTCGAGGCCGCCGAGGGCAATCCGCTCTTCGTCGAGCAGATGCTCTCGATGATGGTGGACGAAGGAGCTCTGCTCTTCGAGGATGGCCGCTGGGTGGCGGTCGGCAAGGCCGACGAGATCGCGGTACCGCCGACGATCCAGGCGCTGCTCGCGGCGCGCCTCGACTTGCTGGGGCCCGAGGAGCGCGCAGTGATCGAGGCCGCCTCGGTGGCGGGCCTCGTCTTCCCGGAAGATGCTCTGCGCGAGCTCGTCTCGGACGACGTGGCCGCCCAGCTCGAGAAGATCATCCAGGCCCTCTGTCGCAAGCACCTCGTCCAGACCGGCATCGAGTCGATCGGTGCCGGCGCCCACTACCGCTTCGCTCACGTCCTCGTTCGTGAGGCCGCCTACCAAGGGATGCTCAAGCGTACGCGGGCGACGCTGCACGAGCGCTTCGTCGGCTGGGCCGACCGGGTGAACAAGGACCGCGACCGCGCGATCGAGTTCGAGGAGATCCTCGGCTACCACCTCGAGCAGGCACATTCGAACCTGGCCGACCTCGGCCCGCTCGACGAGCACGGGCAGGGGCTCGGCCGCCGCGCGGCCGAACGGCTCTCGTCCGCGGGGCGCCGGGCATTCGTCCGCGGCGACATGCCGGCCGCGGCAAACCTCCTGCGCCGTGCCGCTATGGTGCTGCCCGAGCGCGATCCTTCCAGGCTGGAGCTCATCCCGGATCTCGGCGAGGCGCTCCTCGAGGTCGGAGAGTTTCCCTGGGCTGAGCTCTTCCTCGAAGAGGCGATCGACGCACACCGGGAGGAGGGCGGGCTGGTCTCTGCGCTCGCCGAGCTGCTTCTCTTGCGGCTGAAAGCCCAGGCCGGCTCGGCGGAACGGTGGAGCGAGCGGCTCGTCGAGGAGGCGTCCAGAATGCTCGAGCAATCTCACGGCGAGGACGACGCCGCCATGCTCGCCACCATCTGGCGCTTGCTCGCGTGGGCACACGGGACATCCGGTCGCTACGGGCTCGCGACCAGAGCCGCAGAGCGTGCGATGGAGCATGCGCGGCGCGCGAGCGACGCACGCCAGCTGCGGCTGGCCGCAGTCCACTATGCGATGGCTGCCCTCCATGGCCCGACGCCGGTGCCCGAGGCGATACAGCGTTCCGAGGAGCTCGCAGCTGAAGCCCAAGGCGATCGACGCACCCAGGGCATCGTCACCGGGGCATTGGCGGTGCTTCTCGCGATGCGTGGCGACTTCGACCGCGCACGGCGCCTCGCCACGGAATCGCAGGCTTTGATCGCCGATCTGGGCTCGACCGTCTCCGGAGCTTCGATGTCGCTCGAGACCGCGTGGGTCGAGCGACTTGCCGGCGACTTGGCGGCGGCCGAGAGTCAGCTTCGCCGGGATTACGAGTCGCTGAGCGAGCTCGGGGAGCGGTATTTCCTCTCGACCGTCGCCGGCGAGCTGGCCCGCGTGCTCTATCAGCAAGGACGGCCCGACGAAGCCGAGCAGATGAGCCTTCAGGCGCAGCAGCTTGCCGATGCCGACGACATCGCATCACAGATGCTCTGGCGAACCGTCCAGGCGAAAGTGATGGCCCACAGGGGGAACTGCGACGATGCGCTCGCCCTGGTCAGAGAGGCGGTCGACCTGCTCACATCGACCGACGCAGTGTCGGCACAGACGGAGACGCTCGTCGATCTCGCCGAGATCCTACGGTGCGCCGGGCGCGACAAGGACGCCGACCGGGTGCTGGACGACGCGCTGGGCCTCTATGAGCTGAAGGGAAATCTCGCCGGCGCCGAAAGCGTTCGAGCCTCGGCCACCCCGGCTCACTTCATGTAGCCGTTGTGGCTGGAGATGAGCGACGCGATCCAGTCGCCATCTGCAAGTTCGTGCACGTCCCAGACACAGGGCAACTCGGAAAAAGCGGGGGTCGCGGACTTGCACTTGTTCGACACCACCTGGATGGTGCAGCCGTCCAGACACTCGGTGGTGAGGATGGCGAACTTCTTCACGGTCATGCCGTTGGGCACGACCGTTTCGTCCCACCGCAGTGGGAAGACCAGCGGTGGGTCGAACGTGCCCGGAACGGTGGCATGAAGCCAGCCGCCGCCTCGGCAGATGACTCCGGTCGGACAGATCACCGAGGCCGAGACCTCCTCGAGAAACGCGGTCAACGACCTGGACGGGGAGGTGATCTTGACGTTGCCGATCAGCGGATCGCTTGCGGTCGCGATCCCGGTGCCGGTCGAGTCGGTCGAGAGCTCGACGTTCTGTCCCTTCGGCACGAACGATGCGGCGCTGCCGTTGACGGCATCGACGGTCGTCTGCTCCGTCTTCTCCACGGTGTCCTGCTTCGGGTCCTTGCTCCCGTTGTCATTCGTGTGTTCGTCGAAGGTGACCGTGTATTTCGCGCTGACGGTCCCCTCCGTCGTCGGTGTCTGGGCGACGATCTCGAGAGTCGTGGTGGCCCCGGTGGCCATCCTGCCGATGTCGCAGGTCGCGACGTTCCCCGCGGTGGTGCACGAGCCCCGGCTCGTGGTCGCCGCGAACAGGGTGAGCCCGCCCGAGACCTCCACCTGGGCTGCGACGTGCGTCGCCGTCTGGTTGTCCCGGTTCGTGATCGTGCCGACATAGTCGACGTAGGTCGGGGATCCAGCCTTGGAAGGCGCGGCGGGGTCAGGCGTGTCGGTCACGTCCACACATACGCGGGGCCCACTCGCTGAGCAGAGCTCCGGCCCGCTCGCCCCCGACCCGGCGGCGCCGGCAAGCACTGCAACTCCCGCCAACGCGAACATGACCAGCCGACGCAGCCTCATCGTCCCTCCCTTTCCCCTCCCAGGTGTGAGTCGATGGTGCCACTTTCCGGCGTCGGGTTCAACAGCCTCCCGGGAGGGCGAAATGCGCCTGGCAGGAATCGAACCTGCGACCTTGCGCTCCGGAGGCGCACGCTCTATCCCCTGAGCTACAGGCGCGTGGGGGCTTAGTGTACCCCGCATGAGATTGACCCACCGGTCGGCGACCCTTGCGCTGCGCGAGCCGTTCTCCATCTCCCGCTCGACCGACGAGACCGTGGACTCCGTCTTCGTCGAGATCGAGCACGAGGGGCTCGTCGGACACGGGGAGGCCTCGCCCCAGGAGCACTACGGCGAGAGCGTCGAGTCCGCAACGGCCTTTCTGGGGGATGCGGAGCCGCTCCTGGGCGACGATCCCTTCGCGCTCGACGAGATCGAGGGGCGCCTTGCATCGCTTCCCGGCGAGCATGCGGCGAGGGCCGCCGTGGACATGGGGCTGCACGATCTCTGCGGGAAGATCGCCGGCGTTCCGCTCTGGCGTCTGCTCGGTCTCCGCCGGGAAGGCCCTCCGACCTCATGGACGATCTGGCTCGGCGATCCGGACGATATGGCGCGCCGCACGGAACGGGTAGGGGATCGGTTCAAGCGCCTCAAGCTCAAGCTCGGCGCGGGGGATGGCCTCGACGTCGAGCGGGTGCGCGCCGTGCGTGGAGTCACCGGGCTTCCGCTCCAGGTGGACGTGAACGAGGCCTGGGAGCTCGACGAGGCGCTCGAGAACGTTCAGGCGCTTGCGGCGCTCGGCCTCCAGTACGTCGAGCAGCCTCTTCCCGCTGGGCACCCGGGAGGCGCCGAGCTGAAGGAGAAATCTCCCCTCCCGATCTATCTCGACGAGGATTGCCACACGTTGGGTGATGTCCATGGCTGCGCGGAGCGCGGGCACGGGATCAACATCAAGCTGGCGAAGAGCGGTGGTATCCGGGAGGCCGTGCGGATGGCGTACGCAGCCAAGGCACTCGAGCTCGGCGTCATGCTCGGCTGCATGGTCGAGTCGAGCGTCGGGATCGCGGCCGCGGCGCAGATGGCGAGCCTCTGCGACCACGTCGACCTCGACGGCAACCTCCTGCTCGGAGACGACCCATGGACGGGGGTCGAGCTCGTCGACGGCGTCCAGGTCCCGTCCGAGCAACCCGGCCTGGGAGTGCATGAAGCGTTATCTCGTACTGGCTGAGGGCTACTCGGCCGATCCGCACTACGGGAAGACCGCACGCGGGGTGATGCGCTACGGCGCCGACCCGGTGGTCGCCGTCGTCGACTCGGAGCGCCCGGGGGAGAGCCTCGACGGGGTACCCGTCGTGGCGAGCGTCACGGAGGCGCTCGCGTACGAGCCCACGACCGCCCTCGTGGGCGTTGCGCCCGCAGGCGGGCGCCTGCCCGAGAAGTGGCGCGCCATCCTGGGAGCGAGCCTCGCGGCCGGGCTCGACCTCGAGTCGGGGATGCACCAGTTCCTCGGTGACGACCCGGAGCTCACCGCGGTCGCCGACGCGCACGGGGCCGAGATCCGCGACCTCCGCAGGGCGCCTCCCGGCCTCAGCGTCCCGACCGGCGAGAATCTGAAGCACGACGCGTCGGTCGTCCTCACGGTCGGCTCCGACTGCGCGATCGGAAAGATGAGCGTCTCGCTCGAGCTCGACCGCGGTGCCCGCGAGCGCGGTCTTCGGTCCGTCTTCGTGCCGACCGGCCAGACCGGGATCGCCATCGCCGGCTGGGGAATCGCGGTGGACGCGGTCGTCGCCGACTTCATCGCGGGCGCAGCGGAACGGCTCGTGGTCGACGGGGCGGCGAGAGGCGATCTGCTCTGGGTGGAGGGCCAGGGCTCCCTCATCCATCCCGACTACTCGGGGGTCACGCTCGGGCTCTACCACGGGAGCGCGCCGCACTTCCTCGTCCTCTGCCACCAGGTCGGCGACGAGCACATTCAGGACCTGCCGGCGCACCCGATCCCGTCGCTCCCCGAGCTCGTCGATCTCCACGAACGGATCGCGCTCCCCGCCAGGCCGGCCAAGGTCGTGGCTCTCGCTCTCAACACGCGGCGGCTCGACGAGGAAGGCGCGCACGCGGCGATTCAGGCGGCTGCGGAAGAGACCGGATTGCCCGCAGGCGACCCTGTCCGCTTTGGACCTGGCCGTTTATTGGACGCAATCCTGCCTCGTGTCAGTCCGGTATAAGACAGTCGTGACCGACGCACGTATCGCCCGACTCGCCGACCTCATCGTCGACTATTCGCTGGAGCTCCAGCCGGGCCAGGTCTTCAGGATCGACGCCCAGGACGCCGCCTCGCCGCTCGCGCTGGCCTTCTACCGGTCGGCGATCCGCGCCGGCGCGTTTGCTTACCCGGGCGTCGGCCTCGAGGGGACGCTCGAGCTTCTCCTCGAGCACGGCTCCGACGAGCAGATCGAGTACATCGCTCCGCACGAGTGGGACGAGATCGAGGAGCTGGACGCGATCGCGACCATCTGGTCGGAGTCCAACACCCGTGCACTCTCGCGGGTCGACCCGGGCCGCCATGCGAACTACCTCGCCGCGCAGCGCCGGCTGCACAACCGCCGCTGGGAGCGCATCGCGGCGGGGGAGATGCGCTGGTGCGGGACGCTCTTCCCGACGAGCGCCCACGCGCAGGACGCGGGCATGTCGCTCTCGAGCTACGAGGATTTCGTCTACTCGGCCTGCCACGTGGACACAGGAGACGCGGCCGAGCACTGGCGGCTCGTGGCCGCGTCGCTCCAGAGCCGCGCTCAGGAGCTCGACTCCGTCAAGGAGCTCCGCATCGTCGGTCCGGACACCGATCTCCGCCTGTCCGTGGACGGGCGCACGTGGATCTCCGCCGAGGGCACCTACAACATGCCCGACGGCGAGGTCTTCACGAGCCCGGTCGAGAACGCCACCGAGGGTGAGATCCGCTACACGTTCCCCGCGATCTACCACGGGCGCGAGGTCGAGGACATTCGCCTGCGCTTCGAGGGCGGCACCGTAGTGCACGCCGAGGCAGCGCGCGGCGACGACTACCTGAACACGCTCCTCGAGATGGACACGGGCGCGCGCGTCCTCGGGGAGGTCGCGTTTGGTCTGAACTACGAGATCGACCGCTTCACCCGCAACATCCTCTTCGACGAGAAGATCGGCGGCACGATGCATCTCGCGCTCGGGTCGGCGTTCACGCAGGCCGGGGGGAACAACACCTCCGGGCTGCACTGGGACATGATCTGCGACCTCCGCGAGGACGGGGAGGTCTACGCCGACGGAGAGCTCATCTGGAAGGCCGGGCGGTTCCTCCACGAGCCGGTGCCCGGGCCCGCAGCCGTCGAGACGGCCGAGCGTGCCTGACCCACGCCACGAGCGCTTCGCGCAGGTCCTCGTCGACTACTCGACGAGCGTGGGGAAGGGCGATCTCGTCCTCATCGAGTCGACGCCGCTCGCTCGGCCGCTCATCACTGCCCTCTATCGGCGAGTGATCGAGGCCGGAGGGCACCCGGAGGTGCGAATCGGCCTCGACGGAGCCGCGGAGGCTCTGCTCGCGGGCGGAAACGACGAGCAGCTCGCGTGGATCAGCCCGCGGCTTCGCGGCGACGCGAAAGAGGCCAACGTCCGTATTGCGATCGAGGCCGAGTCGAACACGCGCAGCCTGACCGGCACCGACCCGGCGCGGCAGGCGGTCTTCGCGCGCTCGCGCTCCCATCTCCGCGACATGACGATGGAACGGGCCGCCGCCGGCGAGCTTCGGCGCGTCGTGACGGCGTTCCCGACCAACGCATCGGCGCAGGACGCCGAGATGTCGCTTTCCGACTACGAGGATTTCGTCTATCGCGCGGGGTTTCTCGACGACGACGATCCGGTGGCCTCGTGGAAGGCCCTCGGCGAGAAGCTCGAGCGCCTCGCCGGGTGGCTCGGGACGAAAAGGGAGCTTCGCGTCGTCACCGAGGGCACCGACCTCACCGTCGGGGTCGAGGGACGCACATGGATCCCGTGCGACGGGAAGGAGAACTTCCCGGACGGCGAGGTCTTCACCGGGCCGGTCGAGGACAGCGTCGAGGGCCGCGTTCGCTTCAGCTTCCCGGCCCCGCACGCCGGCCGCCTCGTGCGCGACATCGACCTGCGTTTCGAGGGCGGCGAGGTCGTCGAGGCCCACGCGAGCGAGGGCGAGGACTTCCTCCGGGAGATGCTGGCCATGGACGACGGGGCCCGTCGGCTGGGCGAGTTCGCGTTCGGGATGAACGACTCGGTGCAGGAGTTCACGGGCCATACGCTCTTCGACGAGAAGCTCGGCGGCACCGTGCACATGGCGCTGGGGAAGGCGTACCCGGAGAGCGGCGGCAAGAACGAGTCTGCGCTCCATTGGGATCTCGTCTGCGACCTGCGCGGCGAGAGCGAGGTGCACGCCGACGGCGAGCTCGTCTACCGAAACGGCGAGTTCCTGCCGGATCTCTTCTGATCGCGCTTCTCGGAGACACGCATCTTCCGCGCGGCGCGCGCTCTCTTCCTGCCGAGTGTCTGCGGATCCTCGAAGCCGCGGACGCGATCGTGCACACGGGAGACTTCACGGCGGCGTCCGTGCTCGCCGACCTCGAGCGCTTCGCGCCGGTGACGGCGGTGCAGGGCAACATGGACGACGGCGAGCTGCGGAGGGACCTGCCCGTGCGTACGACCGCCGAGCTGGAGGGCATCCGGATCGGGCTCGTCCACGACGCCGGGCCGGCGCACGGGAGGCACGAGCGCCTGCGCGAGCTCTTCCCCGGCTGCGACGTGATCGCCTACGGCCACAGCCACATGCCGGAGGCCTCGCGCGACTCGAACGGATGGATCCTGAACCCGGGAAGCCCCACCGAGCGGCGGCGCGCTCCCGAGCACACGATGGTCGTGATCCTGGACGGGAAGCCGGATCTCATCGCCTTGCGGCCATGACGTCCGACGGCTGTCATACTATGCGAACATATGTTCGCTACACGCATCTGGATTCTGCTGGCGGTGGTGGTCGTCGTGGTCTCGGCAGCGCTCTCGAACGCCCGGGTCTCGAACGGCGCCGGCCACGAGACGCGGCACCGCGTCCGAGCCGGTGAGACCCTCTGGACGATCGCAGAGGCGAACTACGCCGGCGATCCCCGCAAGGCCATCTGGCGCATCGAGCAGCGGAACGGCTTGACCGGAGCTGACATCACGGCCGGCATGGTCCTCGTCCTGCCGCCGTGATGCTCTAGCTCGCCACGAGGGCTTCGGAGTCGGGGACCCCGAAGTCCGATGGGCGCTTGGCGACAGCTGCGAAGAACGCGTCGACGACCTGCGGCGAGAAGTGCGTGCCGCGGTTCTCTCGCACCTCCTCGAACGCTTCCTCGCTGCGGAGGGCACGCTGGTACGGGCGCTCGATCGTCATGGCGTCCCAGGCTTCCGCCAGGCCGACGATGCTCGCGAGGAGGGGAATGTCGTCGCCGGCGAGGCGCTCGGGGTAACCCGTGCCGTCCCAGCGCTCGTGGTGGTGGCGGATGACCGGCACGCAGTCCCGCAGGCGGCCGAACTTGGACACGATGCGCGCGCCTTCGCTCGAATGGCGCTTCACGAGCTCGTACTCGTCCTCGGTGAGCTTGATGGGCTTCGTCAGGAGCACGTCCGGAATGGCGATCTTGCCGATGTCGTGGAAGAGGCCGCCGAAGCGGACGACGTCCAGCTGCGCCGTCGGGACACCCAGCTCCTGCGCGATCGACACGGCGACCCGCTGCACGCGCAGTGAGTGCCCGGCGGTGTACGGATCCTTCGCCTCGACGGTCGCGTTGAGGCTCTCGATCGCCTCGAGGGAGCTCTCCTCGAGCATGCGATAGGACTCGCTGAGAGCGGCGGAGCGCTCGCGCAGCGCCTCGGTCTGGCGCCGAAGCATCCCTGAGGCGTTCCGCGCGAGGAGCATGAGAAGGATCCAGAGGACGGCGAAGAGGCCCGCGCTCGCGATCCAGATCGCCCGTCTACGGTCGGCGATCGAGGCTTCGAGCCCGTCCGCGTCCGCATAGACCTCGTATGCGCCTACGACTTCGTGCTGGCCGGCGAAGAGAGGCGCATACACCTCGATGACGTCACCGGAGAGGCGCGAGGCCTCGACCGCGTCTTCCTGCTCTTCGAGATTGCTGAACTCGGCGCTCGCCTCGCGCGCCTCGAGCACCTCGCGAAGGTCGGCCCCCAGCGGGAACTTCTGGCCGATTCGCTCGGGTGCGAGGTTCGCCCATTCGAGCGTGCCGTCCGTGCTCCAGACCTTGACGCTCAAGATGTCCGGCCGCTCGGCGAGGTCGCGGTTCACGATCGACGTAGCGCTGTCCCCGACTTGCAAGCTCGTCCCGTAGATCATGCGCGGCCCGAGGACGCCGTTCGCGTACTGCGTGAGGCTCAGCTTCGCGTCGTCGAGCGCCTGGTTTCGGACCGCGTTCGTGAGGACTGCGCTCAGGATGAGGCAGCCGCTCGCCAGGACGACCGCGCTCAGGAGCACGAAGGTCCACAGCAAGCCGACCGAATCGGTCGCCCTCTGAGTCAGCGAGCGGCGTGGCACTACGTGCTGAAAATCGGCTTGTGCGCGATCCGACTTGAGAGCGGGGAGGCCTAGACTGCGCCTGTGGATCTCGACCTCGTCTTTCTGGGAACATCCGGCTCCGTCCCGACCGCGAAACGCGGCCTCGCCGGCACCCTTCTCCGCCGTGGCGGGGAGCGGATCCTCTTCGACTGCGGCGAGGGCACGCAGCGCCAGCTCCTGCGCTCCTCTGTCGGCCTCGTCGAGCTGCCGGAGATCGTCCTGACGCACTACCACGCGGACCACTACCTGGGCCTGCCGGGGATGCTGAAGACGTTCGCGCTCCGGGGGCGCGAGGTTCCACTCACGGTGTACGGCCCGCCGGGCCTGAAAGACCTCTTCGCAATTCTTCGTCGCGTCTTCGGGCGCCTGAGCTACGAACTCACGCTGGAGGAGCTCCACCCGGGAGACGGCATTGGCCGCGACGACTACCGGATCGAGGCGTTCGCCGTCGAGCACGGCGTGTCGGCCAACGGGTACGCGCTGGTCGAAGAGGCGCGGCCCGGGCGATTCGACCTCGAGGCGGCGAAGGCGCTCGGCGTTCCGGAAGGACCGCTCTTCGGGCGACTGCAGGGTGGGGAGGCGGTCGAGCTCCCAGACGGGGCGACGGTGCGCCCGGATCAGGTGCTCGGGCCGGCCCGTCCCGGCAGGAAGGTCGTACTCGCGGGGGACACCCGTGCGGCCGGCTCGGTTCTCGAAGCGGCTCGCGATGCCGATCTGCTCGTGCACGAGTCGACGTTCTCGGACGAGGAGCGCGAGCGCGCCGACGAGACGTTGCATGCGACCGCCACGAGCGCGGCCGAGCTCGCATCCACCGCCGGAGCTCGCATGCTCGCCCTCACGCACCTGTCGAACCGCTATTTCGGGCCCGAGATCCTTCGGGAGGCGCGTGCGGTTTTCGCGGAGACCGTCGTTCCGAAGGACTTCGATATCATCGACGTCCGCTTCCCGGAGCGGGGCGGGCCCCGGCTGGTGAAGGGCGGGGCGTTGGGCCGGCACGAAGAGGGTGAGCCTCATGGCAAAGATGGTTCA
>JBKPRJ010000087.1:0-9240 GCA_046734455.1 Actinomycetota bacterium | reverse complement strand
GCCGTCGCGGCTCAGCCGGCCCACGAGCGTCCCGTCCCGGGAACGGAGCTCGACCTCGCCGTGTTTCTTGGGCTGCCCGTAGATCTCCCGGCCCGCCGCGATCGCTCCGTCTGACTCGACGAACAGAAACGGCGAATACGCGCCTTCCGTTCCGCTCGCCGGGTGGCGGGCCGGGAGATGCACGGCCGATTCGCCGTAGCGGCCGAAGACGTCCGCGTCGTGCATGCGGTAGAGATGCACCAGCACGAGGTCGCCGAGGAGCTCGAGCGGCGCAGGCAAGAGCCGGTCGGCCGCCTCCGCGTCGGTGCGGTAGACGACGGTGAGGATCTCGGTGTCGCGCATGCGCAGAGGGAACCGGGGGACGAGCGGCGCGCCGAACGGCGTCTCCGTGACCTGGCGGGGATCGTAGGTCACTGCGTCGTGAAGCCCCCGTCGACGATGAGCGACTGGCCGGTCATCCAGGCCGAGTCCTCGCTGGCGAGGAAGACCGCCGGGCCGGCCATGTCCTCGGGGACGCCCACGCGGCGGAGCGGGATCGTCTCGGCGACCTGATCGCGCATGGCGGCGAAGTCGCGGCCGACATAGGCCATGTCGGTCTCGGTCACCCCCGGGGAGAGCCCGTTCACGCGCACGCCGTCCGGCCCCAGGTCGAGCGCGAGCGAACGGACGAGCCCGAGGACCCCGTGCTTCGTCGCCGAGTAGGTCGGATAGCCGCGTGAGGAGATGTGCGCCAGCTGGCTGGCGACGAGGATCAGCGTCCCTCGCGACTCTCTCAGGTGCGGGATGGACAGGCGCGAGACGAGATAGGCGCCAGTGAGGTTGATCGCCACATCCTGCTCCCACGTCGCCAGGTCCGTCTCCTCGAGCTTCTCGTGGCGGCGCAGCACCCCGGCTGCGTGGAAGACGACGTCGAGCCCGCCGTGGCGCTCGAGCACGGCCTCGACCATCCGCTGCACGTCCGCCTCGGCGCAGACGTCCCCGGGGCAGGTGGTGATCGCCTCGACCTCTGCGGCGGTCTCGTCCAGGCGCTCGCTCCTTCGCCCCGCCACGACGACCAGCGCGCCCTCGTCGGCGTAGCGGCGGGCAACGGCGCGACCGACGCCGCTTCCCCCTCCGGTGACGAGGCAGCGCTTGCCTTCGAGCCGCCCGCTCACGGCGAGCCGCTTTCCCGGAAGGATTCCTCCACGTGCGCCAGGTGAGCCTCCATCGCCGCGCGCGCGGTCTCCGGCGAGCGGCGGCGGAGCGCGCTCACGATTCGCGCGTGGTCGGCCAGGCTGCGGTCGGCGACGCCGGGAAGGCTCATCGTCCGCCGCCGCCCCGCGAGCGCGAGCGCCCCCACTCCGCTCATGATCCGGATGAGGAGCGGGTTGCGCGTGGCCCTGACGATTGCCGTGTGCAGCTCGACGTCGCGGTCGAGCAGCTCCTCCGGGTCGTCGCGCGCGGCCTCGCTGTGCTCGAGGATGCGGTCGAACTGGACGAGCTCCTCGTCGCTGATGCGCTCGGCCGCCAGACCGGCGCACGCGGTCTCGAGGACGCGGCGCACCTCGAAGAGATCGAAGAGCGACTCGTCCGAGAGCGAGACCATGAGCTCGAACGGCTCGGCGAGCAGGTCGGGCTCGAGCGAAGAGACGTAGGTGCCGTCGCCGTGGCGCGAGACGAGCACGTTCATGACCACGAGCGCCCGAATCGCCTCGCGCAAGGTGGAGCGGGAGACGCCGAGCTCGCGGGCGAGCACGCGCTCCGGCGGGAGCCGCTCGCCGGCCGAGAACTCACCCTGGAGGATCAGATCGCGCAGGCGGTCGACCGCCTGCTTGGCGGCGTCTCGCCTGGCAGTCGCCGGCGAGCTCACGCGCGAACCATCTCGAGTGCGCTCGCAACGGCCCGTTCGCGAAGCTCGACGACCGCCGCTTCCGAGTACCAGGCCGCGTGTGGGGTGAGGACGACGTTCTCGATTCGCGTCAGCGGATGGTCGGGAGCCGGCGGCTCGCTTGCCAGGACGTCGAGGCCGGCGCCGCCGAGACGGCCGCTCGCCAGCGCCTCGACGAGGGCGTCCTCGTCGACGAGGCCCCCTCGCGCTGCGTTGAGGACCACAGCGCGTTCGGGCAGCAGCGCGAGCTCTCGCTCCCCGACGAGCCCGCTCGTGGCGTCGGTGAGCGGGACGTGCAGGGTTAGGATGTCGGCCTGGCGCAGCACGTCGTCTAGGGAGAGTGTCTCCGGGTAAGCGGGGTCGTGCGCCGCGACGCGGAGCCCGAGAGGCTCCGCCCGGGCTGCGACCGCGCGAGCGATGCGTCCCCAGCCGACCGATCCGAGCGTGAGCCCACGCAGCCGCCTCACGCGCCCGGCGGCCCGGAAGTCCCAGCCGCCCGCGCGTGTCTGGGCGGCGAGTGCGACGATTCCTCGTTCCACGGCGAGCAGGAGGGCGATCGTGTGATCCGCGACCTCCTCGATGCAGTAGTCGGGCACCGCCCCGACCGCGATCCCGTGTGCCTCGGCCGCCCGCGTGTCGATGTTGTCGACGCCGACCCCGTAGCGCACGATGCCGGCGAGCCCGTTCGCCTCCCGAAGGGCGCGCTCGCCGATGGGCGCGAACTGGACGAGCAGCGCATCGGGGCGGTGTCGCTCCAGGGCCTCCGCGACGTCGGCCTCGCTTTTGCAGTCTTCGAGGACGAGCTCACCGCCGGCCGCCTCGACGAGGCGCCGCTCGATCTCCGCGCCGTCGCCGAAGTTCTGGTCTGTAACGAGGATTCGCACGGATAGAGGTCTGACCAATCGACCGGCCGACGGTACTGCCCTCCTGCTCCACGCGTCAAGCGGGTGCCGAGACAGAGAGAGATTTGACAGCGTCGCGGCCAGCGTCTTAGGGTCCGCGCACTTGCCAGTGGTCTGGCCACTCTTGCGCCCCTGCGAGCCTCCGGAGGTCTGAATGGAGCACTTCGAGCGCCCACTTTCCCGGCGACAACTTCTCCAATACGGGGCAGGAGGCCTCGCGGCCGCAAGCCTGGGCCCGCTCCTCGCCGCGTGCGGCGGGGGCAGCAGCTCGAGCGGAGGCGGCCCGGCCACCCTGAAGATGTGGTGGTGGGGCCAGCAGGAGGCGGTCGGCATCCAGAAGTGGATGCAGGACACGATCGCGAAGTTCAAGGCGAATACCGGGAACACGATCACGCCGACGCTCATGTCGACGGACAACGTCATCCCGCAGTTCACGAACGCCGCGGCCGCGGGTCATCCGCCTGACATCCAGTTCCTCTTCAACGGCATCTACCACATGGAGAACGTCTGGCTCGGCTACATCGCGCCGCTCAACGGCCTCGTCTCCGACCAGGTGCTCGCGGACTCGGGCGCCACCCAGCTCTCCGTCTTCGAGGGCAAGCAGTATCGCGTCGGCTTCTATTCGATCGGCTTCGGAGTCGCGTATAGCAAGGAGCTCTTCGATCAAGCCGGCCTGGACGCCGACAACCCGCCGGAGGACTGGGACTCCTTCATGTCGGCCTGCGACAAGCTCAAGTCGTCCGGCGTTCAGCCCATCGGCGCGGGCGTGAAGGACGGGTTCTTCGGCGAGTGGTACCTCGTCAACACCCTGACGCAGAACCTCGAATCTCCCGCGGACGCGCTCAACCTCTTCATCGGGAACCTCGACTGGCGCGAGCCCAAGTACCACGAGCACTGGGTCAAGCTCCAGGAGCTGAAAGAGGCGGGATACATCAACGACGACGTGAACTCCCTGCAGCTCTACCAGGGCATCCAGCTGATGCAGACGAAGAAAGCAGCGATGGCGCTCGACACGACGCCGGATATCCCGAACAACCAGAAGCAGCTCGGAGCCGAGAACGTCGGGTACTTCGTCATGCCCACGTTCGGCACGGGCGCGATGGCGGGGATCCCGATCCTCGACACGCAGGGCTTCGGCATCCCGGCCAAGGGCCAAAACCAGGACGTGGCGGCGAAGTTCCTCGAGTTCATGCACTCGTCCGAGCGCGTGCAGGCGATGTGGACGCTCTCGCAGCAGATCCCGGCGAACACGACCTTCGATGCGAGCGTCGTGGACGACCCGCTGATCAAGGCAATCCAGCAGAAGTGGGTCGCCGGCGACCACAACGCCTACATCGCCGACCTCATGCCGACCAAGTTCTGGACCGACGCGATGTTCATCGCCTCCCAGAAGATCCTCGCGGGCGACATGACCGGCGAGGAGGCAGGGGATCTCGCGCACGACGTCACCGAGACGTGGAAGAAGCAGAACCCCGACATGGTCGAGAACTACACGAAGTGGGGGCAGGACCTGAACGGATGAGTTCGGGCTTGCTCGCCGGATCCGGGGCGGGAGCGCCATGCTGAGGACCCGCCCCTGGGTCCCGTACCTCTACGTCGCGCCGGCGACGGCCCTCCTCGCGCTCATCTTCGCGTACCCGATCGTGAAGGTGATCGACTTCTCGACCCGCTTGATCCGCGGGTCGACCGGGCCACGGGTCGGCACGCTCAACTACCGGCTCGTATTCGAGGATCCCACCTTCCGCGACGCCGCGAAGCACAGCGCGCTCCTCCTGCTCGCCGTCCCGGTCCTCCTCTTCATCTCCGTGGTCGTCTCGGTGCTCCTTTACGAGCGCATGCGCGGCTGGAAGCTCTACCGCAGCGTCCTCTTCATCCCGTACATCCTCGCCGTCCCGATCGTCGGCATCGTGGCGAGCTACCTCTTCTCCCTGAACGGCGTCGTCAACTCGATCCTCCGCGGGATCGGGCTCGACGGGCTGGCGCTCGACTGGCTCGGCAGCGAACGGCTGGCCCTCTGGACGGTGATGGCGGTGATCATCTGGCGCGAGGTCGGGTTCGGGATCATTCTCTTCCTCGCCCGCCTGCTCTCGATGAGCGAGGACCCGCTCGAGGCCGCACGCATCGACGGGGCGAACTGGTGGAACCGGCTCCGCTACGTGATCCTCCCGGAGCTTCGCGGGACGATCGAGTTCTACGTCGTCGTCGCGTCGATCACGATGCTGGCCTGGGTCTTCGCGTACGTCTACACGCTCACGTCCGGCGGGCCCGGCACGTCGACCACAATCCTCGAGCTCTACATCTACAACCAAGGGCTACGGAACTCGCTCCCGGGGATGGCCTCTGCGGTCGCAGTCCTCCTCCTCGGTGCCACGACGATCCTCATCGGCATCCGCTTCTGGATCAACTCGCGGCGCAGTGACGAGGAGGTGACGGCGTGACGAGCCACGACGCGGTCGCGACGGCCTCCCCGTCGGCCCGCCCACGGAGGCGATCGCGCGTGCGGCTCGCGTCGTTCGTGCGCCACGTGCTGCTGATCGTCGCCTGCGCGCTCGCGCTCTACCCGATCTTCTTCATGGTTACGACGGCGTTCAAGACGCGGGCCGACTACCTGGCGAACCCGTACTCCCTGCCCTGGCCGATCTCGTTCGGGAACTTCTCGCAGGCGTTGGAGGGCGGCACGTTCGGCACGTGGTTCAAGAACAGCGTCATCCTCACGCTCGGCTCCGTCATCCTCTCGACCGCATTCGCCGCGCTCGCCGCGTTCGCCGTCGCGCGCATGCGCTGGCGGGGGCGCCACGTCTTCCTCTCCATCAACGTGGCGCTCATGGTCGTACCGCCCGTCGTGATGCTGATCCCGCTCTTCATCTTCTTCACCGACCTGCACCTCGTGAGCACCTACCAGGGCGTGATCCTCATCTACGCGGGGCTCACCCTCCCCTTCTCCGTCTACCTCCTGACGAACTTCTTCCGCTCGATCCCGCACGAGCTCGTCGAGTCTGCGCTCGTCGACGGGTCCGGGAACCTCGGGATCCTTCTGCGCATCGTCTTACCGCTCTCCGTGCCTGCGCTCGTCACGCTCGTCGTCGTGAACGCGCTCTGGGTCTGGAACGAGCTCCTGATCGCCCTTGTCTTCCTGCCCGAGGACCGCCTCAAGACGCTGATGGTCGGCGTGACGGTGTTCCAGAACAGGTACAACCTCGACGTGCCGGTGACGATGGCGGGGATGCTGCTCGCCTCGCTGCCGATGATCCTCCTCTACCTCTTCGGGCAGCGCTTCTTCATCCGCGGGCTCACCGCCGGAGCCGTGAAGGGCTAGTGCTCGTGCCCCGCTTCGACGGTAAGGGCGTGATCGTGACCGGCGCCGGCCGCGGGATCGGCCGCGCGATCGCAGAGCGCTTCGCCGCGGAGGGCGCCGACGTGATGTGCGTCGGCCGCACTCTCGAGCCCCTCGAGGAAACCGTCGCCCTCTGCGGGCGCGGGTTCGCGCACACGGCAGACGTCTGCGTCGCCGAGGACGTCGAGGGCGTCGTCGCGGCGGCCCTCGAGCGCTGGGAGCGGATCGACGTCCTCGTCAACAACGCCGGCATCGACGACGAGACCCCGTTCCTGGACATGGAGGAGGGCAACTGGGACGCGGTCCTGGCCACGAACCTGAAAGGGCCCTTCCTCATGTCCCAGCGCGTCGCCCGGACGATGGCCGAGCGCGGTGGGGGTGTGATCCTGCACAACGCCTCCATCGACGCGTCCGGCGGCGACGGGCCCTTCGCGAGCTACAACGCGTCCAAGGCGGGCCTGCTCGGCCTGAACCGGACGATGGCCCTCGAGCTCGCCGCCCACGGCATCCGCGTGAACGCGGTCAGCCCGGGCTTCACGCACACGGACATGACGGAGCGGGCTGTCGGCCCGAAGATGATGGAGTATCTGCTGCACGACTTCGACCGTGTGCCGATGAAGCGGCTGGTCAAGCCGGAGGAAGTTGCCGGAGCGTTCGCCTACCTCGCCTCGGACGACGCCTCTGGCATCACGGGGATCAACCTCACCGTCGATTGCGGCCTCACGGCGAACTGGTACATCCTCGAGACGCTGCCCGCCGAGTGAGCCGGTCGGACTGGGCCGAGCTCGTCCTCGAAAACGAGGAGCTCCGCGTCACGATCCTCCCCGACAAGGGCGCTGACATCGTCGGCTTCGAGCACAAGGCCACCGGCACCGACCCCCTTTTCCGCGCGCCCTGGGGACTGCAGCCGGCCGGTTCGGAGCCGCGCGAGGGAAGCGACGGCCACGCGTTCCTCGAGAACTACGGCGGCGGCTGGCAGGAGCTCTTTCCGAACGTGGGCGATCCGTGCACGTACGGCGGCGAGTCGATCCCCTTCCACGGCGAGGTCGCCACGCTTCCCTGGGACTGCGAGCGAAGCGGCGACGCGCTGCGTTGCACGGTGCTCTGCCGGACCGTGCCGCTGCGGCTGACTCGGACGATGCGGCTCGAAGGAACGACGCTCGTTCTCGAGGAGAGCGTGGAAAACGAAGGGGCCGAGCCGGCGCACTTCGTCTGGGGACACCACTGCGTGGTCGGGCCGCCGTTTCTCGAGCAGGGATGCAAGCTCCGGGTCTCCGCCGGCACGATCGAGACCATCCCGGAGATGTGGGAGGACACGGCTCGTCTCGCGCCGGCCCAGCGCTCGAGCTGGCCGCAGGCGCAGCTCCGCGGGGGCGGCGAGGTCGACCTCAGCGAGGTGCCGGGGCCCGAGGCCGAAAGCCACGACGACGTCTACCTCACCGATCTCGCAGGGGGCTGGGCGAGCGTCGAAAACCCGCGGCTCGGGCTCGGGTTTCGCCTCACCTGGGATCCGGACGTTTTCCGCTGGATCGTCTCCTGGCAGCCCTACGGCGGCGCGCGCGCCATGCCGCTCAAGGACGCGTATGCACTCGGCGTCGAGCCCTGGGTGACGAAGCGGAACCTCGAGGAAGCGATCGCCGCCGGCGAGGCTCTCCGCCTCGACGGAGGCGAGACGTTCGGCACAATCCTCCGAGCCAGCATGGAGGAGCTCCTCTAGCGATGGCGCGAGTCCGGTTCGACTCCGTCAGCAAGGTCTACGGCGACGGCACGCGAGCCGTCGACAACCTCGACCTCGAGGTGGCCGACGGCGAGTTCATGGTCCTGGTCGGGCCCTCGGGGTGCGGCAAGACGACGGCGCTCCGGATGGTCGCCGGGCTGGAGGACATCTCCGAGGGCGAGCTCTCGATCGGCGACCGCGTGGTCAACGACCTCGAGCCGAGGGATCGCGACGTCGCGATGGTCTTCCAGAACTACGCGCTCTACCCGCACATGAGCGTGTACGACAACATCGCGTTCGGCCTCAAGATGCGGAAGGAGGCGCGCGGGGCGATCCGGAACCGCGTCGTGGAGATCAGCCGGGTGCTCGGCCTCACTGACCTCCTCGAGAAGCGGCCCCGCCAGCTCTCGGGCGGCCAGCGCCAGCGAGTCGCGATGGGTAGGGCGATCGTCCGTCAGCCGGCGGTGTTCCTGATGGACGAGCCGCTCTCCAACCTCGACGCGCGCCTCCGCGTCCAGATGCGTGCCGAGATCGCCCGCATCCAGCACGAGCTCGAAGCGACCACGATCTACGTCACCCACGACCAGGTCGAGGCGATGACGATGGGCGACCGCGTGGCCGTGCTCCGGAAAGGCGAGTTGCAGCAGACCGACGCTCCCCAGACCATCTTCGACCGGCCCGCCAACCTTTTCGTCGCGACCTTCATCGGCAGCCCCGCCATGGGTCTGGTCGAGGGAGACCTGGCTCGCGACGGCGACGGGCTCGTCGTCAGGATCGGGGCGCAGGAGCTTCCGGTGCCCGATAGGGTCGCGGCCGCCAGGCCCGCGCTTGCGGCCTATGTGGGCAAGCAGGTCGCCGTCGGGCTCAGGCCCGAGTACCTCGAGGATGCGGCGCTCGTCGACGGCGAGCAGGCTCGCCTGCGCGGCGAGGTGCTCTTCGCGGAGTCACTCGGCTCGGAGCGCCTCGTCCACGTGGCGGTGGCAGGCAGGCCCGTCATCACGGATGAGGTGCTCGAGATCGCAGCGGACGCCGACCAGACCGCGGTCGAAGAGCTCCGTCACGAATCCCAGGAACGGCGACCCGTTCTCCTGGCGCGCCTCGACGCGGCCAGCCGAGCGGCTGTCGGCGGCCAGATCGCGCTCGCAGTCAAGCCGGAGCGGATCCACTTCTTCGACCTCGGGACCGGCGCCGCGATCTACGCCTGAGCCTCTTCGACGACGAGGAGGACGAGGTCGCGCGGGCCATGCACGCCCTCGACCCGGTCGAACTCGATGTCGGCGGTGGCGGAGGGCCCGGAGACGAAGGTCAACGCTCGCCCCTCCCGCGCCGACGGGGCGAGCCGGGCGATCGCCTCGGGAACGAGCTCGACGATCCGCTCGGCGGGGACGACACAGAGGTGCACGTCGGGGACGAGCGTCAG
>JBKPRJ010000086.1:0-58079 GCA_046734455.1 Actinomycetota bacterium | reverse complement strand
ACGATCTCCGCCGCCGAGCTCGCAGGATCGGCGCCGGAAATCTTCGCGAGCGCGTCCCGGTTGAAGAGATGGCCGTCGAAGACCGCTACGCCCGAATCGAGGCGGGCGACATCGGCTTGCATGGGCCCAGAGTTGACTTCGGGCGCTCCGCCGCCGGGGTCATAGCGCAGAAAAAACGAGGACGTGTCCGGCGAGATCTCGCGCGTTTCGAGCTCGAGCGTCACCTTCAGCTTGCCGCCCGGAGGAGCTGCTTCTCGACGAGCTTGCCGATCAGCGTGTCGATCTCGCGTCGGAGTTCCTCCGGGGCCACGTCGAACTCGCTCTGAAGAATCCGCTGAACCGACTCGCGGTTCATCCCCGCGGCGAGGAGACCCCAGGCCCGAGTCGCCGTCGCATTCAAGGCGTAGATCTCATTGGTCTGCAGGTGGACGAGGACGGTCTCGCCCTCGACGAGTTGCGTGACGACATCCGGATCCGGACGCCAATGCGTCGCCGAATCGTCTCGCGCCGGAGCCGAGTCATTGCGAATTTCCTCGTTCAATTCGAAGTCAAGAAGGTTGGTGCTTTTCCCAGGCGAACCACGTGCAATGGTTCCTTGTCTCGAAACCGCGTCCTCGCCGCCAGGCCGAGCACTCCTCGGATCATGCGAGCCGGCGCCCGGGTTGTCAAACCTCACTGGTGCCGGAGATGTCGACCACGAGCCCGTCCTTCGCGATCTGCACGCCGTCCGGCACCGGCAGCTCGACGGGTCTGTGCGTGAGGAGAATCGGGCCGTCGGCGGCGGCTAGGGCCTCGTCCGCCGAAAGGTGGCCGCGCGGCTGGCCGTCCTTGTCCGACCGCGCCAACGTCGCCTCGCAGACGAAGAGGTCGGCCCCGCGGGCGAGCGCCGAGAGCTGCTCGGTCGGCGCGGAATCGCCCGAATACGCGAGCACCTTGTCTCCGTCGCGGACACGGAAGCCGTACGCCTCCATCGTGTAGTGCGGGAGCCTGTGCGCCTCGACCTCGAAGCCGGCGGCCTCGAACGGCTTCTCCGGCTCGAACTCGTAGAGGTCGAACGCGGAGTCGAACATCCCCGGGTTCCCGAAGTTGGCGGCGAAGGCATCCAGCTGGCCTCGCCCTCCGGGAGGGAGCCACACCGTGCACGGGATGTGCTCGTTGGGCGGGCCGTACGCGTTCAGCCACGCCCACGGCACGAGGTCGCCCCAGTGGTCGAGGTGAAAGTGTGTGATCGCCGTCGCGTCGACCCGCGCGCCGCCGTTCGCCCGCAGGCGCCCCAGCACGCCGGGGCCGCAGTCGAGGAGCAGGCTCCTGTGCGGCTCGGTGGTCGTCTCGACGAGGTAGCCGGACTGAGCGCTGCCGGGGTTCGGCCAGGCCGGGGATGATCCGATGACGGTGAGCCGCACGTTCATATACTGACCGACCGCTATGAATCGCGAGCGCAAGGTCAGGGTCGTCATCGCAATGAGGGGGGAATCCCCCCTCATTCACCCCCCATGGTGAGCCGATCTCGAAAGATAAGAGTGGTGATCGCGAAGCCAGGTTTGGACGGCCACGACCGCGGCGCGAAGATCATCGCGCGCGCCCTCCGCGACGCCGGCATGGAGGTCATCTACACGGGGCTCCACCAGACCCCGGAGCAGATCGTCGAGACCGCCATCCAGGAGGACGCGGACGCGGTCGGCATCTCCATCCTCTCGGGCGCCCACATGACGCTTGTCCCGAAGATCCTCGAAGGGCTGAAGGAGAACGGCGTCGACGACGTCGTGGTCGTCGTCGGTGGCACGATCCCCAAGCCGGACGTCGAGGAGCTGAAGCGGCAAGGCGTCGCCGAGGTCTTCACTCCCGGGGCGCCGATGTTCGAGATCGTCGACTTCCTCCGCGAGCGAGTTCCGGTCACCCGGTGAGCGTCGACGTCGTACGTGACGGCGGCGTCGCAGTCGTGACCGTCAACAGACCCGACGCCATGAACGCGCTCGACGTCGAGCACGCCGAGGCGCTCCGCGACCACCTCGAGGACCTCGCCGCCGATCCCGAAGCGCGCGTCGTCCTCCTGACCGGGGCCGGCGATAGAGCTTTCGTCGCCGGAGCGGACATCAAGTACATGCAGTCGCTCGGCGTTCTCGAGGCGCGGCGCTGGGGAGAGCTCGGCCAGGCGTGCGCGAACCTGCTCGAGACGATTCCGAAGCCGACCATCGCGGCGATCAACGGCTACGCGCTCGGCGGCGGCTGCGAGCTCGCGCTCGCGTGCGACATCCGCCTCGCGTCGAACCAGGCGAAGCTCGGCCAGCCCGAGGTGAATCTCGGGATCATTCCGGGCTGGGGAGGAAGCCAGCGCCTGCCGCGCATCGTCGGCCTGGGCTTCGCGAAGGAGATCGTGTTCTCCGGTCGCGCCGTCTCGGCGCAGGAGGCGCACGACTGGGGGCTCGTGAACCAGATCTACGACCCGGCCGACCTGATGCCGGCCGCGTTGAAGCTCGCGCACGAGCTGGCGAAGAAGAGCCCGCTCGCTCTCGCGTACGCGAAGGAGGCGACGAACCTCTACCTCACGGGTGAGGCGAGCGCGCACATGGAGACTGAGCTGCGCCTCTTCGCCATGCTCTTCTCCTCGGAGGACCAGAAGGAGGGCATGGCCGCCTTCGCCGAGAAGCGAGAGCCCGAGTTCCACGGCCGCTGACGGCCGAAAAGCCGCTGCTAGCCTGGGAAGTGCCCATGCAAGACGCCCTCACGATCGCCAGCCGCGAGTTCGGCTCGCGCCTCTTTCTCGGCACCGGGAAGTACGACACCTTCGAGACGATGCGGGACGCCGTCGTCGCCTCAGGCGCCGAGATCGTCACGGTGGCGGTCCGGCGTATCGACTTCGACGCGCCTCGCGAGGACATCACGTCCTTCCTGCCGGAGGAGGTGCTCCTCCTGCCGAACACGTCCGGCTGCGAGACCGCGGACGAGGCGGTGCGCTCGGCAAAGCTCGCCCGCGCCGGCGGCCTGCCGGACTGGGTGAAGCTCGAGGTCATCCCCGACCCGCGCTACCTGCTTCCCGACCCTGTCGAGACCTTGCGCGCGGCATCGGCGCTCGTCGAGGAGGGCTTCACCGTGCTGCCCTACGTCCTTCCGGACCCCGTCCTGGCGAAGAAGCTCGAGGAGGTCGGCTGCGCAACCGTCATGCCGCTCGCCGCGCCGATCGGAAGCGGGCGCGGCCTGAAGCTCCGCGACTCGATCCGTATCATCCTCGAGCAGGCCGAGGTACCAGTGGTCGTCGATGCGGGTCTCGGTGCACCGTCGCATGCAGCCGAGTCGATGGAGATGGGAGCCGACGCGGTGCTCGTCAACACGGCGATCGCGCGTGCGGACGACCCGGTCGCGATGGCGGATGCCTTTCGCCTCGCGGTCGATGCGGGCCGTAAGGCCCATCTCGCCGGCGTCATGGAGGAGCAGGAGCCGACGCCCTCGAGCCCGGTTGGAGGCACGGTTTGACCGTGGAGGTCAACGGCCGCCCGCACGAGCTCGCGCCGGGCGAGACGGTCGCCACCCTTCTCGCCGGCCTCGGGCTCGAGGCCGGGTACGCGCTCGTGGAGCGAAACGGCGAGCCGGTCGAGCGCTCCCGCTACGCGGAGGTCGAGCTTGCGGAGGCGGACAAGCTCGTCGTCGCCCGCCCCGTTGCTGGCGGATAGACGCCTCTATCTCGTCACGCCGCTTCGCGCCGACTTTTCGGAGTATCTCCAGGCGGCGATCGAGGGTGGCGTCGACGTCGTACAGGTGCGCGAGCGCTCGCTGCCCGACGGTGCGCTTCTCGAGGCGCTCGCCGAGGCGCGGTCGGTGACGGCAGCCGCCGGCGTTTCCTTCGGGGTGAACGACCGGCCGGACCTTGCCGTGCTGGCAGGCGCCGACTTCGTCCATGTCGGCCAGGACGACATCCCGGTCGATGCGGCGCGGAGCTTCGGCCTTCCGGTCGGGCTCTCGACGCACGCGCCGCGCGAGATCGACGAGGCGGCCTCGGACTACATCGCTGTCGGGCCGGTGCACGCGACGCCGACGAAGGAAGGCCGGCCCGCCGTCGGCCTCGAGCTCGTCCGCTACGCGGCCGCGAACGCGAAGCTCCCGTGGTTCGCCATCGGCGGGATCGACGCGTCGAACGTTCGGGACGTCGTCGAGGCCGGCGCGACCCGGGTCGCAGTCGTACGGGCGATCTTCGAGGCGGACGATCCCGAGCGGGCGGCTCGCGAGCTCCGCTCTGCGTTGCCTAGCTGAGCAGGACGTCGTCCAGGAAGATGTGGGCCTGCACGTCGTGATCGACGTCGAGGTCGAGGTAGCGGTGCGCGACCGCGACCGCGTGCGCCCGGCTGTGCACCTCGAGCTTGGAGAGGATCCGCTGCAGGTGGGTCCCGACGGTCTTCGGGCTGATGACGAGGTCGCCGGCGATGTCGTTCTGCGACATCCCCCCCGCGAGCATCCGCAGGATCTGCTGCTCGCGCGGCGTGAGCTTGTCCGTGACCGGATCCGACTCGGGCGCAGTAAGTGAAACACCCGATCGGAGGGCAACGCGGCGGATTCGGGCGAGAAGCTCCCCCGGGTCCATTGGCTTCGCGATGTAGTCGTCCGCGCCGATGAGGAGCCCGGCCGTGCGGTCGAGTTCGTCGGTCTTCAAGCCCGAGACGAGTACGATCGGAAGCGTCTCGCCGTGGAGTTCGCGCAGGCGCGTACAGATCTCGTGCCCGCTCACGTCGGGAAGGCTCACGTCGAGCATGACGAGGGCCGGTCGCCGGTTGCGGGCCGCCTCCGTCGCCTGTCGCCCCGTGCCGGCTTCCTCCACCGAGTAGCCGGCCTCGGTCAACGTCTCGACGAGGAACGCCCGAAAGGCAGGGTCGTCGTCGACGACGAGGACCCCTACGCCGTTTGGCCCGCTCATACCCGCTCAGCCTGGATCCTCCTCCTTTTCGAACCCGATGTCTACTAGCCATACGTACGGCGTTCCGTGGTTCTGCCTACCGCGATTTCAGTAAGGCGCGAATGCAGCGAACTCCCTCTTTTCGCTCTGTCCTCGCCGTCATAGCCTGATCACGGAGAGATCCCCGCGGTTGCACGCGGGCTGCGGACGAGGGAGGAGCGGGTTTTGCGTTACGGGTCAGCTGTGGACGGCTTCTTGCCCCTGCGCCGCCGAGGCGCGGCCTTCGTTCGTTTGCGTCCGAGAGGAGGTGACGGCGCGGACAAGACGGAAGGCGCATTTCTGCGGCAATCCAACTAGGAGGCAAGATGCCCCTCTTCGAATTCAAGCGCCGGTCGACACGGCGGCGCTGGTACGTGACTACATCGGCAATTTCGCTTGCGGCGGTCGTCCTGTTTGTGATCGGCGCCGTCGGAGCGAGTCTGCCCGGAAGCAATTTCGAGATCGATACCGACGCAAACCTCAAGGTCGACGGGGCTTCCCCGGCGATCGATTGGCTCAATAGCGCCGGAACGGCCATGCGGACAGGTGTGACCGTGAAGCCCGATAAGCCGACGGGTGCGACAGACGATTCGTTCGGCCAAGGCACGAAAGAGGACACGGCGGTTCCATCAGTCGTGAGCGGGCAGATTCCGCCGAACAAGAGTGACCTGCTCAACTTCGGCGTCTACCTGGAAACCACTGCGAGCGGAGCGAGGTTCCTGAACCTCTTCTGGCACCGGGTGCAGGAGCCCGTGGGCACGACGAACATGGACTTTGAGTTCAACAAGTCCAGCACGCTCTCAGCCAACGGCGTGACCCCGGTTCGCACAGCGGGCGACCTGCTGATCCAGTACGACCTATCACAAGGCGGGGTAAACCCGAACCTCTTCGTGTCGATCTGGGTTACCTCGGGTTCGACTTCCCAATGCGAAGCGGCGAACTCTCTGCCGTGCTGGGGGACGAAGCAGAACTTCACCGCGACCGGCGACGCGACTGGCTCGATCAACACATCGGCCATTCCCGCCAGTCAATCCGGTGGGCTTGGCAGCATCTCTCCGCGAACGTTCGGTGAGGCACAGCTGAACTTCGACAAGCTCAGCGGCGGCGGATGTGCGCCGTTCGGGAGCGCGTATCTGAAGAGCCGGTCCTCGGATTCCTTCACCTCAGCGCTGAAGGACTTCATCGCTCCGGCAACGCTCAACCTCAGCAACTGCGGCACGATCACGATCATCAAGCACACCAACCCCGGTGGTCTCGACCAGAACTTCAGCTTCACGTCGACCATTGCGGGGTCGCAGCTCTCGTGCACCACGGACACCACGCCGGCGAGTTTCACCCTGAACGACGCCGGGACCGATACCGAGACCTGCACCAATGTGCCGATTGGCAACTACACCGCCACGGAAGGGGCCAACCCGACCGGGTTCTCATTCGCCAGCCTCTCGTGCACGCACACTGGAAGCGGCACCGGTTCGCAGGACAGCACGGTCCCCAAGCAGGCGAACATCGGGATCGTTGCGGGCGGTGACTCAGTCACCTGCACGTACATCAACGACCAGCAGCTCGGCGCAATCAAGGTCAGTAAGACGTCGAGCAAGAGCGGTAATGCCCTCGCTGGTGCAACGTTCTCGGTCACCGGCCCGGGTGGTTTTTCGACCACGCTGACGACCGGAGCCGACGGGACGGATTGCGTCGACGGCCTCGCGTTCGGTAGCTACACGGTGACCGAAACTGGGGCCCCGACCGGCTATGTGATCGACGACACGTCCGGACGTTCCGTGACTGTCGACACGAACACGAGCTGCGGAAGCGGTGTCGAGGAGTCACCCGCGTTCACCGACACCCCGACGGCTGACATCCAGGTCCGGTTCCGCGACGGTGGCTCGGGAGAGACTGCGTTGGATTCGCCGCTCTCCTGCACCAACGCCACGGGGACCTCGTCGACCACGGATACGACCTCCTGGGATGACACGTTGACCGTGTCCGGCATCAAGATCGGTTCGAGCGTCGTGACGATCACCTGCACGATCGCCATCGACCCCTAGAAGAAGTCCCTACTCGAGCAACGGAGAGGCCCGGTTCGCCGGGCCTCTCCGTTCGTGTTGCTAGGAAGCCGAGCAGCTGGCGTAGACCCAGTACTTGCTGCCGTTCTTGCCGAAGGTCGTGCTGGCGAACTCGTAGGTCGTCGGCCCCGTGCGATTGGGGACGGTGAGCGACCACGTGCCTTCCCAGGTCATGCCCAAGGCCCACCCATGCTTGCCATCCGCGTCGGTGTAGAAGAAGTTCACGACGACGTCGGTCGGGAGCCCGGTGGCCCTTACGTTGTTCCCATCAACCGTGCACTTTCCGGCGCCGGCCGCGGATTGTGTCCGCGTGCCAGCGGTGGCGAAAGGCAAGGCGACGGCCAGACCCGCTCCGACTGCGCAGAGCAGTGCGATCGTCTTGCGGCCCATCTGATCCCTCCGTGCGGCTCGAAGTGACCCCAGCCGCGCTATCGACACGACGAAGGGGCAGTCCGAGCGCCGGGTGCCTCAAACGAGGTACCTCGATCAGCAGAACACAGCGAGGTAAAACGGCATGTCAGCGTCCATCGCCGGGCTAAAGAGAAACGTCTGCACGAAGACCGCCTTGGCATTTCCTTCGCGCGGCGAGACGCTGACTTCGCCTTCATTGGCCGAATCGCCGTAGTCGATCGTCCCCACATAGGCGCATTTGCTGACATCACGGCCGAAGTTGACCGAGTATTGGCCGTCGATACCGAGCGACGACGAAATGACACCGCCGCTGCTCCGCGCCAGCGTCCCGTTCGCGTTCACGTGTGCCCACGCGGCCCGAGCCTTCGGGGCGAGGTCGGCGGACTGGATCGACTTATCCTTGACGACGCGGCTGTCGACGGCGCCCGAGGCGATGTCGCGGTTCTGGATCGTCTTGTCCTTGATTCCGGAGGAGGTGACGAGCGTCGTGGCGACGGCGGAGCCGAATCCGGTCACGAGGACGGCCACCACCACCGCGAGAACGAGGGAGATCCGCTTCATGGAGTCACCATCCGCGCGGCTGCAGCGAGAATCCATCGGCGGAAGGGGGGCCGAGACCCCGACTTCCAGCTAGATCGAGCTAGTCGCCGAGCAGCAGGATTGTGGCGGCGGAGATCGACCGCGCCAACGCGCGCTGCGAGTCCCAGCTCGGCGTAAACGTGGTCGTTGTGATCCGCGCCCGGTCACCCTCTTTCGCGGCGGAGAGGTCGGTCGCCGTGAGCGAGCCGCCGTTCTTGCGTGCGACCTCGGTCTCCGAGGGGACGGCGAGCGTGACGCGTCGGCGGTTGGCGAAGTCGAGCCCCAGCGGCGCGGCCACGACGCGCTTCGTCTTCACAGTGATCGTCGAGTCCGTCTTCTTGACGACCGTTGACCCCTTCAGGGTCAGCGTGACGTCGCCGAGATCGACCCGCGGTTTCGGAAAGAGGAGGTGCCGCGCTCTGTTCAGGTACTCGAAGGGGTCGATTGCGCGACCGCTCGGCTTCCGAACCTCGAAATGGAGGTGCGGCTGGATCCCGTCGGCGTCGCCCGAGTCGCCGACGAAGCCGACGAGCTCGCCGCGCTTCACGTGGTCGCCGTTGCGGAGTCCCTTTGCATAGGAGACGCCGTTCTTGCAGCCGCCGTCGTTGTCGTTATTTGGCCCGAGGTCGTTGTTGAGATGGATGTAGACGTACGTCATGCCGTTCTTGGCATGGAGGTAGAGCATGCAGGTGCCGTACGGGCCCGATCCGCTCCACTTCTGTACGTGGCCCGAAACGAAGGCGACGGCCGGCTGGTGGCGGATGGACATGATGTCGTTCCCCTCGTGCGGGCCCTGCGGTCGTGGATCGCCGAAGTCGTCGATGTACGTGACGTTGCCGACCACCGGGAAGGCGGTCACGTCCGGGACCTCAGCCGCATTCGCGGTCTGTGTGAAGACCCCGATCAGAAGAAGGAGAAGAATTCCTCGGGCTGTCGTCCGGTGGCTGGCCATAGGCTCCGGTTCGCGTCCGAAGTCGCGGACGGTAACAGACCCTTCGGCAGGCGGTCGTCCGATCTTGAGCGGGTAGGATCGCCGCCGTGAAAGTCGCCGTTTGCGTCAAGGAGGTCCCGGACGCTTCCGCTCCGAAGCGCCTCGATCCCCAGTCCTTCCGGCTCGACCGGAGCGTCGCGGGGGCGCTGAACGAGTTCGACACGCACGCGATCGAGGAGGGCCTGCAGCTCAAGGCGAAGGGCGGGGAGGGCGAGGTCGTCGCCGTGCTCATGGGCCCCGAGCGCGCCGCCGACTCGCTGCGCAAGGCGCTTGCAATCGGCGCGGACCGGGCGGTCCACGTCTCCGACGAGGGCCTCGCCGGCTCCGACCTCGTCGCCACGAGCAAGGCGCTCGCCAAGGCGCTCGAGCGCGAAGGGGCAGACATCGTCCTCTTCGGCCAGCAGGCGGGCGATTCCGACGGCGCCGTCCTGTGGGCGGCCGTCGCCGATCGCCTTCAGCTCCCGGTCATCTCGCAGGCCGCGAGCCTCGACGCCGCCGACGGCAAGGTGAAGGTGAAGCGCCAGACCGAGTACGGCTACGACGTCATCGAGGCGCCGATTCCCTGCGTCGTCGCCGTGTCCGACGCCATCAACGAGCCGCGCTACCCGTCGCTCAAGGGAATCATGGGCGCGAAGAAGAAGCCGCAGGAGACCGTGTCGCTTTCCGACCTCGGCCTCGGAGCCGACGACGCCGGCGAGGCCGGCTCGCGCACGGAGGTCCACGGCCTCTCGGATCCGCCGTCGCGCGGCGACAGCGAGCGGATCGAAGACGACGGCCCCGCGGCCGCCGAGAAGATCGTCGCGTACCTCTCGTCCCACAAGCTCATCTGATGGCGACTCTCGTCTACGTCGAGCACCACGAGGGCGAGCCGGTCAAGGGCTCGCTCGGCGTGCTGGGCAAGGCCGCCCAGCTCGGCGACGACGTGGCGGCGGTCCTCATGGGCGCCGGCGTGGAGGGGATGGCCGATGCTGTCGGCCGGCACGGCGCGTCACGGGTTCTCGTCGCGGACGACGCCGCGCTCGAGGCCCCGCTCCCGCAGCCGCGAGTCGACGTGCTCGCGAAGCTCGTCGAGTCGGAGGGCTTCGACAACGTCCTCTTCGGTGCGTCCGTGCTCGCCGCCGACGTCGCGGCCGGTCTCGCGGCCCGGCTCGACGCAGGACTCAACTGGGATCTCGTCGACCTGGAGCTCCAGGACGGCAAGCTCGTCGGCAAGCGGCCCGCGCTCGGTGACTCCGTGATCGCGGAGGTCGGCTGGAAGAGCGAGCCGCGCCTCGCGCTCATCCGCTCCGGGACCTTCGAGCCTTCGGAGTCCGGCGGCAGCGCGGAGGTGACGACGATTCCCGTCGAGATCCAGGAGTTCTCCAAGCAGGCGGTCATGGTCGAGCAGGCGCACGAGGACAGCCAGGGGCCTTCGATCGAGGACGCCGACGTCATCGTCGCCGGAGGCCGGGGGCTCGGCCAGGCGGAGAACTTCTCCCTCGTCGAGGACCTCGCGAAGGCGCTCGGCGGCGCCGTGGCAGCCACGCGCGCGGTCGTCGACGCGGGCTGGTACCCGTATGCGACGCAGGTCGGCCAGACCGGGAAGACCGTCTCGCCGAAGCTCTACATCGCGTGCGGGATCTCGGGCGCGATCCAGCACAAGGTCGGCATGCAAGGCTCCGGCACGATCGTCGCCATCAACAAGGACCCGAACGCGCCCATCTTCGAGTACTCGGATCTCGCCGTCATCGGCGACGTGCACGAGATCGTCCCGAAGCTGACCCAGCTCGTAAAGGAAAGGAAAGGCTCGTGAGCGTTCGCCCCGCCGACTTCCCGCCCCCGTTCGATGCGGCCGAGTTCGTCGCCGAGCCCTCCGACCCGCCCGACGAGCGGATCGAGGTCGGCGTCCTCATCGTCGGCGGCGGGCCTGCGGGCCTGTCGGCTGCGATCCGGTTGAACCAACTCCTCGAGGAGAACGCCGCCATGCGGGACCGCCTAGGCGAGATCCCCGTGGCTGTCGTCGAGAAAGGCAGAACCCCCGGCGCCCACCTTCTCTCCGGCGCGGTCGTGAACCCGAGGGCGTTCCGACAGCTCTTCCCCGGGATGCACAGCGAGGACATGCCTTTTCGGTCGCGGGTCGAGCGCGAGGGCCTCTACTACCTGACCGCGAAGCGCGCTATGCGCCTTCCCGCTCCGCCGACGATGTGGAACCACGGCAACTTCGTGGCATCGATCTCGGAGATCGGCGCCTGGCTCGGCGAACGCGCCGAGGAAGGTGGGGCGACGCTCGTCCCCGAGACCGCGGCCCGCAAGCTCCTCGTCTCCGGCGGCCGCGTGGTCGGCATCCGCACCGGGGACCGCGGACGAGGGCGAAACGGAGAAGAGCTGCCCAACTTCGAGCCCGGCTCCGACATCACGGCGCGCGTGACGATCCTCGCCGAAGGAACGCAGGGTCACCTCACCGGCGTTGCGCTCGACCGTTTCGGCCTCCAGTCGCGGCCGCAGGTGTGGGCGCTCGGCGTCAAGGAGGTCTGGGAGGTTCCGCGGCCGCTCGATCGCGTCATCCACACGATGGGGTGGCCACTCCGCGGCGCGAAGAAGTTCCGGGAGTTCGGCGGCAGCTTCATCTACCCGCTCGGCGAGGGGCACGTCGCGCTCGGGATGGTTGTCGGGCTCGACTACACGGACGCGACGCTCTCGGTCCACGACCTCTTGCAGGAGCTCAAGCTCCACCCGTTCGTTCGCGCGATCCTCGACGGGGGCAAGCGCGTCGCCTGGGGCGCGAAGACGATCCCGGAGGGCGGCTTCCTCGCGCTTCCCGACCGCTTCCACTTCCCGGGCGGGATGATTGCGGGCGACGGCGCGGGCCTCGTGAACGTGCCCGCGCTGAAGGGCATCCACTACGCCATGCGCTCGGGGATGCTGGCAGCGGAGAGCGCTTTCGAGGCGCTCGCGCCCGGCCGCACCGCCTGGGAGCCCGGGGCCCTCGAGTCCTACGACCAGGCGCTCAAGGAGAGCTACATCTGGAAGGACCTCGAGCGCGTGCGCAACATGCGCCCGGCCTTCCAGTACGGCTTCACGCGCGGCGCAATGCTCGCCGGGATGGCGCTGAACACGCTCGGCAAGCTCCCGCCCCGCGACCTCAAGCTCGAATCCGACGCGCAGGTGCCGGTCTTCGTGGGCGACCATCCTGCGCCGGCACCGGATGGGCAGGTCACCTTCGACAAGCTCTCGAGCGTCTACCTCTCGGGGAACAAGACGCGCGACGACGCGCCGAGCCACCTGAGGGTCGATCGCAAGGTCCGGCGCGAGGTGGCGGAGACGTGGGTGCATATGTGCCCCGCGCAGGTCTACGAGCTGGGCGGCGCGGCCTCTCCGGCCGGCAATGTCGTGGACGTCGAGGTGACCGCCTCGAACTGCGTCCAGTGCGGCGCGATCACCGCCAAGGGCGGCCGGCTCACGCCGCCGGAGGGCGGGGACGGGCCCGAGTACCGGTTGATGTGACGACCCTCCTGCGAACGCCGCTCCTGCGGTCGACGACCCTGGGAGACGCGTTTGGCGGCACCGCCCTCCTCAAGGCCGAGCTCTTCCAGAAGACGGGCTCGTTCAAGCCGCGCGGGATCCTCGCCAAGCTCGCAACCCTCACCCCCGAGGAGCGGCGGCGCGGCGTCATCACCGTCTCGGCCGGCAACGCGGCGGGCGCCGTCGCCTACGGATGCGCGCTGGAGGAGATCGACTGCCTCGTGGTGATGTGGCAAGGCACGAGCGACCTCAAGGCTGCGGCTGCACGTGCCTACGGCGCGACCGTCGACCGCGAGGCGTCGGACCCGACCGATGCGTTCGCGCGCCTCGAAGAGCTGCGGGCCTCCAGCGGGCGCGCGTTCGTCCATCCGTACGACGACCCGGTCGTGATCGAAGGGCACTCGAGCCTGAGCCGCGAGATCGTCGAGGACGCCCCCGAGACCGAGGTGATCGTCACGGGTGTCGGTGGGGGCGGGCTGGTCTCCGGCATCGTCGTCGGCGCCCCGAACGCTCGGGTCGTCGGCGTGGAGCCCGAGGGTTCGCCCGCGCTGCGCGAAGGGCTCGCCGCGGGGAAGCCGGTTCCCGTTCGGCCGGATTCGATCGCGGATGCCCTGAACGCGCCGGTCGTGGGCGAGCACTGTCTCGCGGTGTGCCTCGAGCGGGAAGTCGAGTCGGTGCTCGTCTCCGAGGACGACATCCGAGCGGGCTTCCGGTTCCTCTACGAGCGCGCGAAGCTCGCAGCGGAGCCCGGCGCGGCGGCCGGAGTCGGAGCGCTGCTCGCGGGCAAGGTGCCCGAGGTCGAGGGCAAGACCGTGGCCGTTGTCGTCTCAGGAGGCAACGTGGCGCCCAAAACCGCTGCTGCTATCCTGAGTGCAAATGAAGCCTGACATCCATCCCGAATACGTTCTCGCCACCGTGCACTGCTCGTGCGGGAACGAGTTTCAGACCCGTTCGACCAAGCCGGAGCTGCACGTCGAGATCTGCTCCGAGTGCCATCCGTTCTACACCGGCAAGCAGAAGCTCATGGACACCGGCGGTCGCGTCGAGCGCTTCCAGCGGCGCCTCGAGAAGGCCGGCAGGGCCTAACAGCGGAAAGAACCGCATGAGCGCCCCCATTGGAGGCCAGGCCGTCCTCGAGGGCGTGATGATGCGCGGCCCTTCCGCATGGTCCGTCGCGGTGCGCAAGCCGGACGGCGACATCGCGGAGGTCAACCGGCCGATCACCTCGATCCTCCTGCGCTACCGCTGGATGCGCCTGCCCATCGTCCGCGGGATCATCGCGCTCGGCGAGTCGCTCGCGATCGGGTTTCGCGCGCTCGCCATCTCGGCGAACTACGCGGCGCAGGAAGAGGGTGAGGATGGCGAGGTCGAGACCGAGCTCACGCGCGGCCAGATCCTCTTCGCCTTCGGGATCGCGATCGGCTTCGCGCTCCTGCTCTTCAAGGTCTCGCCGGCGCTGATCACGAACTGGCTGCCGATCGAGTCCACCGGCGCCTTCGTTGTCGTCGAGGGCCTCGTGCGGGTGACGATCTTCATCGCCTACCTGCTGATCATCTCGATGCTCCCCGACCTGAAGCGCGTCTTCCAGTACCACGCCGCCGAGCACAAGGCGATCAACGCCTACGAGGCGGGCGAGGAGCTGACCCCGGAGAACGTGCAGCGCTACAGCCTCCTGCATGTGCGCTGCGGGACGGCGTTCCTGCTCTACGTCATGGTCGTTGCGATCTTCGTCTTCGCGTTCTTCGGGCGCCCCGACTGGTACTGGCTGATCGCGTCACGGATCCTTCTGCTTCCGGTCATCGCCGGGATCGCCTACGAGATCATCCGCTTCGCCGGCAAGCACTCGCAGAACCCGGCGCTTCGCGCTCTCCTGGCGCCCGGCCTCTGGCTCCAGCGCCTGACGACGCGGGAGCCGTCGCTCGACCAGATCGAAGTCTCGATCCGCGCGCTCCGTGAGGTGCTGCGGCTGGAAGGCCGCATCACTCCCGAGGAGCGCAAGGTCGAGGTAATGGCCTAACTACTGCGGCGGTTCGTCGGGGTAGCGGGGCAGTCCGTCGTCCGGCAAGACCTCCCACGACGCTCTCGACTCGACGTAGGTGTGGAACTGCGGACGGATGCCCGGGTCCCCGTCGAGCGCTCCCAGCCGCACCGAGATCTCCGGCCCGTCGGGCCAGGTCCTGCCGAAGAGGCTCGAGCCGCACTGCGTGCAGAACGCCTTGACTCCGGCGTCCTCCGCCGGCCGGTAGACGCGGATGAGCTCCTCACCGGAGATGAGCCGGAAGCCCTCCCGCGGGACCCGGCCCTGGGTCTCGCCGAACGTCCCCGAGTGCTTACGGCAGCGCGAGCAGTGGCAGTGGTTGGCGTTGAGGAACGGCTTCGTGATCTCGAACCGAACGCCTCCGCAGAGGCAGCTTCCCTGCAGCGGTTCCAAGGTGAGCTGAGTCTATGCTCTTCGACGTGAGCCAGATGGACAGCCTGATCGACGAACTGGAGCGCTCCTACGCCGACGCGCAGGAGCGCATGAGCGACCCCGCGATCTTCTCCGACCGCCAGCAGGCGGCTGAGGCCGGTCGCCGGCTCAAGGAGCTCGAAGGTCCCTACAAGCTCGCGCAGGAGTGGCGGTCGACGCATGACGATCTCGAAGCGGCGCGCGAGGACTCCGAGCTCCGCGGCCTCGTTCCGGAGCTCGAGGCGCGGCTCTCGGAGCTCGAGGACGAGCTCAAGATAGCCCTCGTCGAGCGCGACCCCAACGACGAGAAGGACGTCATCGTCGAGGTTCGCAAGGGGGCAGGCGGAGACGAGGCGGCGATCTGGGCGGGCGATCTCTTCCGTATGCTCACGCGCTACTCCGAGTCCCGCGGCTTCAAGTGGGAGGTGCTCGGCTCCAATCCGAGCGAGAGCGGGGGCTACAACGACATCACGTTCGCGATCAAGGGCGAGGGCGCGTACTCGATCTTCAAGTGGGAGGGGGGCACGCACCGGGTGCAGCGCGTGCCGGTGACCGAGTCCCAGGGCCGCATCCACACCTCCACGGCGACGATCGCGGTCATGCCAGAGGCGGAAGAGGTGGAGATCGAGATCGACCCCAACGACCTCAAGATCGACGTCTACCGCTCCACGGGTCCGGGCGGCCAGAGCGTGAACACGACCGATTCGGCCGTCCGCATCACACACCTCCCGACCGGCCTCGTCGTTGCGATGCAGGACGAGAAATCCCAGCTCCAGAACAAGACGAAAGCGCTGCGCGTCCTCCGCGCCCGGCTGCTCGAGCTCGAGCGCGAGCGCCAGGAGGAGGAGCTCTCGGCAGCGCGCCGCTCGCAGATCGGCCGCGGCGACCGGGCCGAGAAGATCCGCACGTACAACTATCCCGACAACCGGGTCACGGACCACCGGGTCAACCTGACGATCAAGCGGCTCGATCGGATCGTCGAGGGGGACTTGGACGAGTTCACCGAGGCGCTCGCCGCGGAGGAGCGGCGACAGGCGCTCGAAGCCGCCGCGGCGTAAGAAACCGATGACTGTCTGCAGCGAACAAGTTGTCATGCCCCTGGAGGCCGTCCACATGGTCGAGGGCCAGCTGCGCGCTGCAGGCGTGCCGTCGCCCCGCGTCGACGCTGAGTTTCTCGTCTCGGACGTGCTCGGCCTCACGCGTTCGGAGCTCTATTCGTCCGGCCGGCCGGTGACTCGCTTCGAAGCCGAGCGGCTGGCCGAACTCGTCGCGCGGCGCATCAGGCGCGAGCCGCTCGCCTACATCCTCGGCGAGTGGGGGTTCCGGCGGCTTCTCCTCAAGGTGGACGACCGGGCGCTGATTCCCCGCCCCGAGACCGAGGTCGTGGTCGAGCGCTGTCTCGCGTTCCTCGGCGACTTCGTCGAGCCGCGCGTCCTCGACGTCGGGGTCGGCTCCGGGGCGATCGCGCTCGCGATCGCCGACGAGCATTTCGGGGCGCAGGTGACCGCCGTCGACAGCTCGGAGCAGGCCCTTGCACTTGCGCAGGAGAACAAAGCTCGAGCAGGTGTGAATGGCCGCGTGCGCCTCGTGCAGGGCGATCTCCTCGCCGGGATCGAGGGGCCTTTCGACCTCGTCGTGTCGAACCCGCCGTACGTCACGCCGGAGGAGTACGAGACGCTGCAGCCGGAGATCCGCCTCTACGAGCCGTACGAGGCCGTCGTCGGCGTGGACGTGGGCGCAAGCGTCGCCGCCGAGGCGCGGAACCTCTTGCGGTTGGGCGGACGCCTGGTGCTCGAGTGCGGGGACGGCCAGGCCGCCCGGCTCGCCGCCGCGCTCTCGTCGCTCGGCTACACGTCTGTCCTCGAGACACCCGACCTCGCCGGCCGCGACCGGGTTGTCGAAGGGACATGGCCCCTGGGGTCACGTCCGGGGTCAGACCCCGGCCATGCCCACGACGTACTAGTCTGAGCGCCTTTTCACAGACCGGAGCGCGATTGCGTCGAGCACGAGTTCGTCAACCACTGATGTCTCCCCTGGACATGTCAGGGGTCAGACCCCGGCCATGGACGTAACGGCCACCCACGCGGCTGTGGAAGCCCTGCGCGCCGGGCAGACGGTGATCCTGCCGACGGACACGGTCTACGGGCTTTGCGTCGACGCCTACCACGAGGCACCCGTGCGCAAGCTGCTCCGGCAGAAGAAGCGCCCGCCGGAGATGCCGGTGGCGCTCGTCGCCTCCGATCTCGAGGTGCTCCTCGACGCAGTTCCGGAGCTGAGAGGCCGAGCCGCCGTCGCCGCCGGCGCGCTCTTACCGGGCCCATACACGCTCGTCCTCCCGAATCCCGCTCGCCGCTACCGGTGGCTGACCGGGACGCGGCCGGAGACCATCGGCGTGCGCATCCCCGATCTCCCCGCCGAGACGAAGGCGGTGCTCGACGGCTTCGGCGCCGTGGCGGCGACGAGCGCGAACCACCACGGCAGCCGGGACCCTGCGCGGATCGAGGACATTCCCGACGCCCTGCTCAAGGCCGCGGCCGTCGTCGTCGACGCGGGCGGCCTTCCCGGGACGCCGTCGACGGTGGTCGACCTGACCGGACGAACGCCCCAGATCCTCCGCGAAGGGGCGGTTCCCGCGAGCCAGGCACTGGCCCGCGTCGCGAGCGCGACGGGCGCCTGAGAGCCCGGCCGCCGCGGCCGGGCGAGGCGGTATGGTGGACCCGTGGCGATCGCGCAGGAGACCCTGCAGGAGCTCCAGCGGGCCGGGTTGGCCGAGATCGATCCCGACACCGCTGCCCTTCTCGAGCGGGAGCTCGAGCGCCAGCGCGGTCAGATCGAGCTGATCGCCTCGGAGAACTTCACCTGGCCGAGCGTCCTCGAGGCAATGGGGAGCGTGCCGACGAACAAGTACGCCGAGGGTTATCCCGGCCGGCGCTACTACGGCGGCTGCGAGGTCGTCGACGAGATCGAGCAGCTCGCGATCGACCGGGCGAAGGAGCTCTTCGGCGCTGAGCACGCCAACGTGCAGCCGCACGCGGGCGCCCAGACGAACATGGCCGTCTACTTCAGCTGCCTGGAGCCTGGCGACACGGTCCTCGCCATGCGGCTCGATCACGGCGGCCACCTGACGCACGGCCTCAAGGTCAACTTCTCGGGGAAGCTCTACAACTTCGTCGGCTACGGAGTCGACCGCGAGACCTCGCTGATCGACTTCGACGAGGTGCTCACGACGGCGAAGGAGTGCCGGCCGAAGCTGATCGTGTGCGGGGGCTCCGCCTATCCGCGCACGATCGAGGCCGATCGCTTCAGGGCGATCGCGGACGAGGTCGGAGCCCTCCTCCTCTGCGATATGGCGCACTTCGCGGGTCTCGTCGCCGCGGGCATCCACCCGAACCCGACACCGCACTGCGACTTCGTCACCTCGACGACGCACAAGACGCTCGCCGGGCCGCGCTCGGGCTTCGTCCTCTGCCGGGAAGAGCACGCGCAGGTGCTGGACAAGGCGGTCTTCCCGGGGATGCAGGGAGGCCCGCTCCTGCACGTGATCGCGGGCAAGGCGACGTGCTTCAAGATCGCGGGCTCCGGCGCCTTCCGCGACTATCAGGCGCAGATCCGCACCAACGCGGACGCGCTCTCCGACACCCTCATGCAGAACGGGCTGGACGTCCTCACGGGCGGCACGGACACGCACCTGCTCCAGATGGACCTGCGCGCCGGCGACTGGTCGGGCAAGGCCGCCGAGGAGCGGCTGCACGAGGTGAAGATCACCGCCAACAGGAACACGGTGCCGTTCGACGAGCGCCCGCCGATGGAGGCTTCGGGCGTCCGCCTCGGCACCCCCGCCGTGACGATGCGCGGCTTCGACGAGGACGATCTGCGCGAGGTGGGGGAGATCATCTCCGGGGCGCTCGTGGCCGATGCGGACCTGGGCGCGCTCTCCGCCCGCAGCGAGGCGCTCTGCGAGAGGCGGCCGCTCTATCCGGGGTTCAGGGGGTACACGACCTACCAGGCATGAGCGTCGCGACGGACAAGGTCGTTGTCGTCGACCACCCGCTGGTGCAGCACAAGCTCGGGCTCATGCGGGACGAGTCGACGTCGACTCACCTCTTCCGCGAGCTCGTCGACGAGGTCACGCTCCTGCTCACCTACGAGGCGACGAAGGAGTTCGCCACCGAGGAGCTCGAAGTCGATACGCCGCTCGAGCGGACGACCGTGCAGAAGATCTCCGGCAAGAAGGTGGCCGTGTGCCCGATTCTCCGCGCCGGGATCGGCATGCTCGACGGCGTCCTCAGCCTCATCTCCGGCGCGCGCGTCGGTTTCATCGGCCTCTACCGGAATGAGGAGACGCTCGAGCCGGTCGAGTACTACGTGAAGCTCCCGGCGGACGTCGCCGAGCGCGACGTCATCCTCCTCGACCCGATGCTGGCGACCGGGAACTCGACTGCGGCCGCGGTCCAGACCGTGAAGAACGCGGGCGCGACCTCGGTTCGCCTCATCGCGATCATCGCCGCGCCCGAAGGGATCGAGCGCCTCCACTCCGAGCACCCCGACGTGACCGTGGTGGTCGCCGCCGTCGACCGCGAGCTGAACGAGAAGGGCTACATCGTCCCGGGCCTCGGAGACGCGGGCGACAGGCTCTTCGGCACGAAGTAGATGTTCGACACCCTGCGAGACCACCTGGACGTCATCTGGGGCTTCCTCGTCGCGCTCGTGGTCGTGCTCGTCCTCACCCCGGCCGTGGGCCGCGTCGCGCGGGTGCTCGGGATCGTGGACGAGCCGCTCGAGAGGCGGCGCATCCACCTCCAGGCCGTCCCCCGTCTCGGCGGCCTCGCGCTCTTCTTCGGCGTCTTCGTCCCGTCGCTCGCCTTCCTCGACCTCTCCGGGCCCTACCGCGGGATCCTGCTCGGCGCGGCGCTCGCCACCACGGTCGGGATGGCCGACGACTTTCGCGGCCTGCCTTGGTGGGTGAAGCTCGGCGGGCAGATCGGGGCGGCTGCGATCGCAATCGACTTCGGCGTGCGGATCGACCGCTTCACCTTCCCGATCCTCGGCATCCACGACCTGCCGTTCTGGGCGGGGGTCGTGCTCACCCTCATCTGGATCGTCGCGATCATGAACATGGTCAACTTCCTCGACGGGCTCGACGGCCTCGCCGCGGGGATCTGCGGGATCTCGGGCGCGACCTTCGCCGTAATCGCGCTCTCGCTCGGAAAGCCCGAGGCGGCCGTGCTCTCGGCGATCATCGCCGGGGCCTGCCTCGGCTTCCTCCGGCACAACTTCTATCCCGCCCGGATCTTCATGGGGGACTCGGGCGCGCTCCTCATGGGTTTCCTCCTCGCGACGGTGTCGATCCAGGGGCTCCTGAAGACCGCCGCGACCGTCGCGCTCTTCTTCCCGCTCCTCGCGCTCGCCGTCCCGATCTTCGACACGTCCTTCGTCGTACTCCGCCGGCTGAAGCACCGCGAGCCGCTCTATCTCCCGGATCAGGCTCACCTGCACCACCGCTTCCTGCGGCGAGGGTTCACGCAGCGGAGGGCCGTGCTGTACCTCTACGCGTGGTGTGCGATCCTCGGAGGCGCGGCGCTCGCCACGCGCTTCGTCCCCTTCCGCGAGGCGGGCGAGTGGCACCTCTGGCCGACGGTCGTCGTCGCTCTCGTGGGCGCAATCGCGGTCGGGGCGACGTTCTACATCGTGATGATCCTCGAGATCCTGAAGCTCACGCGCGTGCGCGCCTGGGCCGAGCGTAGGCGCGAGGCCAAGGATGAACAAAGTAAGGCGATTTCGGCTTAGTTAGGCCGTTTTCGGCGTCACGAAGTGCCTCCGTGCTGCTAGGCTGGTGGCGAATAAGATGCTGGCGAGCGTGGCGGCTGGACGTACTTCGATGGATCCGATGGGCGCGGGAGCGCTTCTCGCGGGCGTGCTCTTCGCCTGTGTGGGCCTCGGGGCGCTTCTCGGTCTCGCGGTCGGCTCCGTCGGAGTCGGGATCGCGATCGGAGCGGTGATCGGGATCCCCGCCGCGATCGTCTCGGTCTACGTTCGCTACAAGGACGCCATCTAAGTGCCCACCACCGTTCTCACGCCAAGACCGATGCCCGAACGGCGCCTGCCCGTGATCGCGGGTGGGGCGGTCGTGGCGCTCGCGCTGCCGATCTTCCTCGTGGCCGGCTGGCCGGTGAGGGGCTGGTTGCTCGGCGCCGTCCTCTGGGTCGCGAGCCAGCTGCTCGGGATCCTCTTCAATCGCGTCGGGATCGGCGAGCCGAGCCTGCGCGGGTCCGGTGTCGTCGCCTTCGGGATGATGGCGCGCGGGATCCTGCTCATGATCGTCGCGGTGGCCGTTGCCGCCACGAACCCGACGCTGGCGCTCGCCGGCGCGCTCGTCTACGCGATCGCCTATTCGGTCGAGCTCGGCCTCAGCCTGACGATCTACTTCTCGGGAGAGGCGAAGCGGTGAACGCGCTCTTCGGCGCCATGAACGTCATCCTCGCGGCCACGGAGGAGTTCGAGCCGCAGGACGAGTTCGAGCTCCCGGCGTGGGTCTCGATCCACATCGGGCCGCTCGACATGTCCATCAACAAGGCAGTCGTCTACCTCTGGATCGGAGCCGCGCTCACGATCCTGATCGCCACGTGGATCATGCGCTTCGGCCTGTCGTTGCGCCCGGGCCGGCGGCAGACCGCGGGCGAATCGATCTACGAGCTGATCCAGACCGAGATCGCCGAGAGCAGCCTGCCTTCGAAGGCGATCAGCGCGTGGTTCCCGTACGTGGCCTCGCTCTTCTTCTTCATCTGGGTCCTGAATCTCGTCGGGTTCATCCCACTTCCGATCTCCGACGAGCGCTTCCACATCGCGGGAGTCGAGCTACCCACCTGGGGCATCTACGCGGCGACTGCCAATCTCTCGGTGACGCTCGCACTGGCCCTGATCACGTTCTTCGCGACCCATGAAGAAGGGATCCGTCACAACGGCGTGCGGAAGTACTTCAAGAGCTGGATCCCGGAGGGCGTGCCGAAGGCGCTGCTCGGCCCCATCGTCTTCCTCGAAGTCGTCTCGCAGTTCATGCGGCTCATCTCGTTGTCCGTTCGTCTCTTCGCCAACATGCTCGCGGGCCACATGCTGATTCTCGTGATCATCGGCCTGATATTCATCATCTCGCCCTGGGTCCTCCCGGGATCCATTCTCTTCGGAGTCGTCATCTATGCCTTCGAGGTCGTGATCGTGGTGACGATCCAGGCTTTCGTCTTCGCCCTCTTGTCCGCCATCTACATCGGCGGCGCCATCGAACCCCAGCATTAGGAGGAAAGAGTGACCACAGTTCTCGCAGCACTCGACGGCAACGTCGCCGACATGGGAAAGGCCATCGCCTTCGGCGTCGGCGTCGGTCTCGGCGCGGTCGGCGCCGGCATCGGCATCGGCAACATCTTCGGCTCGATGATCCAGGCGGTCGCCCGCCAGCCCGAGCTCCGCGGGGAGCTCACCGGCATCCAGTGGCTGGGCTTCGCGCTCACCGAGGCGGTCGTGTTCTACGCGCTCCTCGGCGGCCTGCTCGCCTACGTCCTCGTCTAGATGATTCTCGCCAGCCTCATCGACGTCGTCCCGGGCCTGATGGTCTGGACGATCGTCACGTTCTTCATCACGTTCTACGTTCTGAAGCGCCTCGCCTGGGGCCCGGTCCAGAAGATGATCGACCAGCGGCGCGACCGCATCCGCGAGGCGCTCGACGAGGCCGACAAGGCCCGACAGGAGGCCCGCGATCTCCGCGAGCTGACGAAGGCCGAGCGCGAGGAGGCGAAGGCCGAGCGCGAGCGCATCCTCGACGAGAGCCGCCGCCAGGCGCAGGCCCAGCTCGAGCAGTCACGCGGCAAGGCCGACGAGGACCTCAAGCGCCGCCTCGAGGAGAACAAGCGCGAGATCGAGGCCGAGAACCGCCGCATGGCCGAGCAGATTCGCCGCGACGTCGTCGAGCTCACGCTCCTCGCGGCCGAGAAGGTGACCGGGAAGTCCCTCGACGCGGACGACCAACGCCGCCTCATCGACGAGACGATCGAAGAGGTCGACGTGAAGAAGCTGGTCAGCGAGAACTGATGGCCGTAGCGCACCGCGTCTACGCCGAGGCTCTGCTGCAGGCGACGAAGGAGAAGAAGGTGCTCCCGGCCGTACGCGAGGAGTTCGATGCGTTCGCGTCCGCGCTCGCGGACTCGGAGGAGCTGCGCGGCTTCCTCCGCAATCCTCAGGTGGAGACCGAGACGAAGCTCGCTGCGCTCGACGACCTGCTCGCCGGCGGGAACCAGATCTTCCTGAACTTCGTCCACCTCCTCGCCGAGAAGGGGCGGATCGCGCAGGTGGAGGACGTCCACGAGGAATTCGGACGGCTGCTCGCACGCGAGGAGCGCGTCCTCGAGCTCGAACTGACGACCGCGGTCGAGCTCTCCGACAAGGAGGCCGCCACGGTCGTCAAGCAGATCGAGGAGGCTTCCGGCCGAAGCGTTGTCGCCACGCGGACGGTCGACCCCGACATCATCGGCGGCATCGTCGTCCAGGCCGGCTCGGTGCGCGCCGACGCGAGCGTGCGCGGCCGGCTCGACCAGCTCCGTGAAGAACTGATCAACCGCTAAGGAGAGAAACGTCTTGAAGCTACGCCCTGAAGAGATCACGTCGATCCTGAAGCAGCGGATCGCCGAGGCCGACGTCGAGACCGACCTCGCAGAGGTCGGCACCGTGCTCGAGATCGGCGACGGCATCGCCCGCGTCTACGGCCTCGAGAACTGCGTCGCCGGCGAGATGCTCGACCTCGGCGCCGACGTCACCGGCGTCGCGCTCAACCTCGAGGAGGACAACGTCGGCGTCGCGCTCTTCGGCGAGTGGGAGAAGGTCGGCGAGGGCGATCCGGTCAAGCGCACCGGCGCCGTCATCAGCGTGCCCGTCGGCGAGGAGCTCGTCGGGCGCATCGTCAACCCGCTCGGGATCCCGGTGGACGGCGGCGAGCCCATCAAGGCCTCCGAGCACCGCCCGCTCGAGTTCAAGGCGCCCGGCGTGGTCAAGCGCCAGCCCGTGAAGGAGCCGCTCCAGACCGGGATCAAGGCGATCGACTCGATGATCCCGATCGGCCGCGGCCAGCGCGAGCTCGTCATCGGCGACCGCTCCACGGGGAAGACAGCCATCCTCGTCGACGCGATCCTGAACCAGAAGGGCCAGGACGTGATCTGCGTCTACGTCGCCATCGGCCAGAAGGCCTCGACGGTCGCGCAGGTCTACGAGCGGCTCCGCGACGCGGGCGCGATGGACTACACGATCATCGTCACCGCCTCCGCGACGGAGGCCGCCCCGATCAAGTGGATGGCCCCGTACGCCGGTTGCGCGATGGGCGAGTTCTTCCTCTACAGCGGGCGCCACGCGCTCTGCATGTACGACGACCTCTCCAAGCACGCCGACGCCTACCGGCAGATGTCGCTCCTGCTTCGCCGACCGCCCGGCCGCGAGGCCTTCCCAGGCGACGTGTTCTACCTCCACTCGCGCCTGCTCGAGCGCGCCTGCAAGCTCTCGGACGACGAGGGCGGCGGCTCGCTGACGGCCCTCCCGGTGATCGAGACGCAGGCCGGAGACGTCTCCGCCTACATCCCGACGAACGTCATCTCGATCACGGACGGGCAGATCTTCCTCGAGTCCGACCTCTTCTACTCGGGGGTCAGGCCGGCAATCAACGTCGGCATCTCGGTCTCCCGCGTGGGCGGCAACGCGCAGGTGCGGGCGATGCGCAAGGTGGCCGGGCGCCTGAAGCTCGACCTGGCCCAGTACCGCGAGCTCGAGGCATTTGCCCAGTTCGGCTCGGAGCTCGACCCGGCGACGCAGAGGACGCTGGCCCGCGGCGAGCGGATGGTCGCGACGCTGAACCAGCCGCAGTACCAGCCGTGGCCCGTGGAGGAGCAGGTCGTCGCGATCTTCGCCGGGATCAACGGCTACCTCGACGACATCCCGACCGCCCAGGTTGCCCGCTTCCAGGACGAGCTGCGCGAGTACCTGCGCACCGAGGGCTCCGTCTACGACGAGGTGCGGGAGCAGAAGGACCTCTCCGACGAGCTACAGGAGAAGCTCACGTCCGAGATCGAGAAGTTCACATCGAACTTCGCGGTCAAGGAGGACGCGGGCCTCGTGGGAGCGGCAGCCGAATAGCCACCGTCCAGGACATCAAGCGGCGCCTTCGCTCGGTCCGCAACACGCGGAAGATCACGAAGGCGATGGAGCTCGTCGCCGCGGCCAAGCTCCGCCGCGCCGAGGCGAGGATCCAGGCGCTTCGCCCTTACGCGGACCGCATGCGGGAGCTCATGATCGGGACCGCGCGCGCGACGCCGTCCCGGCAGTTCCCGCTGCTCGAGGAGAGGGACATCGGCACGGTCGCGATCCTCCCGATCACCGGTGACCGCGGCCTCGCCGGCGCCTTCAACGCGCAGATCCTCCGACGCTCCTTCGCGCTCGAGCGCGAGGTGCGCGCCGAGGGCCAGCGCGCGCGCTGGGTCGTCGTCGGCAAGAAAGGCCGCTCGTCTCTCCGCTTCCGCCGCTACGACGTCGACCAGGCCTGGACGGACTTCACCGATCGGCCCACCTACTCGGACGCCGTGGGGATCGCCCACAAGCTCGCCGAGCTCTACACCGAGCGCGAGGTCGACCGCGTCGTCATCGTCTACAACCACTACGAGTCGGCGCTCACGCAGCGCGTCGTGGTCGAGGACGTGCTCCCGATCCCGCGCTCCGCGCTCGAGGACGAAGAGGAGAAGACGCCGTACGAGATCGCGCTCGAGGGCGACTTCATCTACGAGCCGGAGCCGGAGGAGATTCTCACGCGGCTCCTGCCGACGTATCTCGAGACGAGCATCTACCGTGCGCTGCTCGAGTCGGCGGCCTCCGAGCACGGGGCCCGCATGACCGCGATGCGAAACGCGTCGAAGAACGCGGGCGAGCTCATCGACCGGCTCACCCTCGACATGAACCGGGCCCGACAGGCCGAGATCACCCAGGAGATCCTGGAGGTCGTCGCCGGCGCCGACGCGCTAACGCAGTAGCGGCCCCGGCGTCCTAGATGACGAGATGAAGACGACGCTCGTCGTCGCAGCCGTCGCCGTGGCAGTCGTCGCGGTGGCGGCAGTGTTCGGGACGCGCGGCCCCGGGAACGCCGACGAGGCGCGCGCCGCCGGCGCGCCCTGGACCTTCGCGGCTCCCATGTCGCAGCGCCGCAGCTACATCGCCGCGGCCGAGCTCGACGGCCACATCTACGCGGCCGGCGGCATGGTGGGAGAGACGGGGCGCTTCCTCTCCGTCTTCCAGCGCTTCGATCCGGCGGCGAACGACTGGGTGACGCTCACGCCCCTGCCCGACCCGACGCGGGCCGCCGCGGGCGCTGCGCTCGACGGAGAGGTCTACGTCTTCGGCGGCCAGACGGACGCCGGCGTGACCGACCGCGTGCTCGCCTACGACGTCGCGAAGGGCGAGTGGGAGGATCGCGCGCCGCTTCCCCGCCCGCTCTTCAACGAGGCGGCCGTGGCGATGGACGGGAAGATCTACGTCATCGGGGGCTTCAGCGGCGGCAAGGAGCTCCGGAGCGTCTACGTCTACGACCCAGCCTCAGACTCCTGGTCCGAGTCCACGCCGATGCCGATCCCGAACCACACCTTCGGCGCCGTCGTTTTCCAGGGCGGGATCTGGACCTTCGGCGGCCGGCGCGGTGAGGAAACCCTCCGCGACGTCTTCATCTTCGACCCCGAGACGGGGAAGTGGATGGCCGGGCCGACCATGCCGAAGCCGATGGAGCTGAACGGCACCGCGGTCTCCGGACCGGAGATCCACACCATCTGGGAGCACACGTACCAGATCTACGACGCGCGCACGGGAGACTGGAGCCAGGGCCCGGAGCCGCTCGTCCCGAGACACGGTCTCAAGGCCTTCGCGATCGACGGGACCCTGTACGCCGTGGGCGGCTGCACGACCGAGTTGCACGACTCCCAAGTCGTCGAAGCGCGGAACATCGCAATCCGCTAACTTTCCGCCGCCCAGCTGCGTCTAAGCATCTGGTTGGCCGCCCGGCACACGTACGCGCGGCCGGGTACGTATTCCAAGAGGAGGGCAGACGTGACAGGAAAGAGAGTGCTTCTGCTCGTCGTGGCCTTGCTCGGCGCATTCGCGCTTGCCGCCGCTGGTTGCGGTGGCGGGAACGAGACGTCGACGGGCGGCGCGGGCACGGGCGGCAGCGAGACAGGGACAGCCGCCAATCAGACGATGACGATTGCGTGGGGCGCGGAACCCCCGTCGCTCGATCCGGGGCTCGCAACCGACACGACGTCGTCGAACGTGCTTTTGAACATCATGGATCCCATCGTTCGCCTCGATCCGAAGACGAACGAGGCGGTCCCTTCGCTGGCGGAGAGCTGGGACGTCAGTGAGGACGGCAAGACCGTGACGTACCATCTGCGCCAGGACGGGAAATGGACGAACGGCGATCCGGTGACCGCGAAAGACTTCGTCTATTCGTGGAAGCGGACGTTGTCGCCCGAGCTGGCCGCTGACTACGCGTACCAGCTCTACGGCATTGTGGGCGCGATCGACTACAACTCGTGCACGAAGAACTGCGACGCGCTCGCCGACAAGGTCGGCGTCGAGGCGCCGGATGACTACACGCTCGTCGTCCACCTCACCTCGCCGCAGCCGTGGTTCATCCAGCAGTCGGCGCACCACTCGTTCCTCGCCGTGAACCAGTCGGCGGTGGAGCAGTTCGGCGATAAGTGGACCGAGGCGCAGAACATCGTTACCGACGGTCCGTTCAAGGTCGCCAAGTGGGAGCACGACGCGGAGCTCGACCTCGTCAAGTGGGACGAGTGGCGCGACGCTGACTCGGTCACGCTCACGAGCGTGCCCGGCAAGATCATCGTCGACGGCACGACGAGGGTGCAGGCATTCGAGTCGGGCGAGGTCGACGTGTTCGACGGAGCCGGCATCCCGCCCGACGAGATCGCTCGGCTCAAGGAGACGCCTGAGTACGAGGCCTATCCCTCGCTGGGAACGTACTACTACGGCTTCAACATCAAGAACATCTCCGACATCCACGAGCGGCGCGCGCTTTCGCTCGCCGTGAACCGGCAGGAGATCATCGATCAGATCGCCCAGGCGGACCAGATTCCGGCAACGGGCATGTCTCCTGAGGGGATCTCGGGCTTCGACACGATCAACCCCAACTCGCCGTGGACGCCCGCTGCGGGCGACCTGACCAAGGCGAAGGACGAGTTGTCTCAGGCAGCGAATCCGAAGACCGACATCAACCTGTTCTTCAACGACGCTCCGGGCCACAAGGAAATCGCCACCGCCGTCCAGGCGCAGTGGTCTGAGCTTGGGATCAACTCCACGTTGAAGCAGCAGGAGTGGGCCCAGTACCTCGAGTTCCTCGGCCCGCCGCCGAACAACGCGGTGGACGTGTATCGCCTCGGATGGATCTACGACTTCCCCGATGCGATCAACGGGCTCGAGCTCTGGACGTGTGACTCCGGCAACAACAACACGAACTACTGCGACAAGTCGTTTGACGACCTCGTCGCACAGGCTCGCCAGACGCCGGACGACACGGCTAGGTACGAGATCTACGCGCAGCTTGAAGAAAAGCTGTTCGGTCAGGACGGCGCTCTGCCGATCATCCCGATCTATTGGTACACCTTCCCGAACCTCGAGAAGCTCTCGGTGAAGGACACCTTCAACATCAGCCCGCTCGACCAGTTCGACCTCACCAAGGTGGTGGTGAAGGGCTAAGTCGAGCCCTAGGAAGTAACGGGGATGGGCGGGGCGCTTCGGCGCCTCGCCCGCCCTATTTCGATTCAGCGTTGCGAACAGACGGCAATCGGGTAAACATTCACTTCTAGATGGCCACGTTCATCATCCGAAGAATCATCTGGACGATCCCGGTCATCTTGCTCGTCATCTTCATGACGTTCGTGATGATGAAGCAGATCGGCGGCAATCCGTTCAGGAAGACGGAGAGGAACGTGCCGCCGGCAATCCAGGCGAACCTCGAGCGGAAGTTCAACCTCGACAAGCCCTGGTGGAAGCAGTACATCTACTACGTCAAGGACGTGGCCACCTTCGACCTCGGGCCGTCCATGTCGCAGCGCACGCGCACGGTCAACGACATCATCAAGGACGGCTTCCCGAAGTCGTTGAAGCTCGGCATCCTCGCCTTCCTCTGGGCGGTGGTTCTCGGGATTCCGTTAGGCGTCCTGGCCGCGCTCAAGCCCAACTCGATCTTCGACTACTTCGCAATGTTCTTCTCGACGATCGGCTTTGCGTTACCGAGTTTCTTCGTCGCCACGCTGCTCATCTACTACGTGGCGCTGAAATGGGGCCTCGTGCCCACGAACGGATGGCCGCAGGGCTTCTTCCAGTTCGACGACCGGATCATCCTGCCGTCGTTCGCGCTCGGCTTGTTTCCGATGGCCTACTTCGCGCGGCTGGTGCGCGGCTCGATGCTCGAGACCATGCAGCAGGACTACGTGCGCACCGCGAAGGCCAAGGGGCTGCCGTACAAGCGCGTCGTCGGACTGCACGTGCTGCGCAACTCGCTGATTCCTGCGGTGACCGCGACCGCGCCGCTGCTCGGGCTCATCATCACAGGCACGTTCATCATCGAGATCATCTTCTCGATCCCGGGAATCGGGCGATACTTCATCAACTCGGTCTTCAACCGCGACTTCTCGGTCGTGATGGGGATCACCGTGCTGACGTCCCTCATCATCATCATCGCGAACCTCTTCGTGGACATCATGTACGGCATCCTCGATCCGAGGACGAGGGACGTCCGCTAGTGGCCGTCGACCGTCGCGAAGCAGCTCTACCCGTCGCGGCTCCGGCGCCGACCACCGCGACCGACGCGGGCGCGGCGATCCGTCAGTCGAATCTCTGGCAAGACGCCTGGCGCCGCTTCCTCCAGAACAAGGGCGCTGTCGTCGCCGCCATCGTCTTCGTCCTCATGTGCCTCTACTGCCTACTGATCCCGGGCTTCTGGAAGATCCCCGGGATCTGGACGTCGCTCAAGGACTACGACCCGAACGCCGTCGACTTCTCGCAGTCCTACGCCGGCTTCAGCCTCGACCACCCGTTCTCGACCGACAAGTTCGGCCGCGACCTCTTCGCACGGGTTGCTCAGGGCGGTCAGATCTCGATCGCCATCGGCTTCGCGGCGACCTTCATGATCCTCGTCATCGGAGTCGTCTACGGCTCGATCTCAGGCTTCGTCGGCGGCAAGGTCGACAACGGGATGATGCGCTTCCTCGACGCGCTCTACGGCCTGCCGTACCTCCCCTTCGCGATCATCACGACGCAGATCCTGAGTCCGTCGGGTTCCGTCAGCGTGTGGACGATGGTCGTCGCGCTCACGATTGCGAGCTGGTTCACCGCCGCTCGCGTCGTCCGCGGTCAGGTGATTACGTTGAAGGAGAACGACTATGTCCGTGCCGCCAAGGCGGTGGGCGCGCGCTGGTACCGGGTGCTCGCACGTCATCTCCTTCCGAACACGCTCGGCATCCTCGTGATCGCGATCTTCCTCGAGCTTCCGGGCGTTGTCCTCGGCGAGGCGTTCCTGTCCTTCATCGGCCTCGGCATCAACCCGCCGACGGCCTCATGGGGATCGATCGCGCAGGACGGTCGCGAGGCGTACCGCCTCCATCCCGAAGTGTTGTTCATCCCCTGCCTCGCGATCGCCACCCTCGTGCTCTGCGCGAACTTCATCGCCGACGGCCTCCGCGACGCACTCGATCCGCGCACGCGGGAGACCGGGTAGTTGGCTCTTCTCGAGGTCAGAGACCTCAAGACCCACTTCTTCACACGCGAGGGCGTCGTGCAAGCGGTGGACGGGGTCAGCTTCTCGCTCGAGAAGGGGAAGACGCTCGGCATCGTTGGCGAGTCCGGCTGCGGGAAGTCGGTGACCGCGCTCTCGATCATGGGGCTCATCCCGAAGCCGCCGGCGAAGATCGTCGCGGGCGAGGTGATGTACGACGGCAGGGATCTGACCACGCTCTCCGAGGGCCAGATGCAGCACATCCGCGGCAACGAGGTATCGATGATCTTCCAGGATCCGATGACGTCTCTGAACCCGACGCTCAAGATCGGGACGCAGATCACCGAGACGATCCTCGCGCACCGCGACGTCTCGAAGCAGGAAGCCCGGAAGCGCGCCGTCGAGCTTCTCGAGGAGGTCGGCATCCCGCGCGCAGCCGAGCGCCTCGACGACTATCCGCACCGCTTCTCGGGCGGCATGCGGCAGCGCGTGATGATTGCGATCGCGCTCTCGTGCAACCCGAGGCTTCTCATCGCCGACGAGCCGACGACGGCGCTCGACGTGACGATCCAGGCGCAGATCCTCGACCTCCTCGACGAGCTCCGCCAGCAGCACGACATGGCCATGATCCTCATCACCCACGACATGGGCGTCGTGGCCGAGACCGCGGACGACGTGATCATCATGTACGCGGGCCAGGTGGTCGAGCAGGCGTCGGGCTTCGACCTCTTCGACAACCCCGAGCACCCGTACACCGAGGCGCTGCTCGGTGCGCTACCCCAGCTCGAGGGCGACGAGCGCGAGATCCGCCAGGGCCGGCTGACCGCGATCCCGGGCCGCCCGCCCGACCTGGTCAACCCGCCGGAGGCGTGCCGCTTCGCCGCGCGCTGCCCGTACTCGGACTTGGGCGACACGTGCTCGACCGTCGAGCCGCAGCTCCGTGAGATCCGTCCCGGCCACTGGGTGCGGACCGCCCATCCGACGAGCGAGCGCTCGGGCGAGCGCGAGCCGGTGAACGCATGAGCTCTGAAACGGCCTCCACGAACGGCGCGCTGCTCAAGGTCGAGAGCCTCGAGAAGCACTTCCCGATCCGCAGGGGCATCCTTTGGGAGAGGACGGTCGGTGCCGTCAAGGCAGTCGACGGCGTCAGCTTCGAGGTTGCCGAGGGCGAGACCCTCGGGCTCGTAGGCGAGTCCGGCTCGGGCAAGTCCACGACCGGCTACTGCATCCTCCAGCTAGTCAAGCCGACCTCCGGCTCCATCAACTTCATGGGCAAGGAGCTCACCGCGCTCGGCCGCGAGGACCTGCGCCGGATGCGGAGGGAGATGCAGATCGTCTTCCAGGATCCCTACGCGTCCCTCGACCCGCGCATGACCGTCGGAGGCATCGTCGCCGAGCCCCTCGAGGTACACGGGATCGGCACCCGCCGCAGCCGGGGAGAGACCGTCCGCAAGCTCCTCGAGATCGTCGGCTTCAACCCGAACTTCACGAACCGCTATCCCCACGAGTTCTCGGGCGGCCAGCGGCAGCGCATCGGCGTCGCGCGCGCCCTCGCGCTCAACCCGAAGCTGATCATCTGCGACGAGCCCGTCTCGGCGCTCGACGTCTCGATCCAGGCGCAGATCCTCAACCTCCTGAAGGACCTGCAGCGCGACTTCGGCCTCACCTACCTCTTCATCTCCCACGACCTCGCGGTCGTGCGGACGATGAGCGATCGCATCGCCGTCATGAACCAGGGGAAGCTCGTCGAGATCGGGACGGCGGAGCAGGTCTACCACGAACCGAGGGACGAGTACACGAAGGCCCTCTTCGCCGCGGTGCCGATCGCGGACCCGCATCGCCAGCGTGAGCGGAAGGCCGAGCGCGCCAAGCTCCGCAAGGAGACCCGCGCCGCACGCGCGAGCGACACCACGCCCGCCTAGTTGCCTAACCTCGCGGCTTAGCTATCGTCAGAGTGGATATGGCCGGCGAAGCGCTCACACCGCGCAATAGCCGCTGCGACCGTGCCCGCCAGTGGGCATCGCTCCGGCTTGACGGGGAGCTCTCCGAGCTCGAAGGCGCGCTGCTCGAGAAGCACCTGGAAGGGTGCCCGAGCTGCAGCGCGTTCGCGGCCGGTCTGGCGAGGACGACGGAAGCCGTCCGCGCGGTGCCGCTGGAGCGGCCCGACATCTCCTATCCGCGCTTCGAGCGCCCGGTCATCCGCCTTCCGGTCGGCAGGCGCGTTGCGATCGTGGCCGTCGCCGCGGCAGCCGTTCTCGGCGCGTTCGTGGGGTCATCCCTGCAAAGGCCGGCGCCCGAGCGGGCCCCGGGTGGGCCGCAGCTCAGCTTCCGCACCGACCAGAGCCTGCTCCGCCAGCTCCCGCACCAGACGAATCGGCCCGCGCCGCAGCCGGCGCACATGCCTGGCCGGCCGCCTGAGGGCTTCGTCTAGGCCAGTAGCAAGGACTCGCCGCAAAGGGCTTGGCTAGACTGATCCCGGCAAGCGACCGGGAGATTCATGGCTGATAAAAACACGGGCAAGATCGTCGAGATCAAGGGCGTCGTCATCGACGCCGTCTTCCACGGGGGCCTCCCCGGGATCAACAACGCGCTCCGCATCGCGATGCCGGAGCAGGAGGGGCGAGGAGCCTTCGACCTGATCGCCGAGGTGCAGCAGCATCTCGGCAACGATCGCGTCCGCGCTGTCGCCATGGACACGACGGACGGACTTGCCCGCGGGACGGAAGTCGAGGACACGGGCGCGCCGATCAGCGTCCCGGTCGGAGACGTCACCCTGGGCCGGATCTTCAACGTCCTCGGCGACGTCATCGACGAGGGCGACGAGGTCAAGGTGGAGGAGCGCTGGCCGATCCACCGCGACGCGCCGAGCTTCGAGGAGCTCCAGCCGACGACGGAGGTCTTCGAGACCGGGATCAAGGTCATCGACCTCCTCGCGCCGTACGTGAAGGGCGGCAAGGTCGGCCTCTTCGGCGGCGCCGGTGTCGGCAAGACCGTGCTCATCCAGGAGCTGATCCGCAACATCGCCGAGGAGCACGAGGGCCTGTCGGTCTTCGCCGGTGTCGGCGAGCGTTCGCGCGAGGGCAACGACCTCTGGCTCGAGATGACGGAGTCGGGCGTGATCGAGAAGACCGCGCTCGTTTTCGGCCAGATGAACGAGCCGCCGGGCGCGCGCCTGCGCGTCGCTCTCTCGGGCCTGACCGTTGCGGAGTACTTCCGCGAGCAGGGTCAGGACGTCCTCCTCTTCATCGACAACATCTTCCGCTTCGTGCAAGCCGGCTCCGAGGTGTCTGCGCTCCTCGGGCGCATGCCGAGCGCGGTCGGCTACCAGCCGACGCTCGCAACCGAGATGGGCCAGCTGCAGGAGCGCATCACGTCGACGCGCAAGGGCTCGGTCACGTCGGTGCAGGCGATCTACGTGCCCGCCGACGACCTCACCGACCCAGCGCCTGCGAACACGTTCGCGCACCTCGACTCGACGACGGTTCTCTCCCGCGCTCTCACCGAGCAGGGGATCTACCCGGCGGTCGACCCGCTCGACTCGTTCTCGCGCGCTCTTCAGCCGGACATCGTCGGCCAGGAGCACTACGACACGGCGACCCGCGTGCAGGAGCTCCTGCAGCGCTATCGCGAGCTGCAGGACATCATCGCCATCCTCGGCATGGACGAGCTCTCCGACGAGGACAAGCTCGTCGTCCAGCGCGCGCGGAAGGTGCAGCGCTTCCTGTCGCAGCCGTTCTTCGTCGCCGAGGCCTTCACGGGCACGCCCGGCAAGTACGTGAAGCTCGAGGACACCATCCGCGGCTTCACGGACATCATCGCCGGGAAGCACGACGATCTCCCCGAGGGCGCCTTCTACATGGTCGGCACCATCGACGAGGCGATCGAGAAGGGCAAGGAGCTGGCCGGCGAGGAGGAGCCTCAGGCAGCCAAGGAGGAATCCGAGTCCGAGACCGAGCCGGAGCCTGAGCCCGAACCCGAGCCTGTGGCGGCGTAGATGGCCGCCGAGAGCGGCGTTCGCACGTTCGACCTGTCCGTGGTCACGCCCGAGGGCGCGGCCTTCGAGGGCGAGGCGGAGATGGTCATCGTCCCCGGCGCCGCCGGCGAGATCGGCGTCCTCGCGCGCCACGCTCCCCTCGTCGCGATGCTGAAAGCGGGGGAGATCCGCGTGAAGGCGGGGAACGAGTGGCAGTCCTTCGCGGCCGGGGCGGGCTACTTCAAGGTTCAGCAGGACCGCGCGATCGCGCTGGTGGACGACGCCGTGCGCGCCGAGGACATCGACATCGAGGAGGCCCGCCGCGAGCAGGAAGAGGCCAGAGCCGCGCTCGAGCGCGCGGAAGGCGGCGACGAGGAGATCGACCGCTGGCACATGGAGCAGCGCCTCCGGCACGCCGAGAACAAGATCTCAGTCGCAGGCAGATGAGGGCCTTCACGCCCGGGATCTACCCGCGCTCCGAGGCGCTCGTCCAGGCCACGCGGGATCTTGACCGGGGGCGCACCTCGGCAGAGGCGGTCGCAGAGCAGGTCGAACGCGACGTCCGCGAGCTCGTCTCAGCTCAGCGCGAGGCAGGGCTCTCACTCCTGAGCGACGGGCTCCTCGGCTGGCAGGACATCTTCCGGCCGCTGGCGGACGCGGCGGAGGGCCTCGACGCCCGGCCGCTCACGCGCTTCCTCGACACGAACACCTTCTACCGCGCGGTGCTCGTCGACGGACAGCCCCGGCTGAGCTCGCCGGTTCCCGCCCCAGACCTTCCGGCGGGCGAGTGGGTCGGGACGCTTCCCTCGCCGCTTGCGTTCGCGCGGGCTGCCAACGATGTCGTTTCGGCGCAGGCGCTTGCCGCGGACGTCCTCGCGCCGCAGATCCAGGCGTGGACTGAGGCCGGCGCCGGCCTCATCGTCCTCAGCGAGCCGTTCGCGGCTCGCGCGGGAGGCGCAGGCGATCTCCTTTCCGCCCTCGCCGAGCTTCCGGCTGCGGCGCCGCTCGCGCTGCAGCTGCCTTTCGGTGATGCCGCCGCCGTTTTGCCCGCCTTGGCGGACGCCCCGGTCGCGGCGATCGGAGTCGACTTCTACGCGACGAGCCTCGACGCCGTGCCGAGCGGCTATCCGAAGGAGATTCTCGCCGGCGTCGTCGACGCTCGAAGCTCCGCGCTCGAGAGCACAGAGGAGATCTCCCGCTTCGCGGAGAGCCTCGCCGCCCGTGCACCGGCCGGAATCGCGCTGACGCCGAACGGCGATCTGCAATTCGTCCCCGAGCCGATCGCTCGCGAGAAGATCGGCCGTCTGGGACGCGCGAGCACGAGCCTCGCGGAGGTCGCATGAGCGGCGTCCGCTTCCTCACCCGCGAGATCGGCAGCCTGGCCAAGCCGTCGTGGCGCGTGAAGGCGTTCGCTGGACGCCCGCTCGAGGAGGCGGATATTGAGGCCGCCTCACGGTGGGGGAAACGGCTCGAGGTCGACGGACACGAGCGGTTGGTGGAGCTTTTGTCCGGTCAATTCGGCGAAGCCGAATTGCCGGAGATAGACGACTGGGCGGCGATCTACGCGATCCGCCTCCTCGAGCGCGTGGGCCTCGACGCGGTCTACGACGGCGAGCAGAAACGCACGGAGATGTACGACCACGTCGCCGCGTTCGCGGACGGGTTCGAGGCGCGCGGGATCGTCCGTTCCTTCGACAACAAGTACTACGCCAAGGCGGCCGTCGTCGAGGCGCCGTCGGTCTCCGGCCCGCAGGACGTGGAGGAGTTCGAATTCGTGCGCGCCCACACCGACCGCGTGGTGAAGGTCCCATTGACCGGCGCCTACACGATGGAGGACTGGTCCTACGACGAGCACTACGGGCACGAGGGGGGTCTCGGTGCGTCTGCCGAGCACCGGTACGACGCGAGGCGCCGCTTCGTCCACGACGTGGCTGTCAACGTCATCCGCCCGAACGTCGAGGGCCTCGTCGCGGCCGGGGCGGAGTGGATCCAGATCGACGAGCCCGCGGCGACCACGAAGCCGGCCGAGGTCCCGCTCGTCGTCGAGGGCTTCAACGAGGCCACGCGCGGCATCGAGGCGAAGAAGAGCATGCACATCTGCTTCTCCGACTACACAGCCCTCTGGCCGGCCGTCATGGAGCTCGAGGACTGCCTCGAGCTGCAGCTCGAGTTCGCCAACCGCGACTCGCGGGAGCTCGGCACGAAGGACGAGGACCGGCCGGGCTACGCAGAGACCCTCGCCCTCTTCAAGGAACACGGCTACCCGGGCGTGGGCCTCGGCGTGCTCGACATCCACTCCGACTTCGTCGAGCCGGCCGAGCTGGTGCGCGACCGGATTCTCTACGCCGCCGAGGTGCTCGGCGATCCCGAGCGGATTCAGGTCAATCCCGACTGCGGCCTGCGGACGAGGAGCTGGGAAGTCGTCTACGAGAAGCTCGCGAACATGGTGCAGGGCACGCGTCTCGCCGAAGAGGCACTGAGCGAGTAGCCGGGCTCGGAGAGCCAGGCGCCGCTATGGTCGCCGCTCCCATGGAGCAGAACTTCGGCAAGAGCGCTCCGTTCAGCCTCGGAGTCGAGGAGGAGTTCCAGATCCTCAACTCCGAGAGCCACGAGCTCGTCTCGCGGATCGACGAGATCCTGCCCGCCTTCGAAGGCGACCGCGAAGAGAAGCGCATCAAGGCGGAGCTCCTCCAGTCCGTCGTCGAGGTCGCCACGGATGTGGCCGCGACCGTGGGCGAGGCGATGGACGACCTTCGGCGCCTGCGCGGGCGGCTGCGCGACGTGGCGGCCGAGTCGGGCGCGCTCATCGCTTCGGCGGGGACGCATCCGTTCTCCCGCTACGAGCACCAGGAGGTGACGACGGAGCAGCGCTACCTGGACCTCATCGAGTCGATGCGCTGGGTGGCGGAGCGGGAGCTCATCTTCGGGCTCCACGTGCACGTCGGCCTCGACTCGCCGGACAAGGCGATCGCCTGCGCGAACGGCCTGCGCACATACCTCCCCGAGATCCTCGCGCTTTCCGCGAACTCGCCGTTCTGGCAGGCGAGGGCGACCGGCCTGTCCTCGACCCGTGTGAAGGTCTTCGAGCCGTTCCCGCGCGCCGGCCTGCCCCCGGCCTTTGCCTCCTATGAGGAGTTCGAGCTCCTCGTCGACCGCGGGATCAAGACGAACTCCTTCGAGGACTACACCTACATCTGGTGGGATCTCCGGCCGCACCCGCGCCTGGGAACCATCGAGCTCCGGATCTGCGACGCGCAGACCCGGATGGACTCGGTCGCCGCCATCGTCGCGCTCACGCAGTCCCTCGTCGCGACCTTCGCAGCTGCCTTCGACCACGGCGAGCCGCCCGGAAGCGAGCAGATCACGCTCATCGCCGAGAACAAGTGGCGCGCCGCGCGCGACGGGCTCGGAGCCAAGCTGATCGACTTCGCGAACGACACCGAGCGGCCGGCGCGGGATGCGGTCCGCGAGCTCGTCGAACGGGCCCGGCCAGCGGCCGAGGAGCTCGGCTGCGCGGCCGAGCTCGACCTCGTCGAGCCCCTGCTCGAACGCGGCACGGGAGCCGACGAGCAGCTCGCGATCTACGAGGAGAGCGGCAGTCTTCTCGCCGTCGCCGAATGGCTTGCTGCCGAGACGGTTCAGCAGGTTTGATCGCCGTCCGCTCGGCTATCCTCCCCTAGTCGCCCGTTCGGCGACTTTTCATATGCGAACGACCCTCAAGCGTGGAACTGCCGGCCATGTCGCCGGAAACGGCCACGGCGGGATCCCGATTTCTCCGCTCACCGGCGTCACCCGGTATCGCACCAAGCGCCGGGGGCCGTTGCGACTCATCGGCAAGTTCTTCCTCTGGCTCGTGATCCTCGTCCTCGTCGCGGCGGGGGCCCTCGCCGGCGGTGCGTGGCTCTACATCAATCAGAGCGTCGCTGCCGTCCGGGCCCACAGCCAGCCGATCAAGGACGCCCAGCTGGACCTCGCCGAAGCCGAGCCCGATCAGCCGACCGTCGCGCTCGTGATCGGCTACGACAAGCGGCTCGGTCCGGAGAGCTCGCTCGGCTCCCGCTCCGACACGATCATGCTCATGCGGGCAGACCCCCACAAGGACGTCATCTCGATGATGTCCTTCCCGCGCGACCTCGTCGTCCCGATTCCCGGCTGTGCCGGCCAGCTGCCTTTCAGCGGACGCATCAACGAGGCTTACACGTACTGCGGGCCGCGCGGCACGCTGAAGACGGTCAAGGACCTGACGGGTATCCCGATCAACTACATCATCACCGTCAACTTTCTCGGGTTCATCGACATCGTCGACAAACTCGGCGGCGTCTACGTCGACGTCGACCACCGCTACTTCAACGACAACTCGAACGGCGAGAACTACGCCACGATCGACCTCCAACCCGGCTATCAGCATCTCAGCGGGAAGCAGGCGCTCGACTACGCGCGCTTCCGCCACACCGACTCCGACCTCTACCGCGTCGTCCGCCAGCAGAACTTCGTCAAGGCGATGAAGCAGCAGATCGCGGCGAATTGGTCGGTGACGAAGATCCCGGGGATCGTGAATACGATCACGAAGAACGTGGAGGTCGGGGTTGGCGGTGGCAAGACGCTCGATGTGCCGACGCTCTACAAGTACGCGAATCTCGCCTACGGGCTGCCGTCGGGGAACTTCCAGCAGGTGCAGATCGAGAACATCACCGGCTACAACGAGCTCGAGGCCTCGCAGCAGTCGATCGACGACGCCGTGAACACGTTCATGAACCCCGACGTCTCGGCGCCCGAGAAGGCCGCGACGGCGGCGCTCGGCGAGAAGCCGAAGGCCGAGGACACCGGGCCCCGCCCCTCACAGGTCAGCGTCGAGGTGCTGAACGGGAACGGGGTCGCGGGCGCTGCCGACCAGGCCGCCGTGGCGCTCGGCGAGCGCGGTTATCCGGTCACGAACGGCGGCAACGCCGACAACTTCAAGTACTTCAGGACGAAGATCGTCTACGACCCCGCCGTCGCGGGCGCGGAGGCCGCCGCGAAGCAGATGGCGGACCTCTTCGGCGACGGGGAGGCCCAAGCCGTGCAGCCGGGCCAGCAGCTCGAGACGATGCTGCGGGTCATCGTCGGCCAGACGTTCCACGGTGACCTCACGCCGGGACCGGCCGACACCACGCCGACCCACGAGCCGCCTGCCGTTACGGCCGATTCCGTCGCCTCGGGCGTGCTCAAGAGCGTGCGGAAGAAGGCCGGCTTCCAGCTCTACACGCCTACGCTTCGCGAGTCGAACTCCTCGCTCTCGACCCTCGAACCGGTGCGCGAGTACAAGGTCGGCGACCACAACGCGGTGCGGCTGACCTACCAGACGGGCGGCGCCGAGTACTGGGGCATCCAGGAGATGGCGTGGGACGAGCCGCCGATCCTCGACGGGGCGAGCGTGCAGCGCCGCATCAAGGGGCGGGACTACGGCCTCTACTTCGACGGGGCGAAGCTGCACATGATCGCCTTCCGCGAGAACGGCAACTCCTACTACGTCGTCAACACGCTCCTCAACCGGATGTCGAACGAGACGATGCTCGCAATCGCGAAGGGCTTGAAGCCGCTCAGCGGGAACTAAGCTCTGAGAATGAAAGAACCACTCGGCGTCATCGGCGCGGGCTGGGTCGGGCTCGCCACCGCAGCCTCCTTCGCAGACCTTGGCCACGAGGTGGTCGTCCGCGACGTCGTGCCCGAGCGGGTGGCCGAGCTCGAGGCCGGCCGGGTGCCGATCTTCGAGCCGGGCCTCGCCGAACGCCTGGCTGCGAACCGCGAGCGCATCCGCTACACGCTCGAGATGGCGAACGTCTTCGAGGCGGCGCGGATTGCATTCGTCTCGGTTCCGACTCCGCCGACGCACTCCGGCGACGCCGACCTCTCGGCGGTATGGCGCGTCCTCGACGAGTTGCCCGAGCTCGAAGAGCGCGCGATCATCGTCATGAAGAGCACCGTTCCGGTCGGGACCGGCGAGAAGGTCCGCCACGAGCTCGATGCGCGCGGCCTCGCGCACGTGGGCTACGTCTCGAACCCCGAGTTCCTCGCCGAGAGCACCGCGCTCCGCGACTTCATGAAGCCGGACCGGATCGTCGTCGGGGCCTTCGACGACGCTGATGGAGATGCGGTGGCCGCTCTCTATGGGTCGATCGACGCACCCGTCGTGCGGGCCGACGTCGCCTCGGCCGAGATGGTCAAGCTCGCCTCGAACGCGTTCCTCGCCACGAAGATCTCCTTCATCAACGAGATCGCCAACGTCTGCGAGGAGACCGGCGCTGACGTCTCGCTCGTCGCCGAGGGAATGGGGCTCGACCGGCGCATCGGCTCGCTCTTTCTGCGGCCGGGCATCGGCTACTCAGGCTCATGCCTCCCGAAGGACGTGACCGCCCTGAAGCAGCTCGCGGGCAACTCGGGCTACCACTTCCAGCTCCTCACCGCGGTCATCGAGGTGAACGAGCTGCAGAAGCGGCGGGTCGTCGGGAAACTGGTCAAGCACCTCGGCCCCCTGCGTGGGAAGACGATCGCCCTGCTCGGCCTCGCGTTCAAGCCGAACACGAATGACATGCGGGACGCGCCGAGCCTGATCCTCGCGCCGCGGCTACTCGCCGAGGGGGCGGTCGTGCGCGGCTGGGACCCGGTCGCGCTGGAAGAAGCGCGACACGCCCTGCGGGGCGTCGAGCTGCACGAGACCTTGCTCGAGGCGCTGGCCGGTGCTGACGGGGCAGTGATCGTGACGGAATGGGACGAGCTCAGAGGCCTTCTCACGCAGGAGCTCCGCGACGCGATGCGGAAGCCGCTCATCGTCGACGGACGCAACTTGCTCGACCCGGGCGAGGCCCGCGCGGCCGGCTTCGTCTACGAGTCGATCGGGCGCGCGTCCAACGACCTCGACGCGCTTCCCGAGACGGAAGAGCCCGAGACGCAGCTGCACCAGTAGAGATGGAGGCGATCATCCTCGCGGGCGGTAAGGCTGAACGCCTCGGCGAGGCGGCCGGCGGGCGCCCGAAGGCGCTCGTGCCGGTCGCCGGCAGGCCGCTTGCCGCCTACCAGATGGGACTGCTCGTCTCCGCCGGGGTGGAGCGCGTCGTCGTCAGCTGCTCGGCCGGGACGGAAGACCAGTTCGCGTCCGAGCTTGCCGGCCTCGGCGCGGAGATCGTCACTGCCGCCGAGCCCGAGCCGCTCGGTCGCGGGGGAGGCCTCCGCTTCGCCGCAGCGGCGAGAAAGGAGAGGGGCGACGTCATCGCGCTGAACGGTGACGAGCTCGTCGACATCGATCTCGGCGCGATGCTCGCTCGGCACCGCGAGACGGGGGCCGCAGCGACCATCGCCGTCGCGCCGCTGAAATCGCAATTCGGCGTCGTCGACCTTGGGGAGGACGAGGTCGTCACGGGTTTTCGGGAGGCCCCCGAGCTGCCGAACTGGGTCAGCTGCGGCGTCTACGTGCTCGGCGAGGAGGCGGTCGAGCGCCTGCCCGAGCGCGGTGACCACGAGGACACGACGTTCCCGGAGCTGGCTGCGGAAGGCCGGGTGCGCGCTTTCAAGCACACGGGCCTCTGGCTGACCGTGAACACGCCCAAGGATTTGCGACGGGCCGAAGAGCTCATGTCCTCCGAGGCGGCCTTGACTCTCGTTGGGAGGGTGGGTTAGGACCGTGGACATGAGCGAGATGTCTCCGAACTTCCTCGACCTCGACCGGTTCGCCTTCGAGGTGAAGAGAGTCGAGAAGCCCTGGGGATATGAGCTCGTCTTCGCCGCGACCGATCGCTACTGCGGGAAGGTCATCTTCGTCAGGGCGGGCGAGCAGCTCTCGCTCCAGTTCCACCGCTCGAAGGACGAGACGATCTACGTCCAGTCGGGGCGCGCCGAGTTCGAGATCGGCGACCCGGGCGGCACGCTGGACGTCGAGGTCGTCGCGCCGGGCCGGTCCTTCCACCTCGCTGCGGGGACCGTGCACCGCGTCCGCGCGATCGAGGACACGGTCCTGCTCGAGGTCTCGACGCCGGAAACGGACGACGTGGTCCGGCTCGAAGACCGCTACGGCCGCGCCGACGGCTAGCGCTTCACTAGAGTTCGGCCCATGGCGACAACCGCTCCGAAGTACGATGTGCGTGACCTCGCGCTCGCCCCTGCGGGCGTGACGAGGATCGAATGGGCCGACCGGCAGATGCCGGTGCTCGTCGCGATTCGCGAGCGCTTCGAGCGCGAGAGGCCGCTCGACGGCTACCGCGTCTCGGCTTGCCTGCACGTGACGACGGAGACGGCCAATCTCGCCCGCACACTGAAGGCGGGCGGCGCCGACGTCCTGCTCTGCGCCTCGAACCCGCTGTCGACCCAGGACGACGTCGCTGCCGCGCTCGTCGCCGAGTACGGCGTCCCCGTCTTCGCGATCAAGGGCGAGGACGACGACACGTACTACTCCCACATCACCGCGGCGGTCGACCACCACCCGCACATGACGATGGACGACGGCGCCGACGTCATCGGCGTCCTCCACTCGAAGCGCCAAGATCAGCTCGGCGAGATCATCGGCGGGACCGAGGAGACGACCACCGGAGTGATCCGCCTGCGCGCCCTTGAGGCCGACGGCAAGCTCGGTTTCCCGATCGTGGCAGTCAACGAGGCGAAGACGAAGCATCTCTTCGACAACCGCTACGGGACGGGGCAGTCGACCATCGACGGCATCATCCGCGCGACCAACGTCCTGCTCGCCGGACGGCGCTTCGTCGTTTGCGGCTACGGTTGGGTCGGGCGTGGCGTCGCGATGCGCGCCCGCGGCATGGGCGCCCACGTGATCGTCACGGAGGTCGACCCGCTGCGCGCGCTCGAGGCGCTCATGGACGGCTTCGAGGTGCTGCGCACCGACAAGGCGGCGGAGGTGGGCGACATCTTCTGCACGGCGACCGGCGACAAGCACGTCCTCGCAAGGCGCCACTTCGAGCGCATGAAGGACGGCGCGATTCTCGCGAACACCGGCCACTTCAACGTCGAGATCGAGATCCCGGCCCTGCAGGAGCTCGCGGCGGAGACACGTACTGCGCGGCCGTTGGTGGAGGAGTTCGCGATGGCCGACGGACGGCGCATCTACCTCGTCGCTGATGGCCGGCTGGTCAACCTCGGCGCGGCCGAGGGCCATCCCGCGTCCGTGATGGACATGAGCTTTGCGAACCAGGCGCTCTCGGCCGAGTTCGTCGTCAACCACGCGGACGAGCTCGAGCCGAAGGTGTACGTGGTCCCCGAGGAGATCGATAGCGAGATCGCCCGCCTCAAGCTCGAGGCGCAGGGCGTCGAGATCGACCAGCTCACCGAGGAGCAGGCGAAGTACCTGGCTTCTTGGGACGAGGGCACGTAGTGCTCCTTCCAGTGATGCTGCCCCGAGAAGCAGGCGTGTATCGCTGGATGGGGCACTAACCTCCCAGCGATGAGACCGCGGTTCGCGGGCGGGGCTGTCGACCTCCGCCCGGAGGAGATCGTTCGCCTGGAGGAGGACCGCGTTGTGCTGCTCGACCAGCGCCGCCTTCCCGACGAGGAGGTCGAGGTCGACTGCCGCTCGGCCGCGGAAGTCGCCGAGGCGATCCGCACGATGGTCGTCCGCGGTGCGCCCGCGATCGGGGTCGCCGCTGCGTACGGCTATGCGCTCGCGGCGAGCCGTCGCGAGAACCTGGACGAGGCGGCCCGGATACTCGTCTCGGCGCGCCCGACCGCGGTCAACCTGCCCTGGGCGATCGGCGAGATGCGGCGTGCCAACGGCGATCTCGCGGAGCGCGCGCGGGACCTCCATCGCCTGGAAGTCGAGCGCTGTCGCCGCATGGGCGAGCACGCTGCGGGTCTCCTGCGCGAGGGCTCGACTCCGCTCACGCATTGCAATGCGGGCGGCCTCGCGACCGGTGGCTACGGGTCGGCGCTCGGGGCGGTCAAGGCGGGCTTCGAGCGCGGGCTCGTCGAGCACGTCTTCGTCGACGAGACGAGGCCGCTCCTGCAGGGCGGGCGCCTCACGGCGTGGGAGCTCGAGCGCGCCGGCATCCCTGCCAGCGTGATCGCGGACTCGGCCGCGGGCTCGCTCATGGCGCGCCGAGAGGTCACCCACGTGATCACCGGCGCGGACCGGATCGCGCGGAACGGCGACACGGCGAACAAGATCGGCACGTACGCTCTCGCCGTGCTCGCGGCCCATCACGACATTCCCTTCTACGTCGTCGCCCCGACCTCGACGCTCGACCCGGACGCGGAGACCGGCGCGGGCATCCCGCTCGAGGAGCGCGATCCCGCCGAGGTGAGCGAGCGCTTTGCCGCTCGCAATCCGGCCTTCGACGTCACTCCCGCGGCGCTGATCGCCGCGATCGTGACGGAGGAGGGCGTGCACCGGCCGCCGTACGAGGAGTCGCTGCCGTGAAGGCGATGGTGATGGCGGCCGGCCTCGGCACCCGCCTGAGGCCGCTCACGGACTTCCTCCCGAAGCCGATGATGCCGGTCGCCAACCGGCCGGTCCTGCACCACCTGCTGAACCTCCTCCGCCGCCACGACGTGCGGGAAGTCGGCATCAATCTGCACGCGTTCCCGGAGATGATCGAGAAGTACTTCGGGGACGGCTCGTCGCTCGACATGACGATCCGGTGGTCCCCTGAGCCCGAGCTGCTCGGCACGGCGGGCGGGACGAAGAAGCTCCAGGACTTCTGGGGGGACGAGACGATCCTCGTCACCTCCGGCGACGGGCTCCACGACATCGACGTGACGGCGCTGCTGGGCCATCACCGCCGGACGGGCGCCCTCGCCACCCTCACGGTCAAGCCGGTGAGCGATCCGAGCTCCTACGGCGTCGTCATCCTCGACCGCGACACACGCATCCGCGGCTTCCAGGAGAAGCCCACACGGGACGAGGCGCGCTCCGATCTCGCGAACTGCGGTGTCTACGTGATCGAGCCCGAGCTCCTCGAGCGCATCCCGTCGGGGACGCTGGTCGACTTCGGCACGGACATCTGGCCGAGCCTGGTCGCGGCCAACGAGGAGATCTACGCGTACACGACGATGGCGTACTGGAACGACGTCGGCGATCTCGACGAGCTCCGGAACACGATTCTCGACGCCGTGCTCGGCCACGTGCGCATCGATGTTCCCGGCGAGGAGGTCTCGCCGGGCGTCTGGGCGGAATCTGACTGCCGGATCGCCGAGTCGGCTCGCCTCGACGGGCCGATCGTCCTCGGGCCGAACGTCGTCATCGAGGAGGGCGCGCAGGTCCGGGGACCGGCTGCGATCGGGGCGGAGTGCGTGGTCGGAAAGGGCGCGGCCATCCGCAGCGCGGCGCTGCTTCCCGGAACGGCGGTCCCGGACGAGGGGCTCGCGATCGCCGGGATCTTCGGCGACGCCTCGAAGCTCGCCGACGCGCTCCTGCGCTACCCCGCGGGCGCCTAGGCTCACAACCGCCACATCCTGCGCGCCACCCGCGCGCCCGCGATTGCTATCCCACCCAAGGGGAGGGTGTGGGCGTTGGCTCAGACCTTCGATCGCTGCGCTTCCTCGACCTCATCCTCCCGCGGCGCTGCGTTGCCTGCGGGGGTGGAGAAGAGCTCGTCTGCGACGAATGTCGCGGCGGGCTCCGCCGCCTCAGCGGAACGCTCTGCGCACGCTGTGGTGCGCCCGCCGCCTGGCCAGTGGCGCGCTGCCGCGAATGCGCGGGACGGCGGCTCTCCTTCGCTTCGGCTCGCGCCGCGGTCGCCTACGAGGGCGCTGCCCGCCCCCTCGTCGCCGGGTGGAAAGATCGTGGCCTGCGCCCGCTCGCACGCGAGTTCGCCGGCCTCCTAACCGAAGTCGTGCCACGCCCGCCCGTGGAGGCTCTCACGTTCGTTCCAGGCGACCCGGAGCGGAGCCTGAAGCGTGGCCAGAACGCCGCCGCGGCGCTCGCCCGCGAGCTCGCGCCCCGCTGGGATCTCCCGGTCGTCTCACTGCTCGTACGCCGCGAGCCGGCGAGGCCCCAGCGCGGCCTCTCGCGCGCGGAGCGGCGGAGCAACGTGCGCGGCTCCTTCGCAGTCCTCTCTCGCCCACCCAGTCGCGTGGCGCTCGTCGACGACGTCTACACGACCGGCGCCACCGTCTCGGCCGCGGCCTCCGAGCTCCGCCGCGCAGGCGCCCGCTCCGTGCACGTCGTCACGTTCGCCCGGACCGTTCGCCGCTGATTCAGGTGGGCGGTCATGCGGTAGATTCAGGTCAACCGACGAGGAGGCTCTGGTGCGACTTCAGGTGAAGGGCAAGAACGTCGACGTCTCGGATTCCCTGAAGGACTACGCGGCACAGAAGCTCGGCAAGCTCGACAAGCATCTGAACGACGCGGCGCGGCTCGAGCTCGAGCTCCAGGTGGAGAAGAACCCATCCATTTCGGACAACCAGGTCGCAGAGGCGACGGTGTGGACGAAAGGGCCGATCCTGCGTGCACGGGAGAGCTCCACGGACATGAAGGCCTCGATCGACCAGCTCGTGGACAAGCTCGAGCGCCAGGCGCGGCGGTATCGCGACAAGCGCCGGCGCGGCCCGGGCAAGAACTCGCATCAGCCCCTCGAGGGGACGCCGGTGATCCCCGAAGAGGACTCGCCGCTGATCGTGAAGACGAAGCAGTTCCCGGTGAAGCCGATGAGCCCCGAGGAAGCCGTGCTGCAGCTGGAGCTCGTCGGCCACGACTTCTTCGTCTTCCAGAACGCGGAGACGCTCGAGGTGAACGTCGTCTACCGCCGCCGCGACGGCAATTACGGGCTGATCGAGCCCCAGCTCTCCTGAGCGGCGGCGAGCTCACCGATCCGCGCGCCTTCCGCTGGGTCGAGGCCGGGATCTCGGGGATTCCGCGGACGCGCGAATGGGACGCGGTGGTCACGGCCGACTGCGGGACGCGCGGCGACGCCTGCGTCTTCGCCGTGGTTCCGGAGCGTGAGCCGATCCATGTCGGCGCCGACTCGGCGCCGCTCCAATGCCTCGCCAAGGCGTTCGGCGACACTCTCGAACCGCCGTACCGCGCAGTCGGGGTCCGCCACCAGGGCTCGACGTGGGCGATCGGAGGGGTTCGGATCGAGATTGCGGAGCTTCCTGCCGATATCGAGGGCGAAGAGCTGATGCTGACCATGACCCAGGAGGGAGAACGCGCGCTCGAGATCGACGGCCGGCCGACCGCTGAGGCGATTCCGGCGCTCGAAGAAGCCGTCGGAGGACGCTTCGACGCGTATTTCGCGCGCGCGACGCGTCTCGACCGGGGCCTCTGGGAAATCGGCATAGACCCGCTCTAGCGTTCGGTACCCTGGATAGCTGATGTCCAACTACGGCGGTTTCGAGAAGTTTCTGCGCCTCGGCGAAGGCCGGCGGCTCAAGCAGCTCGCCAAGCAGGCGGACTACGTGACGTCGCTCGAGCCCGACTTCGAATCCCTCTCGGACGAGGAGCTCGAGGGCAAGACGGCCGAGTTCAAGCAGCGGCTCGAGAACGGCGAGGAGCTCGACGAGCTCGTGTTCGAGGCGTTTGCGGCCGTCCGCGAAGCGGCGAAGCGCGCGCTCGGGATGCGCCCGTTCGACGTCCAGCTCATGGGTGCGATGGTGCTCCACGAGGGCGACATCGCCGAGATGAAGACCGGCGAAGGAAAGACGCTCGTCGCCACGATGCCGCTCTATCTGAACGCGCTCACGGGCGGAAACGTCCACCTCGTGACGGTGAACGACTACCTGGCGAAGCGCGACACCGAGTGGATGGGCCCCGTGTACGAGGCTCTCGGCATGCGGGCGGCCTACATCCGCAACATGATGCCCTTCGACGAGCGCAAGGACGCGTACGCGGCGGACATCACGTACGGCACGAACTCGGAGTTCGGCTTCGACTACCTCCGCGACAACATGGCGACCTCGCTCGAGGCCACCGTCCAGCGCGGCCACTCCTACGCGATCGTGGACGAGGTCGATTCGATCCTCATCGACGAGGCGCGGACGCCGCTCATCATCTCGGGCGAGCCGGAGACCGCCGCCAAGACCTACTACGACTTCGCTCGCATCGCCAAGCAGCTCGAGGGCGTGCCCGCGAAGTTCGTCCCGAAGGGCATGCCCGTCGAGGACGACGGCGCCGACTACGAGTTCGACGAGAAGTTCAAGACGATCGCGCCGCGCGAGCAGGCGATCGAGAAGGTCGAGCGCGCCCTCGGGATCGAGAACCTCTACCACGCCCAGAACGCGCAGCTCGTCAACCACCTCATCCAGGCCCTCAAGGCCGAGTCGCTGTACCAGCGCGACGTGGAATACGTCGTCCAGGACGGCGAGGTGAAGATCGTCGACGAGTTCACCGGCCGCATCATGGAGGGCCGCCGCTGGTCGGAGGGCCTCCACCAGGCCGTCGAGGCGAAGGAGGGCGTTGCGATCAAGGAGGAGCACGTCACCCTCGCGACGATCACCCTCCAGAACTACTTCCGCCTCTACGACAAGCTCGCCGGAATGACCGGTACGGCGAAGACCGAGGAGAAGGAGTTCCAGGAGATCTACGACCTCTCGGTCGCCGAGATCCCCACAAACGTCGAAGTCGCGCGCGACGATCGCGACGACCTCATCTACAAGACGAAGGAAGCCAAGTACGGCGCGGCGATCGAGGACATCAAAGAGCGCCACGAGGCCGGACAGCCGGTCCTCGTCGGCACGATCTCCGTCGAGGTCTCCGAGCACCTGTCCAAGCTGCTCGAGCGACAGGGGATCCCGCATAGCGTCCTGAACGCGAAGCAGCACGAGCGCGAGGCGGAGATCATCATGGACGCCGGCGAACGCGGCGCGGTCACGATCGCGACGAACATGGCCGGCCGCGGCGTCGACATCAAGCTCGGCGACGGCGTGCGCGAGCTCGGTGGGCTCTACGTGCTCGGCACGGAGCGCCACGAGGCGCGCCGGATCGACAACCAGCTCCGCGGCCGTTCAGGCCGCCAGGGCGACCCGGGCGAGTCGCGGTTCTACCTCTCCGCCCAGGACGACCTCGTGCGCCTCTTCGCGGGCGACCGGATCTACAAGATCATGGACCGCTTCAACCTCCCCGACGAAGAGCCGATGGAGCGCAAGATCCTCTCGAATCAGATCGAGAACGCGCAGAAGAAGGTGGAGGAGCAGAACTTCGTCTCGCGGAAGAACGTCCTCAAGTACGACGACGTCATGAACGTCCAGCGCATGGTCATCTACGAGCAGCGCCGGCGGGTCCTCGAGGGCGACGACCTCTCCGAGGAGATTCAGGAGTGGATCGACGACGTCATCGAGAACGTCGTCATGAACCACACCCAGTCGGAGTACCAGGAGGACTGGGATCTCGACGCGCTCTTTGCCGAGATGCAGGCGCTCTACGACGACAAGCTCGATCCCGCGGAGTTCGACATCGACCAGAGCACGTCCCCCGCCGAGCTCGTCGCCGAGTTCCAGGACGACGCGCGCAGCGTCTACGAGGACAAGGAGGAGGAGCTCGGGCCCGAGCTCATGCGCGAGGTCGAGCGCTTCCTCATCCTCCAGGTCGTCGACCTCCGCTGGCGCGAGCACCTCGACTCGATGGAGTACCTGCGCGACGGCATCCACCTGCGCGCGATGGCCCAGAAGGACCCTCTCGTCGAGTACCGCTCCGAGGGGCACGCGATGTTCGAGGAGCTCGGGGCGATCATCCGCGAAGAGGTCGTGCGCCATCTCTTCCATGTCGAGGTGCAGCCGGAGGAGGCCCAGCAGCTTCAGCCCACCGCCTCGCCCGATGCCGACGACCTCTCCTACGCTCACGAATCCCTCGCGGGCGCGGATGCAATCGCCGCCGCGGGCGGCAACGGGTCCGGAAACGGTGGCGGCGCAGCCTTCACAGCGGGCACCGTCGGCGCGGGCGCCACGTCCGTGGCAACGGGCCAGCGAACGGTCTCGGACCATCAGAAGGTCGGCCGCAACGACCCCTGCTGGTGTGGCTCGGGCAAGAAGTTCAAAAAGTGCCACGGCGCCTGATCGGCCGAACTCGTCGCGCTTAGGTGCCGGAGTTCGTTGTCGCCGAGTTACCTGCCGTTCCGGCTCGGGTGCTCGAGGTCGGCTGCGGCTCAGGTGAGCTTGCGACCCAGCTGGCCGAGGCCGGCTACGACGTTCTCGCCATCGACCCCGAAGCGCCAGACGGTCCGACCTTCCGCCGGACAACGATCGAGGAGCTGGACGACCCCGGGCCGTTCGATGCCGTCGTCGCGCAGCTTTCGCTCCACCACGTCGCCGACCTCGAAGCCGCACTCGACAAGATGGCGGAGCTCCTGGAGCCCGAAGGACGCCTCGTGATCGACGATTTCGGCTGGGAGCGGCTGGACGAGGCGGCTGCCGGGCGCGTCGGAATCCCCTACGCCGAGTGGAAGGCCGAGCACGAGCACCTGCACACGGCAGAGGCGATGCTCGGCGCTCTGGACGACCGGTTCATCCGCCGCGCCTTCTCCTGGGAGCCGTTTCTCTTTCGCGAAAGGCGCCGCGTCATGGACGAGGAAGACGAGCGAAAGCTGATCGCCGAGGGCCTCCTTCCGGCGGTCGGCTTCCAGTACGTCGGCGAGCGCTGACGGTACGATCCACCCGTGGCCGAGCGCGCCGCCGTCGAGCGAGAACTGGAGGAGATCAGGGCCCAGCTGGACTGGGTCCGTGATTACCTTTGACCCCGACGCCCTGAGCGTCCGCCTCGGCGACCTCGAGGAGGCCATGGCCGCGCCCGGGTTCTGGGACGACCAGCAACGGGCCGCCAAGATCTCCTCCGAGCACGCGCGCCTCACGCGCCGGCGGGAGCGCTACGACGGCCTCACGCAGGAGTCCGCCGACCTGAACGAGCTCGTCGCGCTCGCATCCGACGACGGCGAGCTGGACGAAGTGGCGGAAAGCGTGACGACGCTCAGGCGCGAGCTCGACCGGCTCCAGGAGGAGGCGCTCTTCTCGGGCGAGTACGACCCGGGCGACGCGGTCGTCTCCATCCATGCGGGAGAAGGGGGCACGGACGCCCAGGACTGGGCGGAGATGGTGCTGCGCATGTATTTGCGCTGGGCCGAGGGCCGCGGCTTCAAGACTGAGCTCCTCGAGGCCTCGCCGGGGGAGGAAGCCGGCCTCAAGTCCGCTACCTTCACGGTGGCAGGCGAGAACGCCTACGGCGTCCTCAAGGCCGAGCGCGGAGTGCACCGGCTGGTCCGGCTCAGCCCCTTCGACCAGGCGCATCGCCGGCATACCTCGTTCGCTCAGGTGATCGTGAGCCCGCTCCTCTCGGACGACGCCGCGATCGACATCGACGAGTCGGACCTCCGCATCGACACCTACCGGGCGAGCGGCGCCGGCGGCCAGCACGTGAACAAGACGGACTCGGCGGTCCGCATCACGCACGTCCCCACCGGCATCGTCGTGAGCGTCCAGAACGAGCGCTCGCAGCTCTCCAACAAGAACACCGCGCTCAAGATCCTCCGCAGCCGCCTCGCCGAGCTCGAGCAGGAGCAGCGGGAGGAGGAGCTGGCCCGCGAGCGGGGCGAGGTCATGACGACGGGCTTCGGGAGCCAGATCCGAAGCTACGTCCTCCACCCGTACCAGCTCGTGAAGGATCACCGCACGGAGGTCGAGGAGGGCAACACGCAGGGCGTGCTCGACGGCAACATCGACCCCTTCATCCAGGCCTACCTCCTGCAAACGGCGGCGCGAAACGGGGGGTAACGGTCGAGGGCGGCCGACCTTTCCGCTAAACTGCCCCGCTGGTAAGTCCAACCGGCGCGCCTCGGCCCAGGGCGCCCAACCTCACCCCCGGTGCAGGAAACCGACCTCTCAGAACGCATTCCCGAAGCCTCAGAAGAGCCCGTGGCGGCGCCGATGAACGGCGAGGCTCCGGCGCCCGCGCCGAGCGGAGCGCCGATGATCGTCTTCGAGGAGGTGCGCAAGGTCTACGACCCGCACATCGTCGCCCTCCGCGACGCCTCGTTCATGATCGAGAAGGGCGAGTTCGTGTTCCTCGTGGGACCGTCGGGCTCGGGGAAGTCGACGATCATGCGGCTCCTCCTGAAGGAGCTCGAGCCGACGTCCGGCCGGATCATCGTGGGCGGACGTGAGCTGGGGCGCCTCAAGAACTCGAAGGTGCCCATGCTGCGCCGGAACATCGGCTGCGTCTTCCAGGACTTCAAGCTGCTCCACAACCGCTCGGCGGCGGAGAACATTGCCTACGCGCTCAAGGTGCAGGGCGAGTCCGCCCGGGCGATCCGCCAGAAGGTTCCGGAGGTGCTCGCGCTCGTCGGCCTCTCGGGGAAGTCGAACCAGCTCCCCGACGAGCTCTCGGGCGGCGAGCAGCAGCGCGTCTCGATCGCGCGCGCGTTCGTGAACCACCCGCCGCTCCTCATCTGCGACGAGCCGACGGGGAACCTCGACCCCGACACGTCGGTCGGGATCATGCAGCTCCTCTACCGCATCAACCGCACCGGGACAACCGTCGTCATGGCGACCCATGACCGGGAGATGGTGGACAAGATGCGCAAGCGCGTGATCGCGCTCGACAACGGCGATGTCATCCGTGACGAGCGCCGCGGCCAGTACACGACCGACCCCGAATAGACGATGCCGCGAGCGAAGCTCTTCTTCAGCGAGGCCTTCCGCTCCATCGGAGCGAACATCTCGACGACGGTCGCCGCGACGATGACGGTGCTCATCGGGATGTTCTTGCTCGGCCTCTTCATCGCGCTCTTCTCGTGGGTGAACTCGTGGACGGATCACGTCCGCAAGGACGTCCTCGTCAAGGTCTTCCTCCAGCAGAACCCGGAGGCGACGCAGGCGCAGATCAACGCGGTGAACGTGAAGATCCAGAGCTTCCCCGAGACGAAGACGGTCGTCTTCGTCTCGAAGGAAGAGGCGCTCGAGCGGATGAAGGCGAAGTACCCCGAGCTCGTCAAGAACCTCGTCGACAACCCGCTCCCGGACGCGTTCGAGGTGACACCGACGGACGCCGACCTCGTGGACGAGCTGGCGGCCCGGCTCTCACCGCTGCCCGCGGGGGTGGAGAAGGTCGACTACGCGCAGAAGAAGACCGAACGGATCCTCTCGGTCACGAACGTCATCAAATACATCTTCTTATTGGGGTCGGTGATCCTCCTGATCGCCTCCACGATCCTGATCGCGAACACGATCCGCCTCTCGATCTTCTCGAGACGCAGAGAGGTCGAGGTGATGAAGCTCGTCGGAGCGTCGAACTGGTTCGTGCGCGGGCCGTTCATGCTCGAGGGGGTGATCTGCGGGCTCATCGGAGCGCTCGCGGCGATCATCCTGCTCATCCTCGCCAAGGAGATCGCGCTGCCCGTGATCGAGGGGCACAGCTCGACCTTCAGCGAGGAGGACGTGCACGCGCTCAGCTTCCCGCTGACCGCGCTCATCCTCGTCGGCGTCGCACTGGCGGTCGGTGCCGCCGGCTCGGGCATCACGCTCAGGCGCTTCCTCCGGGTCTGACTGGCCCCCGCGTATAATCAGCCCGCGGCCGATGAGACGTGCGGGTGGACTTGCTCTGATCCTCCTCCTGCTCGGGGCTGCCTTCGCGCTCGGGCTCTTCTTTACGCGTTCAGGCGGCCTCGCGGGAAGCTCGACGCACCAGGTCGCGCGCCACGCGCCCGTCGATCCGATCGTCGAGGTGCGGGAGGAGCTCGCCGAGAACTACTACCGCGAGCTCGGGCCCGAGGTGCTCAGCCGGAAGACCATTCCCGAGCTGCTCGAAGCGCTCGGCGATCCGAACACCGAGTACCTGTCCGCCGCCGAGTACACCTCGCTCAAGAACAGGACGGCGCGCAGCTATTCCGGCGTGGGGCTCACCGTCGAGCCGTCGCGCGCCGGGCTCGTGGTCACGTCGGCTCTTCGCGGGCCGGCGCGCCAGGCCGGCGTTCGTCCCGGGGACACGATCGTGCGGATCGAAGGGCGGCCGGCTGGCCGCCTCACCTTCGACCAGTCGATCAACCTCATCAAGGGGGAGAAGGGCACGGTCGTCCACCTCACCGTGCGCAGACAGAACGGGCGCCGCGTCAGCTTCACGGTCGTTCGCTCGGACGTCGCAGTCCCGTCGCTCTCCTCGCGGCTCGTGCGGTTCGCCGGCGCCAAGATCGGCTACGTCAAGCTCCTCTCCTTCCCTGATTCGAGCGCCGACCGCGTGAACGAAGCGACCCATACGCTCGTCGAGCACGGCGCCAAGGGCGTCATCCTCGATCTTCGCGACAACCCGGGCGGCCTCCTCACCGAAGCGGTGCGCACCGCGTCCGTCTTCCTGGAGAAGGGCGTCGTCTGCACCGTGTCCGGCCTGCATCAGGAAGAGACCGTCTACGAGGTGAACGGTGGAGCACAGTTCCCGCGGCTGCCCGTGACCGTGCTCGTCAACGGCGGGAGCGCGAGCGCCGCGGAGATCGTGGCGGCGGCGCTCGCCGACAACGAGCGCGCCGTGATCGTCGGCCAGCGCACCTACGGAAAGGCCTCCGTCCAGTCCATCCGACCGCTTTCGGCCGGGCGCGCTCTGAAGCTGACGACGGCGACGTACCTCACGCCGCTCGGCGCGGATCTCGCCGGCCACGGCATCCGCCCGTCGGTGAAGGTGGACAACGATCCGCTCACGCGCCGCGACGAGATGATCCGCGCTGCTGAGCAGGTTCTCGCCGCCAAGCTCGCCGCTTAGTGGAAACGCTTGTAGCTGAGCTCGCCAGGCGCGGGAAGCTCCTGGTGGGTGAGCCGTTCTTCGAGGGCGGAGTGCCGGTCACGGTCGACCGCAAGGGCAGCGGTGACGCGTCCGTCGGCGACCTCGCCGTCCTGCGTCTCGGCCGTGGGCGCGCCAAGGTCGAGGCCGTCCTCGGCCGTCCGGCCGACGTGGGGGCCGTGCTCGAAGGGCTTCTGTGGCACGAAGGCGTTCGCCGCCCGCACGCCCCAGTTCCGCCCCCTCCCGAGGGGCTCGAGCCCGACCGCACCGATCTCCGCGACCTCTTTGCCTTCACGATCGACCCGGACGAGGCGAAGGACTTCGACGACGCGCTCAGCTTTCGGCGGGAGGGAGACGGCATTCGCGCGTGGGTGCACATCGCCGACGTGAGCGCCTTCGTCCCGGCCGGCTCGCCGCTCGACCGGGATGCCGCGGAGCGGGCCTTTTCCTCCTATGTGCCCGGGCGGGTCGAGCCGATGTTGCCGGAGCAGCTCTCCGCCGACCTCTGCAGCCTGCGCCCGCACCAGGACCGGCGCTGCCTCACCGTCGAGCTCCTCTTCGACGGCGACCTGGAGCCCGGCAAGCCGCTCTTCTACCGGAGCGTCATGCGGAGTAACGAGCGGCTGACCTACTCCCATGCCCAGGCGATCCTCGCTGGAGTCGAGCGGGCACCGGACGAGACCACGGAGGCCCTGCGTCTGGCCGAGCGCGTCGCGACCGAGCTCAGGCGCCGTCGCTACGCGCGCGGCGCGCTCAGAATCGAGGCGGGGGAGGTGGCCTTCGCCTTCGACGGCGAAGGCGGAGTCGAGCGCGCGTGGATCGAGGCCGAGCCGCTCGCACATTCGCTCGTCGAGGAGATGATGATCCTCGCGAACGAGGCGGTCGCGGGTCTCCTCGGTGGGCGCAAGCGCGAGGCGCTCTACCGCGTGCACGAACGGCCCGACCCGCAGTCGGTCGAGCTCCTCCTGGCGAAGCTGACGGAGCTCGAGGTGCCGACTCCGCCCGTTCCGGAGCACCTCACGCCGGGGGAGGCCGCCGAGCTCGCCGCGCGCGTCAGCGAGCGCGTCGCGGAGTACACCGAACAGTCGGGGCGCGGGTCGGAGGCGTTCCCGTCGCTCGTCCTCCGCGCCCTCAAGCAGGCCCGCTACGACCCGCGCAACCTCGGGCATTCCGGCCTCGCGAGCCGGGCGTACTGCCACTTCACCTCACCGATCCGCCGCTACCCCGATCTCGTGATCCACCGCGCGCTCCTCCGCGAGCTCGGGGTGTTCGACGACCCGCTGCCGGAGGATCTCGAGACCGCCGCGGACTGGACATCCGCGCGGGAGCGCGAGCTCTCCTCGGTCGAGTACAAGGCGGACGAGATCTGTCTCGCCTGGCTCCTCGAGCGCCGGCTCTTCGAGCAGGGATGGGACGCGGAGTTCGAAGGGGAGATCGTCGGGGCGATCGGCTCCGGCATCTTCGTGCGCTTCGACGCGGTCTTCGAGGGATACGTGCCGGCGCGAAAACTGCCCGGCGACTACTTCGAGCTGAACCCGCTCGCGACCGCGCTCGTGGGCCGGCGGGGCGGGTTCGCCTACCGGCTCGGCGACGGCATCCGGGTGCGCGTGGACCGCATCGAGAAGCCGAGCGGCAAGGTCAGTCTCGAGCCTCTCAGGTAATGCCCAAACGTCCGCTTCTGGCTCCAGTAAGAAAACCTCGCTCTTTGCGAGAAAGCGTTTCCGCGGCCCCTTGAACCGAAGGGGCCGCGCCCTTTAACGTCCCCCTTGCGCCGAGCACGGGGCGCGAGTAGGTCGAAGCCTCACCGGTAGACTCTAGGCGGAAGCCGACGGTTCGTCGGAGAGGTGGACGAAAGCGACACCCGGCTCGGCGAGTTTTTGGTCCAATCCAGGTCATGGCCGGCGGGACCAAGCTCATCGCGGAGAACAGGCGTGCTCGGCACGACTACCACCTGCTCGAGCGCTACGAGGCGGGCATCGCGCTGACGGGCACGGAGGTGAAGTCGCTGCGCGAAGGCCGCGCCGACCTCGCGCGCTCCTTCGCCGACGTGCGCGAGGGCGAGATCTGGCTCGTCGGAGCCCACATCGACGAGTACGCCCAGGGAAACATCGCCAACCACGAGCCCGATCGCGACCGCAAGCTCCTGCTCCACCGTCGGGAGATCGATTCGCTGCTCGGCAAGACGCGTGAGCGCGGCCTGACCCTCGTCCCGACGCGGATCTACTTCAAGAATGGGAAGGTGAAGGTCGAGGTCGCCCTCGCGCGCGGCAAGGAGCAGCGCGACAAGCGCCGCGACATCGCCGACCGCGACGCAAAGCGCCAGGTGGAGCGGGCCCTGAAGGAGCGGCGGCTATAATTCGTGGTCTGGGGGCGACCTGGTTTCGACGTGGTCGGTTCTCCGGATGAGCTGCAAGCCGAGGTCCCCGGTCGGCCTCGTAAAACAACCGGGAACAACGCAAGTGCGAAGAACGATCTCGCACTCGCTGCCTAAGTAATTAGGTAGCGACGTCGCTCCGTCTTCGGCCCGTGGGACGGAATCCGGCGCCAACAACGGGCTTGCCGCCGAGGGAGAGCCAATCGCCCGGAGCGGGACTTCAAAGGATGGCTAGTCAGTCGGTAGGTCGCCTGCGAACCGGCCGCCTGGCGAATTCAAAGCGCAGGACAAGCTTGTAGAGGCTCTTCCCGGTGCGTCCGCGGACGCGGGTTCGATTCCCGCCGCCTCCACCT
>JBKPRJ010000085.1:0-23809 GCA_046734455.1 Actinomycetota bacterium | reverse complement strand
GGAGTACTCCACGGTGCTCGGCGAGAACCCCCCACAGGGCTTCGCGAACGACCCCGTCCTCGGCGTCGTGAAGAACCTCGGGATCAGCGGGAGCGTCCTCGACGCGCTGGAGATCTACGTCGGCGTTCTCGCGGCAACCATTCTCTTCATCGCCACGAACGCGGGGGTGATCGGCGCCTCCCGGATCACGTACGCGATGGCGAGCTACCGCCAGCTGCCGGAGCTCTTCCGGCGGTTGCATCCGCGGTTCCTGACGCCCTGGATCGCGATCGTCTTCTTCGCGGGGCTCGTCCCGATCGTGGTCATCCTGCCCGGGCGGACGACGTTCCTGGGAACGATCTACTCGTTCGGCGCAACCCTGTCGTTCACCGTCGCGCACGCCGCGATCGTCGCCCTCCGCGCCCGCCGCAGGGAGGAGGAGCTCGTCTTCCGCGCTCGCCCGAACCTCCGCTGGCGAGGCATCGACTGGCCGCTCTTCGCCATCTTCGGCGGGCTGGGCACCGGGCTCTCCTGGCTCGTCATCGTCATCCAGGATCCGGCGACGCGCTGGGCCGGCCTCGGCTGGCTGGTTCTCGGCCTCGCCTTCTACTTCGTCTACCGGCGCCGGTTCGTGCACGAGCCGCTGTCCGAGACCGTGCGCGCGCCGGCGTTCATCCTCGGCCCGTCGCTCGAGCTTCTGTACCGGACGATCGTCGTGCCGGTCGTGCGCAATTCCGAATCGGAGGAGGCGCTGGTCGCCGCTGCGCGCCTCGCGGCCGACCGGCGGGCGACGATCGCGGCGGTGCACGTCCTCGAAGTCCCGCTCGAGCTTCCGATCGACGCTCCCTTGCCGGAGCTCGAGGCGGAGGCCAACGATCTGCTCGAGGATGCGCGCGGCCTCGTCGAGGCGTACGGCGTCCGTGTCGTGACGAGGCTCGTGCGCGCGCGCCGGGCGGGGCCGGCGATCGTGGAGGAGGCCGATAGCCGGCAGGCCGAGCTGATCGTCATCGGCGCCAAGCGGCGGCTCGCACGCGGCCGCACGCCGATCTTCGGTCGCACGGTCGACTACGTCCTCAAGGCCAGCCCGAGCCGTGTGCTGCTCACCGCGATCCGCAAGGCGGCATGACTCCCGAGCTCCGCCTGAAGGTCACGGTCGTGCTGTCGGGCCTGATGGTCGTGCTCGGAGTCGCCCTGCTGGTCGAGACGGCCGTGCTCGGCGGCGGGATCGGCTATCTGCTCGGGGGAATGCTGGTCGTTGCCGGCGCCGGCCGGCTGTACGTTTTATTGAAATAGATGGCCAAGAAGATCCCCCGCCTGGCGCGCGTCCTCGGAGCCGACTCGCTCGCCTCCGTCGCCTACGGCGAGATCGGCTCGTCCATCTACTTCGCGCTCGGCGTGGTCGCCCTCTATGCGCTCGGGGCGACGCCGTGGGTGCTACTCGGAGTGGGCGCTCTCTTCCTCCTCGTCGCGCTCTCCTACGCGGAGGGGACCTCGGCCTTGCCGGAGACCGGCGGCGCCGCCACGTTCGTCCGCCGCGCCTTCAACGACCCGGCGGGCTTCATCACCGGCTGGGCGCTCTTCCTCGACTACCTGATCGTGATCGCCCTGGCCGGGCTCTTCGTGCCGCACTACCTCGGCACTGCGGTGGGCTGGGATGCGGTGACGGACTCGCCGTGGGATGTCGTCATCGGCGTCTGCGTCATCCTCGGCGTGGCCGGGATCCGCCTCGTGCGCCGGGCGCGCATGTACACGGCCGCCATCTTCATCGCCGTTCTCGCCTTCATCTCCCACCTCCTGCTGATCGGGCTCGGGTTCGCCTTCCTCCTCTCGGCGGAGGGCTTCGGGAAGGGGATCGACCTCGGCACCGCGCCCACGTGGCACGCGCTCGTCTTCTCGCTTTCGCTCGCGATGCTCGCCTTCACCGGCCTCGAGACGGTCGCGAACCTCTCCGCCGAGGCGCGCGAGCCGGGCAAGGCCCTCCCGCGGAGCCTCTTCGCGGGGATCGGCGCGGTCGTCCTCGTCTCCTTTGCGATCGCGGCGATCGGCCTCTCCGCCTATCCGCCGCATCCGGATCCGGCAGGGCCGGACGGATGGGCGACGGACCTGGGGACGACCTGGATCCGCGCGCCGCTCGTAGGCATCTCGGAGGCCTTTGGCGGGTCGCTTCCGGACGCCGCCGTGGACACGATCAAGGTCTTCCTCGGCGTCACGGGCGCGATCATCCTCACCTCGGCGGTCGCGACGTCGCTCTCCGGCGCCGGGCGGCTCGCGTATTCGCTCGGCCAGCGCGCGATGCTCCCGCGCTCGTTCGGCCGGCTGAACCAGCGCACCTTCATCGCTCCCGCGTCGATCGTGAGCGGCGCGGCGATCGCAGCGGTTCTCCTCGTCATCGCGGAGCTCGTCGGCAAGGGGGTCACGTTCCTCGCCAGCCTCTACAGCTTCGGGGCGCTGATCGCCTTCACCGCCGCGCAGCTCGCCGTCATCCGCCTGCGGTTCACGGAGCCCGATCTCGCCCGGCCGTACCGCGTCCCGGGCAACATCCGCATCCGGGGAGTGGCCGTTCCCGTTGCCGCGCTCGTTGGCGCGCCGCTCACCTTCGCGCTCTGGATCGCCGCGCTCTACACCCACGACGCCGCCCGGATCGCCGGGCCGATCTGGCTCGTCCTCGGGGCGATCCTGTTCGTCGCCGTGCGCAAGGCTCGCCACGAGGCGCTCATGGAGCACGTCGAGCCCCCGATCCCTGATCTTGTTCCCGAGGAGGAAGGGGTTTACGAGCGGATCCTCGTGCCCGTGAAGCTCGGCCAGATCGGGGAGGAGATGCTCGCCACGGCTATTCGGCTCGCCGAGGAGCGCGGCTGCTCGGTGCGCGCGCTCCACGTGATCAAAGTGCCGCTCGAGCTTCCGCTCGACGCCGAGCTGACGGACGAGGAGGAGAAGGCGCAGGCCTCGCTCGCCGAGGCGAAGCTCCTCGCAGCCGAGCACGGGGTGGAGGTGGAGGGCGAGATCGTGCGCGGCCGGGCGATCGGCGAGGCGATCGTCGACCAGGCGACCGGCGACGGCGTCGATCTCATCCTCATGGGCTCCGCGCCACGCTGGCGCCGGCAGTCCCGGTTCTTCAGCCCGACGGTGGACTACGTGCTGCGCCGGGCGCCGTGCGAGGTGATGGTCATCACGTATCCGCAGGGCGTGTTGGAGGAATAGGCTTCCGCCGGTGAAAGCCCTCATCGTCGGCGTCGGGAGAGTGGGGTCGGCAGTCGCCGCGCGGCTGCGGTCCGAAGGCTGGGAGGTCGTCGTGGTCGACGAGAGCGAGGAGGCTCTCGGACGGCTCGGGCCGAACTGGCCCGGCGAGTTCCACCTCGGCCACGGCATGGACACCTCCGTCCTCGAGCGGGCGGGGATCGCGGACGCGGACGCCTTCGTCGGCTCCACGGACGGCGACAACACGAACATCGTCATCGCCCAGGTGGCCAAGCAGCGCTACGAGGTGCCGGTCGTCGCGGCCCGCATCCTCGACCCGGCGCGAGCGGATTTCTACTCGGGCCGCGGCTTCGACGTCGTCTCGCCGACGAAGACGGCCATCTCCGCGCTGAGCGAGAGCGTCCTCTCGGCGGGCAAGAGCTGATGTTCGTCGTCGTCGTCGGCGGAGGGAAGGTAGGGGTGAGCGTCACGCGCACGCTCCTTGCGCTCGGGCACGAGCTCGCCGTCGTCGAGCAGGAGCAGGCCCGCTACGAGCGCCTCGAGGAGGAGTTCCAGCACCGTGCGATCCACGGCGACGCCACAGAGATCTTCGTCCTCGAGCAGGCCGGGCTCGGGCGTCCGCCGGACATCCTCGTCGCGGTCACGGGCGACGACGAGGACAACATCGTCATCTGCCAGCTCGCACGCGAGAAGTACGGCGTCCCCAAGGTGATCGCGCGCGTCAACGACCCGCGGAACCAACCGCACTTCGACCTTCTGAATATCTCGCCGACGGTGTCCGCGACCTCGATGGTGCTCGCGCTCGTCGAGCACGAGGTGCCCCAGCACGAGCTCGTCCACCTCCTCGAGCTGCGCAAGGAGAACCTCGAGATCGTCGAGGTCGAGATCAAGAACGGCTCGGCCGCGGCGGGGAAGAAGGTCGAGGATCTGCACCTACCGCACACGGCGAGGCTGATCTCGGTGGTCCGGGAGGGCCGTGCCGAGATCGCCGTCGGCTCGACCGAGCTGCTCGCGGGGGATCAGGTGCTGGCGATCCTCGAGCCGGGCAGCGAGGACGACCTCAAATCCGTGCTCCTCTCCCGCTGAGTCGCGGCGCTAGGCGTTCGGGTCGTCGGGGCCGCCGGGCCCGAGAAACTCCTGGTCCGGCGTCTCGCGCACGACCTCGCTGGTGGTCGTCTTCGAGCCCGCGAGGGCGAAGAACCAGACGAGCCCGCCGACGATCACGACGGCGGCGAGGATCAGGCCGAGCAGCGGCCCGCCGAACGCCGTGCCCAGGCCGATGATCACGGCCGCGAGCACGACGACGATGATGATCGCGGTCACGACCCAAGGATTCCCGCCCCTGCCCTCCGCAAACGACCGCTGCTCACACCAGCCTTGTGTTGCACGGACTCAACCGATCAAATGCGACGAAACCAGGATCCAAGGCAAGCGCACTTTGTGCGCGTGAAACACAAGGCTCAGTTCGTGTGCTGGTCCCGGTGAGCTGCGCGGAGGGCGGCTTCGTTCGGGTGGTGCCGCCCGTGGTAGGCGATGAGCGTGCAGAGGATGCCGACGAGTCCGATACCGGGCCCCACCTCGTAGACAAGCCGTTGGTCGTCCGTTCTGGCCACGTCGAGGAGGAGGCCGCCCACGCCGATCCAGACCGATGCGAAGATCGCGGGGAGGAGGACCAGGATGACCGTCCAGTCGTGCCAGGGGCGGCCGTGCCGCTCCCAGTGCACGTAGTCGACCACCGCGAGCAGAACGACGAGCGCGGCCGGGAAGATCCCTGTCCAGACCTCGCCGGAGCGAATCGCCACCCAGAGGGCGAGGACGACGGCCCCTGCGGTCAGGTATTTGGGCATGTCTTACTTCGTGCGAGAGAAGCGGTGGACGGCCTCGAGGAGCTCGCGGCTCTTCTCGGCGGCGACCTCGGCGTCGCCCGACTCGAGCGCCCCGGCGACGCAGTGGTTCACGTGCTCGTCGAGGATCTTGAACGCGACGGTCTCGAGAGCGGTCGTGGCAGCGGCGATCTGCGTGAGGATGTCGATGCAGTAACGCTCGTCCTCCACCATCCGCTCGATTCCGCGCACCTGCCCTTCGATCCGGTGCAGCCGCTTGACGAGCGCGTCCTTCTCTTCGACGTAGCCGTACGTCATGTCTCCTCCCTCGGGCTTGAGAAGCGGCGGAGCCGCAGGCTGTTCGTTACGACGAAAACGCTCGAGAACGCCATCGCGGCCGCCGCGACGATCGGGTTGAGCAGGCCGGCCACCGCGAGCGGGATCGCCGCGACGTTGTAGGCGAAAGCCCAGAAGAGGTTGCCCTTGATCGTGGCGAGAACGCGGCGGGAGAGCCTGATCGCGTCCGCCGCCGCGCGCAGATCTCCGGTGACCAGCGTGAGGTCGCTCGCTTCGACGGCGATGTCGGTGCCCGTCGCGATTGCGAGGCCGAGATCCGCCTGCGCGAGCGCGGGCGAGTCGTTGATCCCGTCCCCGACCATGCCCACGACCTCGCCCTCCGACTGCAGGCGGCGAACCTCGGCGGCCTTCTGATCGGGAAGGACGCCGGCGACGACGCGCTCGACTCCGACCTCTCGGGCGACGCGGACGGCGTTCTCCTCGGAGTCGCCGGTCACGAGCACCGGCGTGAGCCCGAGAGCCCGGAGCTCCGCGATTGCCTCGGCGCTCGTCGGCTTGACCGAGTCGGCAACGGAGAGTCGGCCTGCGAGGGCGCCGTCGACCAGGACCGTTCCGCGGTCGATCTCGACGCGGTGGCCTTCGACGAGGCCGGTCACGCCCCGGCCCGCGACGTTGCGAAACCCGTCGACCTGTGGAAGTGCGCCGAACTCCGCCCGAGCAGCCTCGGCCACGGCGCGGCCGACAGGATGCTCGCTCGCGGCCTCGACGGCGCCCGCAAGCCTGAGGGCCTCTGCCGGAAGGCCGTTCTCGACGAGGCGCATCCGGCCCTCGGTCACGGTGCCCGTCTTGTCGAGGACGATGGTCGTGAGGGCTCGTGTCCGCTCCAGCACCTCGGGCCCCCGGATGAGAATTCCCAGCTGCGCGCCGCGGCCGGTGCCCACCAGCAACGCGGTCGGCGTCGCGAGGCCGAGCGCGCACGGGCACGCGATGATGAGGACGGCCACCGATGCGGTGAAGGCGTCCGTCGCGTCGCCGGTTGCGACGAGCCAGCCGACCAGAGTCGCGAGCGCGATCGCGATCACGACCGGGACGAAGACTGCGGAGACGCGATCGGCGAGGCGCTGCACGGGCGCCTTCCCGGTCTGGGCCTCCGCGACGAGCCGGGCGATCTGCGCGAGCGCCGTGTCGGAGCCGACCCTGGTTGCCCGAACGATCAGCCGCCCGGAGACGTTGATCGTGGCGCCGACGACCTCGTCGCCCGGCGCCGCGTCCTCCGGCATCGGCTCGCCCGTCAGCATGGAGCGGTCGACCGCCGATTCGCCTTCGACGACCACGCCGTCCGTGGCGATCTTCTCGCCCGGCCTGACGACGAAGAGATCTCCGACCGCCACCTCCGCGGCGGGGACCGCGACCTCGACGCCGTCGCGCAGGACGTTCGCCTCCTTGACGCCGAGCTCGGCGAGCGCGCGCAGCGCCTCCCCGGCGCGCCGCCGCGCTCGAGCCTCGAGGAAGCGGCCGAGCAGGATCAGCGTCGTGATCACGGCCGCGACCTCGAAGTACGTGTCGCCTCCGTCGACGAGGAGAAGCGCGACCACCGACCAGGTCCAGGCCGCGAGCGTGCCGAGCGAGACGAGAGTGTCCATCGTCACTGCCCGGTGGCGTAGGTTGCGCACGGCGGTGCGATGGAACTGCCAGCCCGCCCAGAAGACGACCGGAGTGGCGAGTGCGGCGGCGAGCCATTCCCAGCCGTCGAAGCGAAGAGGCGGCACCATCGCGACGAGGACGAGAGGGACCGTGAGAACGACGGCCGCGGCGAGCCGTCTGCGCAGCGAGTCGGGCTGTTCCTCTCGCGCCCTGCCCGCAAGCGAGGCTCCGTACCCGACGGACTCGACGGCGGCCACGAGCGTGCTCATGTCCAGGCTCGCCGCGTCGTAGCGGACGGCGGCCCGCTCGGTCGCCAGGTTGACCGACGCCTCGACCCCGTCGATGTCGTTCAGGCGGCGCTCGATCCGGCTCGCGCAGCCGGCGCACGTCATTCCTTCGAGCTCGAGGACGACCTGGGCCACCCCCGAATCATATACCCCCTAGGGGTTTATAACATGGCGGTCGATCACTTTGCCGGAGAGGTTGACCGCCTTGAGCCGGACGGCGCCGGCCCTGACGGTGAGGTCGAGAAACCCGTGCGACCGGCGCGCAAACGCGCGCTTCGGGTACCCAGTCGGGCAGCTTCGGAGCGAGTAGAGCTCCTGTCCGCCGCCTCCGTGAACGGCGTAGGTGACGCCGTTCTTCGCGGCAAACCGCTGGTAGTTGTGGTCGTGGCCGGCGAGGACGAGTGTGACGCCGAAGCGCTCGAAGAGCGGCACCCAGCGCGAGACGACGGCCGGGTTGCTGAGGTAGCCGCCGCAGGTGTAGGGCGGGTGGTGGAGCGAGACGACCTTCCACGTCGCCGTCGAGGCACGAAGGTGCCGCCGCAGCCAGCGCGTCTGCCGGTCTCCGACCGAGTTCGAGTTGAGGACGAAGAGGTCGAGATTCGGGAACGAGCGCTGGTAATGGGACGACGGCATCCGGAGCACGTCGAACTCGTAGCGGCCGCCCTTCACCCGCACGTCGTGGTTCCCAAGGGTTCCTCGCGGACGAACATCGGCGCTCTCGAGCCAGCCGAACGCGTCATGCCAGTTGCGGCGGAAGTCGGGCGGGCTCTCCGTGTAGTCGTTGTCGCCCAGGGTCAAGAGCACGCTCGCCGGGTGATCCGCTTCCCACGTCTTGATCGCGTTGCCCGTCTCCCGCTCGGTCGAGCCTCCGACTCCGAAGTCGCCGACGGCCAGGATCCGCGTCGCGGAGCCGGCCGGCGCTGCAAGCACGAGGGCGAGCGCGATCGCCGCTGTTGCGGTCACTCGGCGCACCCGGTCGGTTGTACCATGCCGCGCGCTCATGCGACTCAGCCTCGTCCCGCGACCCGCCGAGTTCTACGAGCTCTTCACAGAGGCCGGCGCCAACGCCCTCGAGGCCGCGCGGAAGGCCGAAACCCGCTTCCGGGAGTTCCCGAACTCCTCGGTGACGCAGGCCGACGTCAAGGCGACCGAGCACGAAGGCGATCGGATCACGCGGGACCTCATCCAGCTCCTGAACACGCAGTACGTGACGCCGTTCGATCGAGAGGACATCTTCGCGCTCGCCACGGCCATCGACGACGTTGTCGACCACATCGAGGAGGCGACCGACCTGCTCGAGCTCTACGGCGTCGAATCGCCGACCCGGCAGTCGATCGAGCAGTCGCGGATCCTGACCGCGGCCGTTGAGCATCTCTGCGCCGCTCTCGGTGCGCTGAAGACGCAGCGCGGGGTCCAGGCGGAGCTCATCAAGCTGAAAGAGCTCGAGGACGAGGGCGACCGGGTCCTCCGCGACGCGATCGCCGACCTCTTCCGCGACGAGCGCATCGACCCGCTCACCGTCATACGCTGGAAGGACATCTTCGAGGCGCTCGAGGACGCCCTCGACGCCTGCGAGACCGCAGCCAACGTCGTGGGCAACATCGTGGTCAAGAACGCCTAGGAGCTCATGGACGACCTCACGCTCGTCGCAGTCGTCGCGGTCGCCCTCTTCTTCGACTTCACGAACGGCTTTCACGACACGGCGAACTCGATCGCCACGAGCGTCTCGACGCGCGCGCTCTCGCCGCGGCTCGCCGTGCTCATGTCGGCGGTGCTCAACTTCGCCGGGGCTTTCGTCTCCTTCAAGGTCGCCGCGACCATCGCGAGCGGGCTCGTCGACCCGGACGCGATCACGCTCGAAATCATTCTCGCCGGGCTCGTGGGTGCGATCACGTGGAACCTGATCACCTGGTACGTCGGGCTTCCGTCGAGCTCCAGCCACGCGTTGATCGGCGGCGTGGTGGGGTCGGGAATCGCCGCCGCCGGGCTCGACGTCGTCAACTGGCACGGCCTCGTCGACAAGGTGCTCGTCCCGTCGCTCCTCGCGCCCTTTTTCGGCATCGTCCTCGCCGCGGCGATCATGCTCGTCCTCCTCTGGATCATCCGCAGGCGGCACCCGGGGATCGTGAACCGCGTGTTCCGCCGCCTCCAGATCGTCTCGGGCGGTTTCGTCGCGTTCACGCACGGGACGAACGACGCGCAGAAGACGATGGGGATCATTTCCCTGGCCCTCGTCGTCTCAGGGCACCTCGACTCGGATTTCTCACGCCCGCCCGACTGGGTCATTTTCAGCGCGGCGACGGCCATGGCACTCGGCACGTACGCCGGCGGCTGGCGGATCATCAAGACCCTCGGCACGCGCGTCGCGAAGCTCGACCCACCGCAGGGCTTCGCCGCGCAGACGTCGTGCGCGACGATCCTCTGGCTGACTGCGCACTACGGCTTCCCGGTGTCGACCACGCACACGATCTCCGGTGCGGTGCTCGGAGCGGGGGCGACGCGGCGCCTGTCGGCGGTCCGCTGGGGCGTCGCCGGCAACATCCTCGTCGCCTGGGTGATGACGATTCCGTGCGCAGGCCTCGTCGGCGCGGGCATGGAGGCCCTCACGCGGCTCCCGGGTGGGACGGCGCTCGTCTTCGTCCTCACCGGGCTCATTGCCGCGGCGGCGTTCCTGGGCCGGAGCTTCCAGGGCAGACGTCTCGCCGCCGCCGCCGAAGCCTCCGCGTAAGAAACTGGCGCACGGCAGGTAAAACACCTGTAAACAGGGCGTTTTTTCGCGCTCCGGGCAGCTACGGTCGAAGCATGCGAACACAAGACGACATCTGGCTCCCGGAGCAGGACCAGTGGGGAGCGGACCGCCTGGCCTGGGAGGACGAGCAAGAGGACTCCCCGGACGCGGACGAGCAGGAAACGCCGCCGGACGACCCGCGCTACTGACCGGCGTATAGTCGCGCGGTGACGCGCACGCCCCTTCCGCAGCTCGACGGCCACACATTCATCACGGACGCCGGCATGGAGACCGTCCTCATCTTCCGAGACGGTCTCGACCTTCCGGAGTTCGCCTCGTTCGTCCTGCTGGACGATCCTGCCGGCGTCGAGGCGCTGCGCTCGTATTACGGCGAATACGTCGCGATCGCCGAGAAGCATGGCTTCGGCATCGTGCTCGACACGCCGACCTGGCGGGCGAATCCGGACTGGGGAGCCCGTCTCGGCTACTCGGCGGATGCTCTCGACGACGTCAACCGTCGCGGGGTCGCGCTGCTCGAGGACGTGCGGGCCGGCGCAGCCGATGGCGTGGACATGCTCATCAGCGGCTGCATCGGGCCGCGCGGCGACGGCTACGTCGTGGGCGACGCCATGAGTCCGGCGGAGGCCCAGACGTACCACTCGGCCCAAGTCGCGACGTTTGCCTCCACGAATGCCGACCTCGTCAGCGCGCTGACGCTGAACTACGCCGCCGAGGCAGCGGGCATCGCGCGCGCCGCTGCCGAGGCTCGCATCCCATCGGTGATCTCCTTCACCGTCGAGACGGACGGCCGCCTGCCGAGCGGCCAGGAGCTTCGCGACGCGGTTGCGGAGGTGGACGATGAGACCGGCGGCGCGCCTGCCTACTACATGGTCAACTGCGCGCATCCGACGCACTTCGAAGACGCGCTCGCCGACGGCGGGCTCGAGCGCGTGCGCGGCCTGCGCGCCAACGCCTCGATGAAGAGCCACGCCGAGCTGGACGAGGCGGAGGAGCTCGACCAGGGCGATCCGGACGACCTCGCGGAGCGCTATCGCGAGTTGCGTCCGCTCCTCCCGAACCTCACCGTGGTCGGCGGGTGCTGCGGCACCGACGAGCGCCACATCGAAGCAATTTGTGCGGCCTGGACGCGCTAGGCGCGCCTAGTGGCTGGCGTCGGTGAACTCGCGGAACTGCCCGCTGACGAGGAACGCCGTCTGCTCGCCGATGTCCACGGCGTGATCGCCGATCCGCTCCAGGCAGCGTGAGACGAGGAGCATCCTGAGGCCCCATTCGCGCAGGTCGGGGTCGGCGCCGAGCGAGAGGATCTGGTGGACGACGCGGCGGTTGGCGCCGTCGATGAGCTCGTCCATCTCGACGAGCGCCTCCGCGCTCTCGACGTCGCGGTTGGCGAACGAGTCGAGGGCGGTCTGGATCATCTCCTCCGCGCGTGTGCCCATGTCCTCCAAGGCTTCGGCGAGTGTCGCATCCTGCGGAGTGTCCTGGACGAGCTTTGTCAGCTTGGCCACGGTTACGCAGTAGTCGGCCATGCGCTCAAGATGCAGGTTGATGTGCAGGACTGCGAGCACGTTGCGCAGGTCGACCGCCACCGGGGTTTGACGCGCGAGAAGGGACTGGATGCCTTCCTCGATAGCCACGTAGCAGCCGTCGACCTCGTCGTCGAAGGCGATCACCTCGTCCGCAAGCTCTGCATCCTGACGCGCGAGCGCGTTCAGACAACCCCGGAGTGCCCGAAGAACGAGTGCGCCCTCCTCCTGCAGCGAGGCTTCGAGTTGATCAAGCTCTTCTTGGAGGGTGATCCGCATCAGCCGAACCGTCCAGTGACGTAGTCCTCCGTGCGCTTGTCGTCCGGCTTGGTGAAGATCTTGGGCGTGGCGTCGTACTCAACGAGCACGCCGCTTCGTCTGCCGTCGGCGACCTCGACGCTGAAGAAGGCTGTCATATCGGCGATGCGCGCAGCCTGCTGCATGTTGTGGGTGACGATCACGATTGTGTAGTCCTTCTTCAGGTCATGCATGAGGTCCTCGATGCGCGTCGTGGAGATCGGATCGAGTGCCGAGGCGGGCTCGTCCATCAGCAGAACGTCGGGCTCCACGGCGAGGCAGCGAGCGATGCAGAGGCGCTGTTGCTGTCCACCGGAGAGGCTGAGAGCGCTCTCGTCGAGCCGGTCTTTGACTTCATCCCAGAGCGCGGCCTGCTGCAGCGCACGTTCGACCCGCCCGTCGAGGTCGTCGGTCATCCCCAGCACCCGCGGGCCGAAGGCGATATTGGCGTGGATGGACTTCGGAAACGGGTTCGGCTTCTGGAAGACCATTCCGATGCGCCGGCGCACCTCGACAGGGTCGACCTCCGCCCCGTAGAGGTCTTCGCCGTGGTAGAGGATTCTCCCGTCCACGACCGCAGTCGGAATCAGGTCGTTCATCCGGTTGAAACAGCGGATAAAGGTGCTCTTGCCGCAGCCCGACGGCCCGATGAACGCGGTGACGAAGTTGCGGTAGACCCTGAGCGAGACGTCCTTGAGCGCCGGGCTCTCGCCGTAAGACACGGTCAGCTCGGAGACGTCGAACACGACCTCGCGCTGTTCTGGTGGCGGAAGGTCGCGCTCCTGCTGTTGGGCTACCTGCACAGGGGACTCGATGATAGTCACCACCTCTTCTGATAGCGGTTGCGAAGCCAGATCGCGCCGGCGTTGAGCAGCAGCACCATGATCAGCAGAACGATGATGGCCGCCGCGGCAAGCGCCTTGAACTTCGGGTCGGGCAGTTTGGTCCAGTTGTAGATCTGCACTGGAAGCGCAGTAAACGGCCCCAGCACGGTCGGGTTGAACGAAATGAACGTGAGCGCGCCGATAAGGATGAGCGGGGCGGTCTCGCCGATCGCCCTAGCCAGCGCGAGGATCGAGCCGGTGGCGATCCCGGGAATGGCTGCAGGCAGCACTTGGCGCGAGATCACCTGCCACTGCGTCGCCCCGAGTGCGTACGCGCCCTCTCTGATCGAGCCTGGGACCGCGCGGATCGCTTCCCGTGCGGCGATGATCACGGTTGGTAGCACGAGCAGTGTCAGGATGAGGGCGCCTGCGAGAAGCACGCGCCCGAGGCCAAGCCCACGCACGAGAAACGCAAGGCCGAGGATCCCGTAGACGATCGACGGGACGGCGGCGAGGTTCTGGATGTTCAACTCGAGGAGGCGGTTGTACCAGCGGTCGCGGCCCGCGTACTCCTCGAGGTAGATCGCCGTGCCGACTCCGATGGGCACCGTGAAGAGGATCAGCAGAATGCCGAGGTAGAGCGTGGCGAGGATCGCCGGTCGCGCTCCCGCGATATCGGGGTCGGAGGACGGTGGATTCGTGAGGAGGACCGGGTCGACGTACGCGAAGCCCTTGCGGATGACGTCGAAGAAAAGGGTCCCCAGTGCGAGGAAGCCGACCGCCATCGACACGAGAAGCAGGACGACGAAGATCCGCCCGCGCCAGACTCCGCGGCGTCCGCCGGTGGAGACCGGCCCTCGTGAGGCCGCCGCGATGCTCATTCGTAGACCTCTCGGTACTTACGGACGAGTCTGATCGAGACGGCGTTGACGATCAGCGTCATGACGAAGAGCGTGGCGCCCACCGCAAAGATCGTCTTGTACTCCACGGAGCCCGTTGGTACGTCGCCGGCTCCGGTTGCCGCGATGAAGGCCGACATCGTCTCGACGGCCTCCCGCGGGTCGAACGAGAGGGTCGGCTGCTGGCCGGCTGCGAGGAGGACGATCATCGTCTCGCCGATCGCGCGGGAGATCCCGAGCACGAAAGCAGCGACGATGCCCGACACGGCAGCAGGGACGACGATGCGCGTGGAGACCTGGAGCTTGGTCGAGCCCAGCGCATATGCGCCGTATCGAAGGTCGCGCGGCACTGCCGACATGGCGTCCTCGGAAAGGGACGCCACCGTCGGGATGATCATGACTCCCATCACGAGACCGGCGCTGAGGGCGTTGAAGACCCCGACGCTGATTCCGATGTCCTTCAGGTGGGGAGTGACCCACGTCAGGGCGAAGTAGCCGAATACGACGGTTGGTATCCCGGCGAGGAGCTCGAGCGCGGGCTTCAGAGTTGCTCGGACGCGTGGAGACGCGTATTCGCTCAGAAAGATTGCCGACCCGAGCCCGAACGGAATGGCGATCAACGTCGCCCAGAGCGTCACCGAGATAGTGCCGACGATCAGGGGGATGACGCCGAAGGACGCCTGGAGGAAGAGGGGTGCCCACTCGGTCCCCGTGATGTAGTCGCGAAAGCTGACCTCTTGAAAGAACTCGAAGGCCGGGAGGAAAAGCGCGATGACGATACCGACAGTCGTCGCCACGGATACGAGCGCGCACGCGGCGAGCGCCACCTTCACGACGACCTCGCCCCGGCGCTTGCGCGCCGGGGCGAGGGAAAGCGGAACGGCGGGGCTCGACACCTAGCCTGTCGCCGCCGCGAAGTCCGACTCGGACTTTGCGGCCTGCTCGTCCGTCATGGGCACGAAGAGCGCCTTTTCTGCGATCTGCGCCTGGTTGTCGAGGATGTACTTCATGAACGCCGCCACCTCTGGCTTCTGCAGCGACGTGTTCTTGACGTAGACGAAGAGCGGGCGCGAGAGCGGCGTGTAGGTGCCGTCCTGAACCGTGTCGCTCGACGGGGCTACACAGCCGGAGCCGCCGTCGATCTCGACGTCGTTCAGCTGTTCCTGGTTCTGCTCGAAGTAAGAGAGGCCGAAGTACCCGAGGCCTCCCTTGTCGCCTTCGACTGCTTGCACCGTGACGTTGTCGTCCTCGGTTGCCTGGTAGTCCGTCCGGCTGGCGTCTTCCTCGCCGTTGATCTCGGCGGTGAAGAAGTCGAACGTTCCCGAGTCGGTGCCCGGGCCTGCGAGCGTCATCTTCTGATCGGGGAAGCTCGCGTCGACCTGGTTCCAATTATCGACGGTGGAGTCCGGTCCCCAGATCTTGTTCAACTGCTCGACCGTGAGGCACTTCGCCCAGTCGTTCTCCTTGTTGACCACGACTGCGATACCGTCGTTGGCGACCTGGAACTCGGTGTACTCGACGCCGTTCTGCTGGCAGACGGGCACCTCTTCGTCGTCCTTAATCGGGCGGGAGGCGTCCGACAGATCTGTCTCACCTGCGCAAAAGCGCTCGAAGCCGCCGCCGGTGCCCGAGATCCCGACCGTGACCTGGACCCCGGGGTTCTGTGCCTGGAAGTCTTCGGCCGCAGCGGTCACGAACGGCCCGACCGTGCTCGAGCCGTCGGCCTCGATCCGGCCAGAAAGGCTTCCGCCACTGGAGTTCGTGCTCGCGGATGTGCCGCCGCTCGACTCGGGGTCGCTTCGGCCGCACGCCGTTGCTCCGGTGAGGAGAAGCCCGACCGCAAGAATGGGCAGGAGGATCCTGCCGTGAGGGCGAATTCCCACTGTTCTCCTTTCGCTTCGTGTCATCGCCCCGAGTGTCCTGCGGGTGTTCCGAGGCGTGGGGAGAAAGGCTGTGAAGGAGTGGTTACGGGGTGGTGAAGGAGAGCCGCACCGTCAGCCCCGCACCGATCGCGCTTTCGGCCTCGACCGTCCCGCCGGCCGAGTTGGCGATGTGCTTCACGATCGCGAGGCCGAGCCCCGTGCCGCGCGAGGCGCGCGCCCTGTCGGCGCGGTAGAAGCGCTCGAAGAGGCGCGGGAGGTCGTCCTCGGCGACGCCGACGCCGTTATCGGATGCGGTCAGCTCCCCGGGTGCGACCCGGAGGGTGAAGGTCGAGCCAGGGCCGGCGTACCGAATCGCGTTCTCGGCCAGGTTGCCGGCGATGACGCGAATCATTCGCGGGCGAAGGGGAAGCTCGGCGTCGGGATCGCCCTCGGCGCGAAGCGTGAGCCCGGCGCGGGCGGCGGACTCGCCCAGGCCCTCGACGACCTCCTCGAGCAGGGGGAGGGCGACTGTCGAGCCGAGGGCGACGAGCTCGCGGCCCGACTCGAGCTCGCTGAGGAAGAGAACGTCGTCGATCAGCTCGCCGATCTGCCTCACCTCGGCCTGCGCCTGCTCGATCAGCTCGTCAGGGTCGGCGTCAGGGAGGGTCGCGGACTCGAGCAGGGCCAGGAGCCGCGCGAGCGGCGTGCGCAGCTCGTGCGAGACGGAGGCGGTGAAACCGGCGCGAAGCTCCTCGTAGGCGGCGAGGTGGCCCGGGTCGCGCACGTAGACGAGCGTCTCGTCGTCCCCGCCCACGGAGTAAGTGACGGCGAGCGCGTCGCGGAGCACGCCGTCGGGCGGCACGTCACCCTCCGCCAGGCCGTCGAAGATCTCGCGCGCTCGCCTGCTCGCGGTCACGACGCGTCCCTGCGAGTCGAGGACGACGACGATCTCCCGGCTCTCCTCCACGAGCATCCGCCCGCGAAGTGCATCGAGGCTCGCCTCGGTCGACGCAGGAGGAGGTTCCTGCCGGAACAATCTCTTCACCACTCGTTCACCACTCCTACACCCGTTGTGGAGGCATGATTTCGGGAGACGTGCCGAAGGTTCTCATCATCGAGGACGATGACGTCATCGCGCGCGGGATGGCGAGCCATCTCAACGCTGCCGGGTTCGATCCGCTCTGGGTGAACAAGGGTGAGGCAGGCCTCGCGCGTCTCCGCTACGAAAAGCCGGACGTGTGCGTGCTCGATCTCATGCTGCCAGGGGTGGACGGCTGGCGGGTGATCGAGACGGCGCGCGCCGAAGGGATCGGCACGCCGATCGTGGTCGTCAGCGCGCGGGGCACCGAGCACGACCGCGTGCACGCGCTCGAGATCGGGGCGGACGACTACCTCGTGAAGCCCTTCTCGATGAAGGAGCTCGTCGCGCGCGTGCGGGCCGCGGCTCGGCGCGGCGTCCGCGTCCAGGACGAGAACCGCGGCGATCCGATCGACATCGCCGAGCTCCGGGTCGACCCGCTGAACGTGCAGGCCTACGTGAACGGGAAGAGCGCGGAGCTGACGCCGACCGAGTTCAGGCTGCTCTATGCGCTCGCCCTTGACCGGGGCCGCGTCGTCACCCGTGACGAAGTGCTGCAGAAGGTCTGGGGTCGCCGTCAGACGCATCGCGACCGCACCGTCGACGTCTTCGTCCGCAAGCTGCGCGACAAGATCGACGCGCTTCAGCCCAAGCACACGTTCATCCAGACGCGCTACGGGGTCGGCTACAAGCTCGAGGCGGTCCGCAAGTCCTCGTAGGCGAGCCTCGACGCGCCGGCCGGAGAGCTTTAGGATCGCCTCCTCCGATGGCCGTCGTGTCCAACCACATGACGCGCGACATCCTCACCGTCCCCGCGGACGAGCGGCTCGCGGATGCCGCGAAGCGGATGGTGGAGCGGGGCGTCGGCGCCGTGCTCGTTCTCGACGGCGAGAAGCTCGACGGCATCCTCACCGAGCGCGACCTCATGAAGGCGGTCGCCGCCGGCTACAGCGAGGACGCGAAGGTGGCGGACTGGATGACCCGCCACCCCGAGACGATCGAGGCCGACGACTCGACGGGACACGCGGCGGCACTCATGATCCACGGAGGTTTCCGCCACCTCCCGGTCCTCGACGAGGGCCGCGTGGCGGGAATCGTCTCCATCCGAGATCTCATGCGGGTCGCACTCGAGGATTCCTCTCCGAGAGGGGTCTAGAAAACCCCCGAAAAGAGTGTGGATAGCCGTATTCCGGCGGAAAGAGCGGTCCGCCACACTTTCTTCGTGGCCACCGTATTGATCGTCGACGATCACCCCAGCTTCCGCGCGACCGCGCGCGCCATTCTCGAAGCTGACGGGTTCGAGATCGTCGGCGAGGCTGAGGACGGGACCTCGGCCGTCGAGGCGGTTCACCGGCTTGAGCCCGAAATCGTCCTCCTCGACGTCCAGCTCCCCGATATGGACGGTTTCGCCGTCGCGACGGCCCTGGGGTCGAACGGCTACATGCCGACGATCGTCTTGACGTCGAGCCGCGACGCGGCCGACTTCGGGCCGCTCGTCTACGAGTGCGGCGCGCGCGGGTTCGTGCCCAAGGCCGAGCTGTCCGGTGCGGCCTTGCACGCTGTGCTTCGATAGAGCGATGCGCACCCGGATCCTGGTGGTCTTGACGCTTGCGCTCGCCGCGACGGCGGGTGCGCTCTACCTCACGCTGACGAGCGATCACGAGGAGAACGCGGAGTTCATCGCCGCGCTCTACCTCGTCATCGTCTGGTCGTTCATCGGCACGGGCCTCCTCGCCTGGGCGCGACGGCCTGGGAACAGGTTCGGGCCGCTCATGGCCACCGTCGGCTTCGCCTTCATGCTCGGGGCGCTTTCGGAGACGAGCAACGAGTACATCTTTGCGATCGGCGAAATCCTGAGCGGTCTCGGGATCGCCGTCTTCGTCCACGCGCTGCTCGCCTTCCCGCGCGGGTACCTGGAGACGAAGCTCGTCTACTCCATCGTCGGGATGGCCTACTTCCTCGTCCTCGGCGTGCAGACGCTCTACAACGTCTTCGGCGCGGACAACTGCACGGGCTGCCCGGACAACGTCCTCGCGACGTGGGACTCGGAGAACGCCCGCACGGCCCTGGGCCTCTTCGCGATCCTGGGCGCCGGCTACGTCCTCTTCGGAACCGCCTGGGTGCTCTTCCGCCGCTGGCGGGCGGCGTCGCCGCCGCTCAGGCGAACGCTGGCGCCCATCTTCATCACCTCCGCGGCGACGCTCGCATTCATCGCTCTGGCCATCACCGTCTCGCTTGTCTCCCAGCGCGCGGCCGACGTCATGTGGTGGTTCGTCATCTTCTCGTTCGCGCTCGTGCCGCTCGCGTTCCTGGCCGGGCTGCTGCAGATCCGCCTCGCCCGTGCGTCGGTCGCTGTCCTCGTCGTCGAGCTCCTGAGCGCGGGCAACCTGCGCGAGCTCCGCGACGCCATCGCACGGACGCTCAACGACCCGGATCTCCACCTGGCGGTCTGGCTCCCCGACACCTACGAGTGGATCGACTCCGACGGGCAGCCCTACGACCTGGCGAAAGAATCCGCCCGCGAGGGGAAGACCACGACCTTCGTGGAGCACGAGGGCGAGGTCGTCGCCACCCTCGTCCACGACTCGGCGCTCTCCGAGGAGCGGGACCTGGTGGAGGCGGTCAGCGCGGCGGCCAGCCTCGCCCTTGCGCGGGAGCGCACCGTTCAGGCTCTGCGGCAGAGCGAGGGGCGGTACCGGGCGCTCCTCGACGCCGCGCCCGACCTCATGTTCCGCTTCGACCGCGAGGGCACGTACCTGGATTTCAACGGGCACCCCGAAGACCTCATCACGTCGCCGGAACGCCTTCTCGGCAGCAGAGCGCACGACATCCTCCCCCAGGAGGTCGCCGACAAGATCGTGAACGGCGTGCGCGAGGCGATCGACACCGGCCGCCTCGTCACGGGCGACTACCGCGTCGAGATCGACGGCGTCGAGCGCGACTTCGAAGCGCGGATCGTCAAGGACGGGGAGGAGGCGATCCTCATCGCCCGCGAGTTCACCGAGCTCAAGCACCTCGCCGCGCAGCTCGAGCGCGAGCGCGACTTCATCCGCACGGTGGTCGACAACGCGCCGAGCCTCTTCTGCATGATCGATCCGGAGGGAAACATCGTCCGCTTCAACCAGACGCTCGAGCAGCTGGCCGGCGTGCCCGACGGGCCGGAATTCCGCGAGAAGAAGTTCTGGGAGGTGTTCATCGTCCCCGAGGAGGCCGAGGAGGTGCACCACGATCTCGCCTCCCTCGCCGCCGAGGGGGCTGCGGGCGAGCACGAGAACCACTGGCGCGCGGCGGGCGGCGGGCAGGCCGTTGTCGCGTGGTCGACGACGCCTCTGCTCGACGAGCACGGGCGGCCCAGCTTTCTCATCTCCGGCATGGAGATCACCGAGCGCAAGCGCCAGGAGGAGGAGCTGCGCCATTCGCGCAAGCGCCTCCTGCAGGCGGGCGACGCCGAGCGGCGCCGCCTCGAGCGGAACCTCCACGACGGTGCGCAGCAGCGCCTCGTCTCGCTCTCGCTCGCCCTGCGGCTCGCCCAGGCGAAGCTGCAGGCGGACCCCGACGAGGCTTCGAAGCTCCTGAACGGCGCCTCGGAGGAGCTCGCGCAGGCGCTCGAGGAGCTCCGCGAGCTGGCGCGAGGCATTCATCCCGCCGTACTCTCAGACCGTGGACTTTCAGCCGCGCTCGAGGCCCTCGCGGGCCGGGCGCCGCTCCCGGTCGAGGTGCTCGCCCCGGAGGAGCGCCTGCCGCCTCCCGTCGAGGCGGCCGCCTACTACGTCGTCTCCGAGGCGCTGGCCAACGTGGCGAAATACGCACAGGCCTCCACCGTCGGGGTGCGAGTGACTCGGCTGAACGGCAACGCGGTCGTGGAGGTGGCGGACGATGGCGTCGGCGGCGCCGACCCGGGCAGCGGCACGGGCCTGCGGGGGCTCGCGGACCGCGTGGAGGCCCTCGACGGGCGGCTGCACGTCGAGAGCTCGCCGGGGCGCGGAACGGTTATCCGCGCGGAGATCCCGTGCGGGTAGTCCTGGCCGACGACACGGTCCTGCTGCGCGAGGGCGTCGCGCGGATCCTGGACGAGGCCGGCTTCGAGGTGGTCGGGCAGGCGGGGAACGCCGACGAGCTCATGCTCAAGGTGCGGAGCTACTCACCGGACGTGGCCATCGTCGACATCCGCATGCCGCCGACCCACACCGACGAAGGCCTGCGCGCGGCCCAGGAGATCCGCGAGAAGCACCCCAGCGTGGGCGTGCTCGTCCTCTCCCAGTACGTCGAGGCGGCCTACGCCATGGAGCTCCTGGCCGAGAGCGCCGAGGGAGTCGGCTATCTGCTCAAGGACCGCGTCTCGGACGTGAACGAGTTCGCGGACGCCGTGCGCCGCGTCGGGGAAGGCGGATCTGCCCTCGACCCGACGATCGTCTCGCAGCTCGTCGGCAGGCGCAGGCGCGACGACCCGATCGACCAGCTCACGCCCAGGGAGCGCGAGGTTCTCGGCCTCATGGCGGAAGGCCGCTCGAACTCAGGCATCGCCGAGCAGCTCGTGGTCACGGAGCGGGCGGTGGAGAAGCACGTGACGAGCATCTTCTCCAAGCTCAGATTGCCCGCCGCGTCCGAGGATCACCGCCGCGTGCTGGCCGTTCTCGCCTACCTTCGCTCGTAGGGGTAACCGCACCTGCAGACGCCAGGAAGCCGCATCGTTGGCGCGCCATTCGCCCGTCATCCTGCTGCCCATGAAGTTCAAGCTCTTCATCGGCACAGTCGCAGTCGCGATGCTCGTCCTCGCCGTCGCCGGCTGGACGGTCGACGGCGTTCGCCGGGCGCTTCCGGCTCGCGTATAGCTCTGTACCTTTGGGCTTCGACCCGAGGACGGCTATGAGCAAACCGAAGTCCGGCACCGTCACCTTCCTTTTCACCGACATCGAGGGCTCCACGGGCCTCGCGCACAGGCTCCAGGAGCGCTGGAGCGAGGTGCTCGTGGAGCATCGGAATCTGATTCGCGAGCCGGCGCTGTCGGGCGGCGGGCACGAGATCGACTGCCGTGGCGACGAGCTCTTCGTCGCCTTCGAGGATGCTTCCGCCGCAGCCCGAACCGCCATCGACGCGCAACTCGCGTTCGCGGAGCAGGAATGGCCGAGCGAAGAGCGGGTGCGCGTGCGCATCGGGATGCACACGGGCGAGGCGATCTTTGCGGACTCCGACTATCTCGGCGTGGAGGTGCACAAGGCCGCCCGTATCTGCTTCGCGGGCCACGGCAGCCAGGTGTTGCTCTCGGCGTCCACCGCGGAGCTGCTTCCGGAGGAGCTGGCCACACGCGAGCTCGGGCAGTACTGGCTGCGGGGGCTTCCGCAGCCGGAGCGCATCTTCCAGCTCGAGGTACCCGGCCTCGAGAACGAGTTTCCGCCTCTCCGTTTCGCCAACGACGCGTCGCAGCCGCTTTCGGGCAAGACGCTCACCGTCGTGCTCGCGGACGACTCGGTGCTCCTTCGCGAGGGAATCGCATCTCTGCTCGAGGGCCACGGCTTCGAGGTCGTCGGCCAGTCCGACGACGCCGACGACCTGATGGTGAAGGTGGACGCGACGAAGCCGGACGTGGTGGTCGCCGATATCCGCATGCCGCCCGGCCTCGCCGACGACGGCGTCCGCGCTGCCCAGGAGATCCGCCGCCGCTATCCCGGCACCGGCGTCCTGCTGCTCTCGCAGTACGTCGAGCCCGCGTACGCGCGCGACCTGCTCGAGACGGGGGAGGAGGGCGTCGGCTACCTGCTCAAGGACCGCGTCGCGGACATGGACGGTTTTCGGGACGCGCTCAGGCGCGTCGCCGCGGGCGAGCTCGTCCTCGATCCCGAGCTCAAGCTCGCCGGGCGTTAACCCTTCGGGTTGACGCCACGCGTCGCGAGGCGCAAGATCCCTCGCCTGGTGCCGAGCCCAAGCGGCAAGAAGCGTGCAGCGCCCAAGGCCAAGCCGGCCATGGGCGCGGCACTTGCCGCCAGCTTCCGCCGCTTCCCGGCCGCGAATCTCCACCAGCGTCTGGCCTCGGCCGCCAAGCGATAAGCTCGGCCACGTGGCCAAACCGGACGATCTCGCCGAGGAGCTTCGCCGGCTGGCGCTCTCCCTCCCCGAGACCTACGAGGACGAGCCGTGGGGCCATCCCGTCTTCAAGGTCGCGGACAACAAAATGTTCGCCTCGATGTCCGTCGCCACGGACTGCGTTCAGCTGACGGTGAAGCTGACCGCGGAGGAACGGGAGATCGCCCAGCTCCTCCCGTACGTGTCAGAGGCCCGCTGGGTCGGGCGCTACGGCTGGATCACCGCTGAGGTGACCGACGACGAGTCGCTCGACGCCGCGCTCGAATGGGTGCGCGAGAGTTACTGGCTCAAGTGCCCGCCGCACCTCAAGAGCGCAGTGGAAGAGACGTAGCGAGCGCGAAGAGCGCGGCCGCCGCGGCTATCCCAGCGGTCGCCAGGCTCGAGCGTGAGGCCGCCGGTGCAGGGGATGGCTGTGCGGGCAGGCCGATACGGTCGAAAGCCTTCTCGAGCTTTGCCCCGCCGGCGAACCAGCCGCCCTTGACCGGGGTGTCGTAGATCTCCTGGCCGCGAGGCATGTATGTCACCGGAGACGGCTTTGCGTACGGATAGAGCTCCTGCCGCAGTGTGTTCGAGCTGGGGACCGCCCAGGTGATCGTGTATCTCGGGCCGAGGTCACCGGCGGGTGGTTCCTGCGCCAGTCTGGGTCCGTAGGCGGACTCGAACCAGCCGGCGGCTTCGACCAAGTGCCAGAACGGCGTCGTGCTCCCTTCCGCGCCTGAGATCTCGATGGTCGCGATGCCGGGGCCGGCGATCGAGGCCTTCGAAGGACCCTTGGCGAGCGCGGCGCCAGGAAGCGTCAGCGCGACGAGGACGATCAGGGCGACCTTCTTCATGGCTATTGCGTGTACACCAGAAACGGGGCTCGGGTTCCGGCACGGAGCACTACGATTCGTCTGCGATGACGCTTCTCGCCTACGCGGTGCGGCGAACGGCCGGCGCAGTGATCGTGTTCATCCTCCTGGTGCTGCTGATCGAGCTTGCGATCGACAGCATCAACCTGGGTCCGCTCCGGTAGCTAGAGCTCGTCGGGCGGGGCGAACCGATAGAAGACCGGGCCGCTCGTCTGCGAGAGCGCGAAGAGGACGCCGAGGAAGTCCTCGAGCGCCCGTGACTTGTCGAGGCCGCCTGCGTACTCGGGCTCGTAGCCCGCGTCGCGGATGAGCTGCTCGGTCACGTCGCGGGCCTCGTCGTCGGCCGTGAAGACCTGGCCCGGCTTCGCCTTGGTCTCTCCGATTCGCTCGTAGAGGTTGGCGAAGTTGGCGCTGAAC
>JBKPRJ010000084.1:0-15093 GCA_046734455.1 Actinomycetota bacterium | reverse complement strand
GCCTGGGGGATGCTCACCGTCCCGCTCATCGGCTTCATCACCGGCTACGGGTGGGCGTGCTTCGGGATCATGACGGCGGGCTTCGCCAAGAGCATCGAGAACTTCTCGTACATCGTGAGCGCAGTCCTGACACCGCTCTTTCTCGTCGCGGGCACGTTCTTCCCGATCGACAATCTGCCGGACTGGGCGCAGGTGCTCGCCCAGTTCAACCCGCTCTACCACTGCGTCCAGCTCGTCCGCCACGCGGCCTTCGGCTTCGAGGGCTGGGTCGACCTCTACCACGTCGCGGTGATCGTCGCCTTCGGGCTCCTCATGTGGCGGATCGCGATCTTCGCGATGGAGCGGAAGCTGGTGAACTAGGACCCTCCTTTTCAGACACCGGGGTCTGACCCCGGTGTGGAAAACCCAGGCACCGGAGCCACGGGTCCAAGCGGACGCGTTCGTCCATTCGGGACACAGGGGTCTGACCCCGGTGTGGAAAGCGCGTAGATGGCCGAGGCCCAGCGCGGCTAGAGCGCGCCGAGCTCGCGGGCGCGAGCAACGGCGGCGTCGCGCGACGAGACCCTGAGCTTCTGGTAGATCGACTTCGTGTGCGAGTGGATCGTGTTGTACGAGAGGAAGAGCGCGCGGCCGATGTCGCGCTTCGGCATGCCGTCGGCGAGATAGCGGAGCACCTCCAGCTCGCGCTCGGTCAGCTCGCTCCCGCCTTCCACGCGTCTGTGGGCGGGAGTGAGCGAGCGGGCGACCTCCTCGAGCTCGAGGCCGATCGCGCCGGGGTCGGCGCAGTCGGCGAGGAGTACGCGAGCCTCCTCGACGAGACCTCGCGCCGAAGCGAGTGAGTCGAGTGCGCGCCTGACGGGGGCATAGACGAGAAGCGCATCGGCGATCGCAAGGACGTCACGGGTCGGCCGCAGGCGGGCAAGCCCGCGAACCAGCATGTCGCCTGCCTCAACGGACTTGCCCTGGCGGGCGAGCACCGCGCCGAGCGCCACGTAGACCGTGCCTGCACCCGGCTGATCGGTGAGCCCACGGCCTTCGAGGACCTGCAGGGCGCTTCGCGCGTGTCTCTCAGCGGCCGCGACCTCGTCTGCCGCCAGCGCGATGCGGGCGAGCAATGCCTGCGCGGACGCCGCGAGCAGCGGGCGCTCGACATGGTGGCCGGAGGACACGGCCCATTCGAGCGGCGCCTTCGCTTCGCCGTGGTCACCGACGAGGAAGCGCGCGCGGCCGAGAGCCAGAAGCCGCACGGGCTGCCAGAACGGGGGCCACCGGCCCTCGAGCGTCTCAGCGGCCTCGGCGGCGGCGAGGGCGCCGACGGCATCGCCCCAGGGGAAGCAGGCGCGCGCGAGGACGGCTGCGTGCTCCACGGACGTTCCGTCCGGAAGGTCCTCTCCGCCCCGCTCGGCGACGGCGAGGGCTTCGTCCGCCTCCGCCCGCCGGCCCGCCATGCTCAGAGCCCAGCCCTGGACGAGCGACAGGCGAGCGTCGTCGACGAACGCCTCGGCCGGGAAGCCGTCGAGCCGCCGGAGAATGTCGTCCGGTCTCCCAAGGTGGCCGTTCGGGTCCGCGAGCCAATCCGTTGCGACGAGCGCAACCGCCTCGTCCACGTCGCCGGCTGCGAGCGCGTGGCGCACGGCGGCGTCGGTCTCCCCCGCGTCGGCGAGCCACTGGTAGGCGCGGCGGTGCAGCTTCGGCACGAGCCCGGGCTCGCGCTGTGCGAGCTGGGACCGCAGGAGGTCGTCGAAGAGCTGGTGGTAGCGGTAGCGCTCGCGGCGGTCGTCGAGTGGGATGAGGAAGAGATTCGCGCGCTCGAGCTCCTCGAGCCGTGCGGCCGAGCCGCGGCGGCCGGTCACCGCGTCGCAGAGGGGAGCAGAGAACCAGTCGAGGATCGACGTCTGGAGCAGGAAATCTCGGCGCCGGGCGTCGAGCGACCCGAGCGCAACCTCGGTGAGGTAGTCGGCGACGTGCCGGTTCGAGCCGTCGAAGTCGGCCACGAACCCGTCTGCGTCCGCGGCGTTCCGGAGGGACAGCGAGGCGAGGTAGACGCCGGCAGGCCAGCCCTCGGTGCGCTCGTGCAGGACGTCGAGGGTCTCCTCACCCAGCCCGAGCCCGAGCTGCTCGTTGAGGAAATGGGCTCCCTCCTCCTTCGTGAAGCAGAGATCGAGGGCGCGGAGCTCGAGCAGCCGACCTTCCGCGCGCAGCTTCGCGACCGGAATCGGCGGATCCGCGCGGCTGGAGACGACGAGCTGGATGTTGTCGGGCTTGGCCTCGAGGAAATACGCGAGCGACTCGTGGCAGGCAGTGTTGTCGACCGCGTGGTAGTCGTCGAGCACGACGGCGAGCTCGCCCTCGAACGACTCGAGCTCGTGGATCACGACCGGGATGAGCGCGTCGTGCACGTCAACGTGGCGAGCCTGGAGAGCGGTCTCCGCCGCCTGGCCGAAATCGGGCCGGACGCGCCTGATGGCCTCGACGACCCCGGTCCACAGCGCAACCGGGTCGCTGTCGGAGGCATCAGCCGTGAACCAGGCAACGGGGCGCTCGTCGAGCTCTCGCCACTGGGCGAGCAGGGTCGTCTTGCCGAACCCGGGAGGAGCGGCGAAGAGGACGAGCGAGGCGTTCGAGCCGAGCAGCCGCGCGGTCAGCCGGGGTCGCGTGATCATCTCCGGAGAGGGCGAAAACCCTCGAAGCTTGGTTTCCAGCGTACGGGCGACGCCATTGCCCCCCTGACCCGCTTCGCCGAGGAGGGGCCAGCGGCTCATCCGGGCCTGACCCCGTCCTTCTCCGGCGGTGCAACCAGCCCCTCTCGCACAGCCAGCACTGCCGCCTGCGTCCGCGAGCTGACGCCGATCTTCCGCAGCACGTTGGAGACGTGCGTACGCGCCGTGCGCTCGCTGATCACGAGGTCGGCTGCGATCTCCTTGTTGGCCTTGCCGGCGCCGACCAGCCGGAGTACCTCGAGCTCGCGGCTTGTCAGGAGCGACGTGACGTCGTCTCCGCCCGACCGCAGATCGGTGATCAGAGGTCTCGTCACCGCGGGATCGAGCTGGATCTCGCCCCGGTGGGCCGACCGCACGGCGGCGGCGACCTCTGCAGGCTCCGAGTCCTTCAGGAGATATCCGGCCGCGCCGCTGTCGAGGGCGGCGCGGACGCGCTCCTTCTCCGCGAACGACGTGAGGGCGACCACCTCGACGCCCGGATAGAGGTCACGTACGCGGCGCGTGGTCTCGATCCCGTCCATCGGGGCCATCTGCAGGTCCATGAGCACCACGTCGGGGCGCCGGCCCTCGGCGTCGAGCCGTGCGAAGGCATCGATCGCCTCCTCTCCCCCCGCCGCATCGGCGATCACTTCGAGATCGGGCTCGCCGTCCAGGAACGCGTGCAGCCCGCGTCGGACGACCTCGTGATCGTCGACGACGAGGACGCGGATGACCTCCTCAGCGCCCATTGCCGCTCGCTGGTCGGTGCTCGGGCATGACGACGCGAATCACCGTCCCGCGTCCCGGCACGCTCAGGATGGTCAGCGACGCGCCTGCCTCCGCAGCCCGAGTGCGCATGGATTCGAGGCCGTAGTGGCCGGGCCGGTCGAGCCGCGCGTCGAAGCCGCTCCCGTCGTCCCGGATCTCGAGCGAGACCGCGCCTGCGGCCGATTCGATGTTGACCCAGGCTTGCTGCGCGGCCGAGTGCTTGACGACATTGGCGAGAGCCTCGCGCCCGATGGCGAAGAGCTGCGCCTCGGCCGGGGGGCTGAGCGGCAGTCGCTGCTCCGGGCCGCGCACGGCGACCGTGAGCCCCTCGGGGTTGCCGAGCGTCGCAGCGTGGCGCGCGAGACCTGCGACGAGCCCTTCGCTTCCTGCCGAGCCGTTCAGCTCGGAGAGAAGCACGCGCATCTCTCGCTGCGCGCCCGCGGTCAGCTCCGCGATCGCGTCGAGGGAACGGGCGACGGACCCGTGCGGGTCGAGTCCCTCCTTCTCGAGGTCCCGCTCCGCGGTACGCGTGTGCAGGACGGTCGAGAAGAGCGCCTGCGAGACCGAGTCGTGGAGGTCGCGCGCGATCCGATGGCGCTCGGCGGCGGCGCGCTCTCCCTCGCGCTGCTCGGCGAGGGCCAGGTCGGCAGCCGAGCGCTCCCGCTCGCCGACGAGCGCTCCCACGAAGAGCGTCGTGAGTGCCGCAACCGCGATGTAGAGCTGGGTGCTCAGCGCCTTGTCGTCGATCGGCTGCCTGAAGAAGGGGCCGAGCTCGTTCGCGGTGAACCCGATCGCAGCGCCGGCGGCGAGGACGACCGAGAGGGTCGCGCCGGCCGGACCAAAGCGGAGAGCCGCCCAAACGAGGGCCGGGAAGACGAGGTAGATGACCGGCTCGTTCGCTGAGACCGAGAGCACGCTGAGGGTCACCACCGTCGTGAGGAGCAGCAGGCCCTCCCACGTGCACATGCGGCGAGAGGAGCCGCGCGGATCGCCGGCCCAGGTGAGTATGAGCGGCAGCGCGATCAACCCGCCCGCCGTGTCCCCGAGCCACCAGGTGCGACAGAACTCGGCCGCTTCGGAAGGCTCGATCACCCCGCCGGCCAGCATCGAGGCCGTTCCGACGACGGCGCTGATCGCGGTCGCGGTCGCCAGCGCGATGAGCATCCCGAGGATCTGCTCGGGCCGGTCGAGCCCGGCGTTCGGACCGATCAGCCTGCGCAGAAGGATCGCCCCGACGACGATCTCCAGCATGTTGCCAGTCTGCTGGCCGACGATGCTCCAGAACGGGAGGGCGTGCTCGCCCGTGAGAAGTTGTGCGTTGACGATGAGCTCGCCGAGGAAGATCCCCGGCCAGAGGCGGAGTCCCCAGAGATAGAGCGCGGCGATACCGAGGCCGGCGGGCGGCCAGATCGCGCTCACCGACGCCGTGTAGCGGAGGCTCTGCGCGAGCTTGGCGGTTCCGTAGTAGGCGACTGCCAGGGCGAGAACCGCGCCGACGTAGCGGGCTGCATCCGAGCGCAGCAGAGAGCGGACCGTCCTTGCGACCGATCTGGATGGAGCCAACTGGACCTCCGCCTCCAAGCCGTTCCTCCCCGCTCGCACGCCCCCTTGGCGCAGATGTTATCGCTGCGCGAGCAGGACATTTGACCCGTTAGGCCTGGGCCCGATGTCCGTCTATTTGGCTCTGGCGAAGAGCGGCGGGCTAGAGGCCCGTGCGGATGTGAGTCGCCTGATCGCGCGCGGAGCTTGCACCCCTCGTCGCCTCGTCATAGCGCTCGTAGTAGGCGGGGTCGACCGCCTCCCAGCGTGCTGTCAGCTGGTAGATGACGATGATGTCGAGCGCGATGATGAGCCCGGTCCAGATGGGCTGCACGGTGAGGAAGCCGACATTGCCGACCGCGTTCAGAGCGGCGAGCACGACGGCGACCCAGCGCGCCCAGCTCGATCCCGCGAAGAGGGCCATGCCGGCGAGGAGCTGGAAGATCCCGAAGATGAGGAGGATCCAGCCCCACTTCGTGACGTCCCAGACGATGACGGCGCCGCTCGTTGTCGTGATGACCTCGTCGCGAAAGATCGCCGCCAGCCCGTAGATGATGTTGAAGGCTCCGACGATCGCGAGCACGGTGCCCGCAAAGACCGCCCACCCGGTCGGTCCGGCTGCTCTGGTGCTCATCTATCCATCCTTTCTCTCATTCGATGGGCTCGAGCGCGGACGTCTCAGGACGCCCGCGCCCCTGCCGTGTTGCGCCTAGGAGGCCAGCGCCTTCTTCTTCAGGTCCTCGTATTCCGCGTCGTTGATGACGCCCTGGCTGCGGAGCTGGCTCAGCTTGGCGAGCTCGTCCGCGGTCGAGACGCCTGCCGCGGCGCGTTGCGCCGCTTCGGCCTGAGCCGCCATCCGGACGTCCTGGGCCGTCACCTTCGGCCGAACGATGATGTACACCAGACAGCCGAGGAAGGGCAGGATGACCATGAAGATGATCCATAACGCCTTCCCGCCGCCCGACAGATCGTCCCGGCGGATCACGTCGGAGATCAGGGCGATGAAGATCCAGATCGCCATGATCCAGAAGAAGAACAGGATCGAGTACCAAAAGACGTCGAGAAACGTCGTATCGGCTAAGACCATCTTTCTCCTTTCCAGTGGGGCAGCGCAGGTCGCCCTACCCGCGCCGAGATTGTCTCACCGCCCGCAGCGAGTCACCACCTGCTGAGCGGTTTCACCCGGGTGAACCGGGGGCGCGGGTGAGGCTCTGAGCGCCCGGTTGGGCGAGCCTCGTGGTCGTGCGCAAACGCAAGGGTTCCGAGCAGCCCGACAAGGGCACGCGCCGGCGGCGGCTCGCCGTTTGGGTCCTCGTCGTCCTCGGCGCGCTCTGCATCCTCATCTCGACGATCAGCGTCTGGGTCCGCGACATCGCCCTTGACTCGGACGAGTGGGCGAGCACCAGCTCCCAGCTCCTACAGAGCGAGGACGTCCGCAACGTCCTCTCGGTCTACATCGTCGACCAGGCCTACGCCTCGAGCGACGCGCAGGCCCGCCTCGAAGAAGCCCTTCCGGAGCAGCTGAAGCCGCTCGCAGGCACGCTGGCGGCGCAGCTCAAGGGAGCCGCCTACGACGCGGTGAACCGCGCGCTCGCGCGGCCGCGGGTGCAGGAGCTCTGGCGCTCGGCCAACCGGGCCGCCAACGAGCGCCTCGTCGCCCTCCTCGAGGGCGACACCGAGCGCCTGCAGATCAGCGGGGGGGCCGTCGTCCTCGACCTCGACCAGCTCGTCGCCGACGTCACGGGGCAAGTCGGGGCAAGCGAGGGCGTCACGAATGCGTTGCAGGGGCGCGTCGAGCCGATCGTCATTCTCAAGTCCGACCAGCTGAGCACTGCGCAGAGCATCGTCAAGCTTCTGAAGGCGCTCTCGTTCTGGCCGTTGATCGTCGGACTCCTCCTCTGGGCGGGCGCGGTCTACATCGCCGAGGGCCGGCGCCGACGGGTGCTCCGGAACATCGCGCTGAGCCTCGTGCTCATGGGCCTCCTCCTGCTCGCCATCAGGCGGATCGTCGGCAACGCCGTGATCGACAACCTCGTCCAGACCGAGTCGGTGCGAGACGCCGCGAAGGACGTGTGGGCCATCTTCACGTCGCTTCTGGCGCAGTCGGCCTGGGCGGGGATCTTCGTCGGGCTCATCGCCGTCGTCGCCATCTGGTTCTCGGGCGCGGGCGCCCGCGCGACCGCGGGCCGTCGCTGGATCGCACCCGCCTTCCGTGACCACCCGGTCGCCGTCCATGCCACCCTCGCGGCGGTGCTCCTGATTCTCCTCGCGTGGGGGCCGACCGGGACGCCGCGCCGGTTCATCACGGTCGTGATCGTCGCCGTCCTCGCGTTTGCGGGGCTCGAGGTCCTGCGCCGGCAGACGGTGCGCGAGTTCCCGGACGCCGTGGGCAGCTACGAGCTCCACTGGCCCAGGCGCCGAGGCGCGGGCGCCGAGGGGAGCCCGGACCGGGTCGAGAGCCTGGAGCGCCTCGCCGCTCTCCACGAGCGGGGCGCACTGACGGACGAAGAGTACGAGGCAGAGAAGGCCCTGCTGGCGACCTAGCCGGCAGAGCCTCCTCGCGGAACGAGTCGATCCTCAGATGCCGAGGATCTGCTTCTTCTTCGCCTCGAACTCCTCGTCGTTGATGACGCCCGCCGCCTTCAGCTCGGCGAGCTTCTGGAGCTCCTCCGCGTAGTCCATCTGCGCGGGAGGAGGCGCGGCCGGCGCGGGAGCGGGCTCGTCGTAGTCGTCGTAGCCCCCCTGATCGCCGTACATCGCCATCTGGCGGCGCGAGGTGCGCCGCGCCGTGCGGCGGGCGACCCTTCGGCTTGGTCCGAACATTCGAATCCTCCTTCGGTTCTCAGCTGCTCTCGACAGAGGCGAGCGCCTCCGCTTCTTCGGCGGCGACCAGGCCGATGGCGACCAGGTCGAGCGGGCTGATGAAGCCGTCCGCCACCCGGAAACCACCCGCCTTCACCACGGCGTCCCGAACCGGGATCGCCCAGCGGTGCTCGAGCAGGATCACGGCCGCGGCGCTGTTGGCGGGGATGTCCTCCACGACATCCCACGCGTCTTCCTCGGAGAAGGCGTCCACGCCGTCGGCGGTCGCCTCGGCGCCGGCCTCCGCTCCTGCCTCGGCGCCCTCGAGCCCACCGGCACCCAGGCCGATGAGCGCGCCCACGGTGGCTCCGAACTCGGCGGCTTCGTCGTCTGACAGGTCGGTGCGCTTGAGGACGGTCACCTCACCTTCGGCGTCCTTGTGGATCGCGATCGCGTCGATGACGCGGACGACGTCGTTCTCTTTCAACCGGTCGAGCTCGGCCAGGACCTCTCCCTGGAAGTTGGGCTCGTTGAACGCGAGCACGATGAGCTGCACGGGTCCGATTGCCATACGTCTCCTTTCGGTCACCGCGAGGATCGCTTCCGCGCACCGGGCGAACATCGCCCGCGCCGGCGATTCACCCGGGTGAACGCAGGCTGCAGGGGAGGCAATTGACGCGGTCCGGCGGGACACTCGCCGGGGATGCAGCAGCGCTTCGCGGCCCGCAGCGGCCGGCAGGCCGCCGTGTATCGGATCGTCGTCCGAGGCGAGATCGCGCGGCCGCTCGTCGGTCCACTCGAGGGAATGGCCGTCGAGGCTCGCGGCGCGGAGTCCGTCCTCACGGGGACGCTCGTCGACCAGGCGCACCTGCGCGGCGCGCTGAGCTTGTTGCACGATCTCGGACTCGAGATCGTGAGCGTCAACCCGGCGGACGAGCCGGCCGCGTAGGAGCTCTGCCTTTGGGCCTGCCGACGGTCCCGGCTGCCGGAGATCCGGACGCCGTCAAGCGGACGGTGAGCGGCCGGATCATCTGGACGGCGACGACCTCGCTCACCCGCTACACGGCGAATCGTAATCCTCAGATCGCGGCGGCGATCTCCTACCACGTGCTCTTCGCGGTCGTGCCGCTGTTCATCTTGCTCGGGACGATCTTCGGCCTCCTCCTGCGCGACGACGAACGGCGCCAGGAAGTGACCGAGCAGCTCATCGACCGCTTTCCGCTCTCGCCGGAGGCGGGCGTCGACATCGAGCGCATCCTCTCCGACATTCCCACGCCGCTCTCCGTGATCGGCGTGCTCAGCATCCTCGCCCTCCTCTGGTCTGCGAGCGGGATGATGAGCTCGGTGCGAGTCGGCCTCACGGCCGTCTTCGACGGCGGACAGGGGCGCCCGTTCTTCCACTCGAAGCTCGTGGACGTCATCCTCGTCCTCTCGATTGCCTGCCTCTTCGTCGGCCTCCTCGCGCTGACGATCGCCATCAACGCCGTCCAGCGGTGGAGCGAGACAGTCGCCGGCGGGCTCGGCGCCGCAGGCCTCGACCGTGGCAGCATCTTCGCGTTGCTCCTGCCCCCCGTCCTCACGTTCGGCGCGCTCCTCCTCCTCTACCGCCTCGTGCCGAGGGCGCGCCTCCCCTACCGCGACCTGGCCGTGGGCGCCCTGGCCGCGGCGATCGCGTCGGAGGCGATCCGGATCGGCTTCAGCTACTACCTCGCGCGCGTGGCGAGGTACGACCTCCTCTACGGCGCGCTCGGCTCCGTCTTCGCGTTCCTGCTGGTCGTCTACCTCCAGGCGATCGTCCTTCTCCTCGGGGCGGAGATCGCCCAGGCGTGGTCGCAAAGCGCCTACGGGCCTTCGGATCCCCCGGTCCCGCTCTCGAAGCAGGCCCGCGACGTGGTGAGCGGGCTCTTCGTGCGGAGGCCTTGAACGTGGCGAACGGCGTCCGCTGGGTCGGGCATTCGACGGTGCTGATCGAGCTGGACGGCATCCGCCTTCTCACCGACCCGCTCCTGCGGGAGCGCGTCGTCATGCTGCGCCGGTCTGAGCCGCTCGACCTCGAGAGCCTCGAGGACCTCGACGCCATCCTCATCTCCCATGTCCACTACGACCACCTCGACCTCGGTTCCCTCCGCAAGCTCCAGGGCGCGAAGGCGCTTGTCATGCCGCGCGGAGGTGCGAGCCTCGTACGCCGGCGCGTCTCCGCCCCGGTCCACGAGCTCGACGCGGGCGAGACCGTCGAGGTCGGCTCCCTGAAGATCGAGGCCGTCCCCGCGGAGCACGACTCGAGCCGGATCTTCGGCAAGAAGACGGAGGCGCTCGGCTACGTCGTCAGCGGATCGAAGAGGCTGTACTTCCTCGGCGACACGGACCTCTTCCCCGCGCTCGCGGAGGTCGCGCCCGACACCGACGTTGCCCTGGTGCCGATCTGGGGCTGGGGCCCCTCGCTGGGGACCGGGCACCTCGACCCGCGGCGGGCGGCGGAGGCCGTCGCGCTCATCCGCCCGCGCGTCGTCGTCCCCATCCACTGGGGCACCTATTACCCGGTCACGGTGCGTAAATCCGCCCGCGACTTCCTCCGGAGGCCCGTGACGGAGTTCGCCGACGCGGCGGCAGAGCTCGCCCCCGCGGTCGAGGTGCGCCTCCTGCCCGTAGGCGGCAGTCTCGAGCTCTGACCCCGCCTAGGCCGCGACGACCGGCTCCCGCCAGAAGATCAGCTGCAGGATCAGCTCCACGGCCACCGCGGCGATCGCGAGGATGATGGCCGCCCAGATCGTCGTCCAGAAGAAGTCGTCGATCGTGAGGTGATCCGTCAGCGCGTCCGTGATGCTGAGCAGGATCGCCGTGATGAAGAGCGAGATGATCCCGAGGGTGATCAAGTTGAAGGGCAGCGTGAGGATCCGGAGGATCGTCCCGATGACCGCGTTCACGATCCCGAATATCAGCGCGACCCAGACGTAGGCCCAGAAGCCGCCCGTGATGTCGACGCCGTTCAGGACCCAGGCGGTGAACGCGAAGGCAGCGGCGAGCGCGATCCAGCGGACGAGCAGAAGGGCGAGCGGGCTCGGGCTCGGGGTGTTCCGGCGTGCGGTCGTCTCCATTGCGGCTCCCTTCTCGGTGCGGCTATTCGATGATCCGCGGCGACTGATAGTCGTCGAGTGGGCGCATGAGCGCGCAGATCGCGGTGATGTTGATGATGATCGCGGCCAGGGTCCAGATCGGGAACGCTGCGATGAAGGCGAACTGGACGATCGTGTTCAGCATCAGGAGCAGCACGCCCGTGGCGCGCGCCCAGGTCTTCAGCGCGAAGATCCCGAGCCCGACGAGGATCTCGATGATCCCGATGATGAGGAAGAACGTTCCCCACGCCGAGAAGTCGGCGAAGAGCAGTCCGGCCTTCGTGACCGCGAAGTAGTCGTCTTTCAGGAGGGCGATGAGCCCCTGCAGGAGGTTCAACGAGCCGACGATGACGATGAGCGCGCCGGCGAACGCGTACCACCCGCTCGGGAGCTCGCGGGTCGCGGATCGGTCGTCCTGAGCATGGGTCGCCATCTATCTCTCCTTCGAGGTAGCTGTCGGGCTGACGGAAGAATTCTGCGCGCAGGCTCGGCCGTCAACCTCGCCCGCGGCCCGCGTTCACCCGGGTGAGTGACGTCGTCCTTGACAGCCGTGCGCGCGACCGAGTAGAGTCCTGCGCGTCAGATCCGTGGGCCCTCGGGTTCGCGGATCTGGCGTTTTAAGGGACGGCTCTGCCTAGGGAACTGCGGTGTCGCCCGGTTCGGGCAGTGGAGGCTCGAGCGTCGGGGCATGTCCTACGCGCCAGGCGGCGATGAGGATCTCGATCGCCTTGGTCACCGGCACGGCGATAAGCGCGCCGACGATCCCGAAGAGCGACGTGAACACGATCACGGTCACGACCGAGAGGAACGGGTGGATCTCGACGGTCTCCTTGAAGACCTTCGGCGTGATCAGGTTGTTCTCGACCTGCTGGTAGAGGATCAGCACCGCGCCTGCGACGACGCCTTTCCACGGCTCCTCGAGGAGGCCGACGATGACCACGGGAATCGTGCCGAGCGTCGCGCCGATGTTCGGGATCAGGTCGGTGATGCCGACGAAGAGCGAGAGTGCGGCCGCGTACGGCAGGCCGAGGAGCTTCATGGTCACGAACGTCGTGAGGCCGGCGATCACGCCGATGAGGAACTTCCCGTACCAGTAGCCGGTGTTCATTCTGTAGATCCGCCGCGTCGCGTCCAGGAACGGCGCGCGGTAGGTGAACGGCATCAGGCCGGTCAACCCGTGGAGCAGATCGCGGCCGTAGACCAGGAAGTACAGGGTGAACGTGAAGATCATGAAGACCGCGAAGCCGGCGCTCGCAAGGCCTCCGACGAGGTCGAGGACCTTTCCGCTCCCGGTGAAGAAGTTCGAGGCCCCTTCAGCCGTATCGCCGGCGGTCTGGATCGCCTGGTCAGCGTTGAGTGAGTCCGACGCGCCCGTCGCCTGCAGCTGGTCGACGTAGCCGGGGACGGCGTCCCGCAGGCCGCGCGCCGCATCTCCGATCGCCGGCAGCAGCGCGATCGCGAAGAAGAGGATCACTGCGGTGATGACGAGGAAGGCAGCTCCGGTCGCCCAGCCCCGGCTCAGGCCACGTCGCGTGAAGATCCGGATCAGCGGCTCGATCGAGAAAGCGAGAAAGCCCGCAGCCACGAGCCAGACGACCGTCTCGCGCACGAGCCAGATGCCGATGAGGAGCGCGGCGACGACGAGGATGACCGCGACCCCGACGAGGGTGGCAACGGCGATGAAGCGGCGGTTAGGCCGCCCTTCCGGTACGTGGAGAGAAGGCCCGATGGAGGCCATAGCGAATTAGGGTTCCCCGGAAGGAGGCGAGTTCCTGCCCACGACAGAAGACCCCCTCCAGGAGGAAGCGCCGGAACGGACGATGCGCGACCGCGCCCAGTCCGCGCGCTCGAGGGCGATTGCGCTCCGGGGCGACCTCGAGGCGCAGCGGGGGCAGCACGACTCCGTCGAGACGGCGTTCTGCTGGATCCAGCGCGACAAGGACATCGCCGGCGGCGTGCTCGGCGGCGGGCTCGCCTATCGGTTCTTCTTCTGGGTGCTCGCGCTCACCGTCCTGCTCGCCGGCGGGCTCGGGCTCGCCTCGGCCTCGGGGGCAGACGTGGCGGGAAACTCGCGTGACGCGGGCGTGACGGACGCCCTGGCGGCCATCATCGCGAACGCGGCGGCGCAGTCCGAGTCCGCGCGCTGGTGGCTCGTCCTCACCGGCCTGGTGCTGTACCTCTGGTTCAGCTACGGGCTCCTGCGAGCCCTCCATCTCGTGCACGCGGCCGCGTGGAGGATCCCACCTCCCCCGCTCCGGAACCTCCCCCGCGCAATCGGCTTCGTCGTCCTAGCGCCAATCGTGCTCCTCGTCGTCGCGGGCGTGGCGGGCTGGATCCGGGCGCACACGGCGAATCCGGTCGGCCTCGTCGCAACGCTTGCCGTGGCGGTCGCGTTCGGCGCCGTGTGGCTCTGGGTCTCGATGTACCTGCCTTCGGGAGACGTCCCTTGGACGGCGTTCATCCCGGGGGCGGTCCTGTTCGGGCTGGGCCTTGAGGTGCTGCACGTCTTCACGGCGTACTTCCTCGAGACGAAGCTCGCCAATGCATCGGAGCTCTACGGCGTGCTCGGCCTCGCGACGACGGCGCTCTTCTACCTCTTCCTCGTCGGGCGCGGTGTCGTCTGGGCGGCCGAGCTGAACGCGACGGTGTGGGAGGTCCGCGCGCGCAGGAAATAGGGGCCGCCGCTCGTACTACGGGCTGTCGAAAGGAGCCTCTCCATGACCCAGTACGACACGACTCGCGAGCCAACCGTCTCCTCATGGGCGGTCGGCGGCATCACGTTCGCCGGGACGATGCTGATCCTCATCGGCATTTTCCAGGCGATCGATGGAATCGCGGCGATCGCGAACGACGAGTTCTTCATCGTCGGCCAGAACTACACGTTCGACCTCGACACGAGCGCGTGGGGCTGGATCCACCTGCTCCTCGGGATCGGCCTGATGATCGCCGGCTGGTCGATCTTCGCCGGCAAGACGTGGGCGGCGGTCGTCGCGCTCACGCTCGCGATGTTGAGCGCCGTCGCGAACTTCTTCTTCATCCCGTACTACCCGTTCTGGGCGATCCTGATCATCGCGCTCAACTGCTGGGTGATCTGGTCGCTGACCCGCCCGGGAGTCGTCCGCAGCGGCACGTAGCGATTTTCTTTCGCCGGCCCCTTGACACTCGGGCCGGCGAGGCAGTAAGTTGCCCTCGTCAGATCCGTGGGCCCTCGGGTTCGCGGATCTGGCGTTTTAAGCGTCGGTTCGCAAACGGAATTTCCCGCTCTCAGCGAAAACGGCGTTTGGCCTCTTCCCGACGACTCGTTAGCCTCGGCCCCGTGCTGCGGTGCATCGAGTGTGGCGCCGAGACCGACCGCTTCGAGCCGGGCTGGCGAACCCTTCTCAGCTTCGATCCCGAGCAGGACAGCTTCGACGAGGCCGTGAGCTACTGCCCCGACTGCTCGGTGCGCGAGTTCGACTTCCCGAGCCGCGTCTCCCCGCGCGACTGACTCCTTTCGAAACGCTGCTGCTAGCCTCGGCTCCAAGCGAGTAGAGGAGGTCGACGTGAGCACTGTCCAGACCAGGGTTGGCACGTTCGTCTGGCACGAGCAGGTCTCTTCGGAGCCGGAGAAGGCGCAGGAGTTCTACGGGCAGCTCTTCGGCTGGGGCACGGAGGTGTTCGGAGAAGGAGAGTTCGACTACGCGATGATCTCCGTCGGCGGGAAGACGCACGGCGGATACGGCAAGGCGATGGAGGGCGCGCCGCCGCCGCACTGGCTCGGTCACGTCCTCGTCGAGAGCACCGACGAGACCGTCGAGAAGGCGAAGGCGGCCGGCGGAAAGCTCCTGGCGGGGCCCTTCGACATGGAGGACGTCGGTCGCATGGCGATCGTCGCCGACCCCCAGGGCGCGTTTCTCGGCGTGTACCAGCGTTTCAGCGAGGGCACCGGCTCCGAGGGCGTCTTCGTCTGGGACGAGCTCGGGACGACCGACGCCGACGGCGCGCAGCGCTTCTACGAAGAGGTCTTCGGCTGGACGACGCAGGACATGGGGTCGGACTTCGGCGGCTACCGGATCTTCGACCGGGTCGGCGGCACGGGCCAGGGGGTTGCCGGGCTCATGCAGAACCAGAAAGAGGACATCCCGGCGATGTGGACTCCCTACGTCGCGGTCGAGGACACCGACGCGAGCTGC